>JBAVZU010000287.1:0-6647 GCA_049588915.1 Candidatus Sulfotelmatobacter sp.
TACGACCAGCGGGGCGATCCGATCCTCAACTTGAAACCGGCGGCCGGCAAGGCCGTGGAAAAGACGCGCGCTGGAAAAGTCCAAAGACCGACTTTCCCACCGCGCTTGGAAATCCCGCAAAGTGCGCTGGATTCCCACTTTCCCACCGCCTCGGCGGCGGCGGGAGATTAACGAAACCGGACATTTCACTTGCTACGAAAAGGGGACGTTTTAACTTGCTAACAACAGCGAAAAGTTCGCTGGCGAACGGGTGTCCTACATGAGCGTATAATGTAAGCATGCAGCGTCAGATTACAACCGTAAGCACCAAAGGACAGTTTGTCATTCCTTCTGAGATGCGGTCGGCGCTCGGGATAAAGCCCGGGACGCGGATCTCGGTTACCCACGATGGGACAAAGATAATCCTGGAGCCGGTCACGGAGGAACTTGTCGATCAGACTCGCGGGATGTTGGCTGGAGGACCGTCCCTCACGAAGAGTCTGTTGCGCGAGCGGCGGCGCGCCAAGGATCGGTGGTAGAAGAGCGATGGTAACGTACGTTCTCGATTCCAGTGCGGTGCTGCGCTACCTGGATGGCGACGCGGGATCCGATCGTGTATCGGAAATCATTAAGGGGCACCTGGCCGGCGGATGCGAGGCGGTAATCTCTTCCCTGCACTGGGGTGAGATCGCGGGCCACACTTGCAAGAGGCGAGGCCGGGGAGCCATGGACTCCGTGCTGTCGCGCCTGGTTGCATTCGGAATTCCGGTGGTTTCCGTGGATGCCGATCGCGCAGTGCGAGCTGCCTTGATCAGACTGAAGACTTCAATTCCTTATGTGGATGCCTTCGGAGTGGAGCTCACGGCAAAATCCCGGGAACACGTTTTTGTGACGGCGGACTTTGATTTCAAGGCTGCCAGTCGGGATGTGAAGATTGAGTTCCTGCAGGCAAAGTAAGAACACTGGAGCGGCAATCAAAGTCAGAACCAAGGTCAAGAGCGACGGACAGGAGTGTCGGTCCCACACAAGGCGAGGAAGGCCTGATGGATGCGTGTGTCGTCGGAGAGCTCGGGATGGAAGGTGGCGGCCATGACTCTTCCCTGGCGGACCACTACTGGATCTTTATTTTCGGTGGCGAGGACTTCGACGTTGGGGCCGACACGTTCTATTTTTGGAGCGCGGATGAAGACCATTTCGAGCGGCGAGGGTGCGAGCTTACCGTTCAGAGCGCTCAGAAAATTGCCTTGGCGGATGGAGCTGTCGAGCTGGCGTCCGTAGGCGTTGCGGCGAATACGGATGTCGATTGCGCCCAGGCCGGCCTGCTTGGGATTTTCGACTTCCGTGGCCAACAGGATTGCGCCCGCGCAGGTGCCGAAGGTTGGCTTCAGGCGGACGAACTGTTTTAGTTTTTCGAATCCTTCTTCACCGAGCAATTTTAAGAATGTGCCAGACTCGCCTCCGGGGATGACGAGGCCATCGATCTGGTCGAGTTGCTCGGGCTTTTTGACGAGCACAACTTGAGCGCCCAGCTCTTCGAGCCGACGGCGATGGGCGTCGAAATCGCCTTGCAGAGCCAGGACTCCGACGGTTAAAGAGGTTTTAGTCATTGGCAGCGATGTTCTTCTATTTGATTTTAATGGATGGAGGCGTGAAGGGCTGTGAGTTGGGCGACAGCGGTGGATATTGTTTTTTACGGATGACTTACCTCAGCGGCTAAAAGAGATTGCGAAAAACTCTTTGAAAGAGCTAGAAGGATACCGCAGGCGCTGAAGCGCCATTGGATATAAACGGCTTAACGGCACGACTAAACCTCGTGCCCTTCCCGAAACCATCCGAAGCATAGTCCGAACCACAGTTGGAGCAACCAATCATTTGATTCGTAAATCTTAACGCTGACGTTTCTATCTATTCGTCTATCATCTATCGATCATCTATCTATCTCTATCGCAAACTATGACAACGACTTCTCTCGCATTCAGTTCTGACAGTTCCGCGCTTCCTTACCAGGATGACCGGACCAGTTGCAGCCGCAGTTGGGCGAGTACGAGCAAGGTTCCCGAAGTTGCAATCGCGTTCTGGATTATCAAGATTGCAGCCACCACTCTGGGCGAAACGGGCGGAGACGCGCTCTCCATGTCGATGAAGCTGGGTTACCTGGTGAGCACGCTCATTTTTCTCGTATTTTTTATCGTTGCGGTGACGGCGCAGATCAAGGCGAAATCTTTTCACCGGTTCTTGTACTGGACGGTGATCGTAGCCACGACGACGCTGGGCACAACCATGGCGGATTTCGCGGATCGATCGCTCGGCCTCGGCTACCTCGGAGGATCGGTGATCCTGTTTCTGCTGCTGATGCTGGCGCTTGGAGTGTGGCGGTTCTCGATGGGATCGATTTCGTTTCGCGACATCACTTCGCCGAAAGTTGAAATCTTTTATTGGGCGTCGATTCTGTTCTCGAACACTCTGGGCACGGCGCTCGGCGATTGGCTGGCGGATACACATGATGTGGGTTATGAGCGGGGAGCGCTGGTGTTTGCGGGAGCCTTGACCCTGGTTGCGGCCGCTTATTTCTTTACCAAGATCTCGCATACAGTGCTGTTCTGGACCGCCTTCATCCAGACGCGGCCTCTGGGCGCAACGCTCGGAGACATCCTTACGAAACCTCGTGCCAATGGCGGACTCGATCTCAGCCGGATCACTTCCTCCCTGGTTATTGCGGTGTTTATGGTGCTTTGTATTCTGTTGACATCGCAGAATGCCGGCCAGCATCCGGGCGAGGATGAGAAGATGCGCGGGCAGGGCTGAGCGTTTTTCTTCACTCAGGCGTGGGGCTATCCGTGGAACACCACGAAAGCCGTCAAAAAACCGTTGACAGAACTCTGTGTCTCTTGTACATTACTGTTAGGTTATGGAACCTAACAGTTATGCACGTAGCTCCTCCGCTTTGGATGCAACCTTCGCGGCGCTCGCCGATCCGACGCGCCGGGCGATCCTGGCGCGGCTGGCTAAGGGCGAAGCTTCCGTAACGGATTTGGCGGAGCCGTTTGCGATGAGCCAGCCGGCGATTTCCAAGCACCTTAAAGTACTGGAGCGTGCCGGGCTGATTTCCCGTGGACGAGACGCGCAACGGCGACCCCGGCGTTTGGAAGCGCGTCCCCTGCGCGACGCTACACGATGGCTGGAGCACTACCGGCAATTCTGGGAGGCACAGTTCGGACGTCTCGATGCGCTTCTGCACGACTTGCAAACTGGCGAGGAAAGAAAGAGAGCCAAACGCGCGGGGCCGAAAGCAGGTTCCCTTCGACAAGCTCAGGGCAGGCCCTTACCGGGCTAGGCCGAGTTCCGAATGACGGCGTTGCATTGATGACATGTTGCATTAATAACGAGTGTTGATTGAGGACAAGCATTGTATTCAAGGAGACGAAAATGAAAAACAGCGAGACTTTCAACATTACAGCGCATGGGGACCGCGAGATTGTGGTTACACGCGTGTTCGATGCGCCGCGCCGTCTGGTGTTCGAAGCGTATACCCAGCCGGAACTGATCAAGAGGTGGTTGCTTGGGCCAGATGGCTGGTCGATGCCGGTATGCGAGATTGATTTGAGGGCAGGCGGCAAGTATCGCTATGTCTGGAGAAGCGACAGCGACGGACGTGAGATGGGGATGGGTGGCGTCTATCGCGAGGTTGTGGCGCCGGAGCGGATAGTAGTCACGGAGATATTTGACGAAGCCTGGTATCCGGGTGAGGCAGTGGATACGATCGTGCTGGTTGAGCGGGAGGGACGGACCACGATGACGCAGACGATTCAATATAACTCCCGCGAAACCCGCGATGCGGTGCTGAAGTCGCCGATGCAGACCGGCATGGCTGCCAGCTACGACAGGCTGGAGAATTTCTTGCCTTTGCTGGGGCGCGAGGCGCTAACCGCATAAGGGCGTTTCAGGCGGGGCAGTGGCAATCGGCGGCAAGCGCTGCACCGCCACGAAAGAGTGCCGGAAGCGAGCTAAACGCTAGTAAGCGAAAGTTAGTATGCGATTCGTGCGAGAAAGTCGTCGATGGCACGCAGACACTCTGGCTCATCGAGCAAGGGCACGTGGCCCCGCGCCGCTACGCTGAGTGTCACAAGGTCCGGCTTCTCGCGCTGCATCCGCGCAAACGTAGACGTGCTCAGGACATCGGACAACGCACCGCGGATCGCGAGCACCGGCAAAGCGGAAGCGCCGAGCTGAGCCCACAGTGGCCACAGGTTGGCTGGTGGCGCGGCACGCAGCGCCTCGCCGATGTTGGGGTCGCATTCGAGCACCGGAGTTCCATTCGGGTCTTCGCGGTAGCTGCGGCGTGCGAGCCGCGCCCAAGTCTCGTCGGAAAGTCCCGGCCACGCGGCGCCAAATAAAAATCGCAGCTGTGCCACTGCCTCATTCCAATCGCGCACCGCTGGCAGCTTGCCGGCGTAGCCTTTGATTCGCGAGCCACCGGCTGGGTCGATCTCCGGACCGATATCGTTCAGGACCACGCCCGCGACGATGCCGGGGAGAAATGCCGTCAGCAACATCGCGAGCAGCCCACCGAGAGAGGTGCCAATCACGGCAACGCGCTGGATTCCGAGCCCGGCGATCAATGCAGCGAGATCGGCGAGATACGTGCCCGGATGGTAGTTCTGCCACACGGGATCAAGCGCCGACAGACCGCGGCCGCGGAGGTCAGGACAGATCACGCGGTAGTGCGGGCTCAGGTGCAGGGCAAGATCTTCGAAGTCCTTGCTGTTGCGGGTGAGCCCGTGCAAGCACAGAACAGGTGGTGCAGCGGAACCAGCCGCGTCATAGACGCGGCTGTAAAGGCTGAGGCCATCGTTCGACAGCCACCGGTGCTCGCGAAATTCGGGCTGGGCGCTCATCGTATCTCTTCTCTCTAATAGCTCTCTGTTCTCTGACAGCTCTCTGTGGGTTCTCGCTGCCAGTCAGCCCCCTCAGTCAGTTCCCGCCGCAGGCTCGCGCCAAATCACCGTTACCAGCAGAGCCACCGCGATTCCGAGCGACACTTCGACAAAGCGGTGCGTCGCGACAATCCACGGTGGTCGAGTGTGCGCGATCAGCAGAACGATGGTTAGTGTAATCGCCGCGAAACGGTAGGCGCTTGCTATGCGCAACAGCGCGGAAAGAATTCCGCAGACAAAGATGCAGAGGCCGTAGACGATCCAGTTCGGGGGCAAGTACGTTCCGGCCAGCGCACCGAGAGCCGCTCCCAAGGCTGTACCGGCGAAACGCTGCCAGGCGACGGTGAGCGGATCGACAGTGGAGAGGAGAACGACGATGGTAGAAATGGGAGCCCAATAAAATTCCGGCAGCTTAAGGCCGCGAGCCAATAGCATGGACGCGACCGCGGCTACAGCGGCGCGTGCAGATTTAATGAGAGCTGCCCGGCTGACGCCGAGCCGACTCGTCCAGAGTGGCATAGAGAGGGATTGTATCGTGCGGGGCAATCCCCGTCTGTTCCGCGCAGCGGGGTCGCGCTATGGAAAAGAATTCATGATGCGCGCCCTAAATCTGTTGCATCGGCCGTCATTTGCGCAAATAGTCGATGAACCTCGCGTCCAACGCTGTGTCTGCTTCTGACTGCTTCGCCTTGCCAGTGGGGCGCAAAGCAAACCAGACCACCACGGAGACCATTCCGCACCAGCCTAGCAGGCGAACCGCGGCAGCGATTTTCGTGTCGTAGTTGAGAACGCCAAGATCGCTGAAGATTCGAAAGAAATCGTGCTCGGCAAATTCAGGGTCTCCGGTAGTGACCAGAGGCAGCACCTGCGCCCGCGCGTCCGCCATGTAGGTGGCGGTGTAGAGCCAGTTCTCGAAGAAAAAGAACAGGCAGAAAACGAAGCCGGTGGTCTGACGATGAGCGAAGAAGTATGCCGCGAGTAGGAAAGGGACGAGCCACTGCAGCAGAGTTCCTCCCCACAGCTCGAGCGTGGGGCCGAACCATCGAAAAAGATTGTGACCGCCCTCGTGGACTACCAGATTGGCCAAATCGATGAAAAGCATCCCGCCGTTGGCGTGCAAGGCGTAGAAGAGGAATCCGACATAGAAAATGAGCCAGCCTACGAGCGCTGGACGGGAGACCGGCTCCCAGGGCTTGTCGAGCCCGAGGTCGAGACCGAGTTGGTCGAGAATCGAATGAAGGGAGTCGATCATGTGCTGGATGGGATTTTAGGTAAGCGGCGCAAGGCGGGAAAGTTACGAATGATGCAGGGCGGGTGATCGGGGTCATCGATGGTTGGGGTGCCCCATGTCTCGCTTCTTTTGCGAGACATGGGAGGGCCACCTGTGATCTATCAAGACGTTGTACCACCGGAGAAGCGCGGCTGATGGGCGGAGCGTAACCGAGACTACCATGCGGACGGTGGAAGTTATAGTGCTCTAGCCAGGGCGAGAGTTGCTGATCGCGTTCCTCGGAGTTGAGGTAATGGCGAACGTAGGCCCACTCGCGCAGGGCGGTTTGGATGAAGCGTTCGGCTTTGCCGTTGGTGCGGGGAGTGTAGGGACGGGTGAAGCGGTGCTGGATGCCGAGTTGGAGGCAGGCAGCGCGGAAGTGGCGAGAGCGATAGCAAGAGCCGTTGTCAGTAAGCAGGCGGCGGATGATGATGCCGTGCTGGGCGTAGAAGGCGACGGCGGCG
>JBAVZU010000288.1:0-3239 GCA_049588915.1 Candidatus Sulfotelmatobacter sp.
ACGCGATCAGCAACTCTCGCCCTGGCTAGAGCACTATAACTTCCACCGTCCGCATGGTAGTCTCGGTTACGCTCCGCCCATCAGCCGGGCTGCTCCGGCGGGTACAACGTCTTGAAAGATCACAGGCGGCCCAGCAGGCTGCGGCAAAATTGAGTTTCAGGTTTCTGGCAAGTCAAAGGCAGGCGGGCGAGAGCGACTGCTCTACAAAAGCTAGATGCGAGGAAAGCAGCGGCCCGATACGGCCGGCCCGCTGGACAGCCGAGGGCGGCTGTCCCTACATGAGTTAAGGAGCCTCGATCAGCTCCATCTTTCCATCCCGGGTGCGGTGCAGGATCATTACTTTGCCTTTGGGATCGCGGAAGACGAAGACGTCGCGGTCACGGAAATGGGCTTCTTTGATGGCCTCTTCGAGAGTCATAGGACGCATGGCGACGGCTTCGTCGGAGCGTACCAGGTGTACCTCGGTGGTTCTCGCCACCGGGGGATAGCGGTGCACCGCAACTGGCACGGCGGTTTTTTCGGTTAAGCCGACCTTGGTTTGAGCGTCGCTTCCATCATCCTGGGTTGAATGACCGTTCCATTTCTTTACTTCTTCGCTCTTGCGGGCGGCGCGTTTCCTAGATTGCCACTTAGTTTTGTACTTTACCGCCTGCTTTTCGAGGTGGTCGAGGGCGCCACTAACGGCGATCATCATGTCTTTGGCTTGGGCCAGGCCCACTAGCAGACCATTGCGCGGATTGATGGTGATTTCGGCTTTATGACGATGTTTTTCTACGGCAAGAATGGCTTTGGCTTCGAAGCGGTCACCTAAGATTTTGCGGATTTTTCCGAGGCCGGTTTCAACTTCTTTACGGATGGCGGGAGTTACTTCGTAGTGTCTTCCAGTGTATTCCACGTTCATGAGCGCCCCTCCTTGAATTCTTGATCGAGGAAAATCGGCACTGCAATATGGACCTGATTCTTTGTTTTATTTTCCCATTATCTCCCTTCCCGCACCCGGCGCTGATGTGTGCTGGGGATGCGCATATCCTCGCGATACTTTGCAACCGTGCGGCGAGTGACCTGGATACCTTGCGACTGCAAAATTCGTGTGAGCTGCTCGTCCGTGAGCGGGCGGGATGAATCTTCTTCGTCGATTAATTTCTTGACGCGGCGTTTCAAAATGAGCAACGAGGTGTTGCCGCCTTCAGGGCCCTGCACGCTCTCACTGAAGAAGTAGCGCAACTCGAAGACGCCCTGCGGGGTGTGGGCGTATTTGCTGGCGACGGCGCGGCTCACGGTGGAAGGATGCACGCCGATTTCCTCGGCAACTTCTTTGATCATCATGGGCTTGAGTTGATCAATACCTTTTTCCAGAAAATCCTGCTGACGGGCAACGATGCAGTAGCAGACTTTGGTGATGGTTTGCTTGCGCTGCTCGATATTTTTAATCAGCTGGATGGCGCTCTTGTAGCGCTCCTTCACGTAGTCGCGGGTATTTTTGTCGTTGGTGTCGCGCGTAACCAGTTTTTTGTAGGCAGGATTCAGGCGAAGCTGGGGCAGGTCATCGTCATTCATCAAGACCAGCCACTCATCGCCGTGCTTGACGAAAGCGACATCGGGCTCGATGAGGCGGGTCTGGCCCTTGTTGTATTGCAAGCCGGGGCGGGGATCGAGAGTGCGAATGTAATCGAGGGCGTGCTGAACGGCTTCATAAGGCCGTCCAACGGCCTTGGCAATTTCTTTGTGCTGTTTGTTCTGAACGGCCCGCAGGTGCTGATCGACGATGGCGATGGCGTCCTGCAAAACCTGCGCCGTCCCATTGCCGCTTTTGTCTCCGTTCTTGTGGAGCGCGAGTTGTTGCTGGTGATATTGCAATTGACGCAGCAGGCATTCGCGGAGGTTGCGACAAGCTACGCCGGGCGGATCGAGTTGACGGACCACCTCCAGGGCTTCATGCAGATCTGAAGCAGAAAATCCAGCGGTGAAAAGCGGGCGTGCAAGAGGAAGAGTGGCGGCGGCAGGCGATGAAGAACTTGCCACAGGAGCGGAAGCGAGGTCGGCGACGGCTGCAGTTCCATTGGACGAATCGAAAGAAGCTTCGGGAGGAGCGAGTGCCGAGGAAACTTGATCCGGCTCTACAGGGGAATCGTCGGCGATACCATTGGTGGCGGATAAACTTCCTGGGCCGGAGTCTGAGGGGTTAAGTAAACCGTCAGCGGCCACCGCCGCGCTCGAATCTTCGTCGGTTGTCGCTTCGACCGAAGGGGCTTCGTCCAAACCCAGGGCTTCGGCCTCCATGACAATGTTTCTGGCGGCGGCGGCATCTGCCTCAGGAGTGGCGGGCGGAGCCACGCCCAGCATTTCTTCGTCGCTGGCAATCAGATACCCATCTTCGTTGAGGTTGCCCAAGATCTGTTCAGCGGCCTCGCGAACCTCACGGCGCAGGCTCAACGCACCGAGCTGCCAGGAAAGATGGTCTGTAAGCGTGGTCGGCTTGGAGAGGAAATTCTCGAACGATGGGCGTTCGATCTCTTCCATCTCGCCGCGAGTGCGATAACCGGGATCGAGATAGTCCTGGAAGAAAGAGCCGAAATCAATTTCTTCGAACGGATCCTTCTTCTCGGCTGTGATGGGAGCTTCTTCGGTTGAAGTTTTGGCGGTGGCGCGGTCGCGGTCTTCTTCCTTGCGGCCCACCTCGTCAATCAGGGGAACAGATTCTTCGAGCTCTTCGAGAACCGGGTTCTCCACCATCTCGGCGTTGATCATGTCCTTAAGCTCGAGCTTGTTGAGCGCGAGGACGGAGACCATCTGCACCAGGCCCGGGGTGAGGATCTGGCGTTGAGAAAGTTTGACGCTGAGTTTGTGCTGTAAAAGGACCATGAGTCAGAATTTCAAGGCTTCGCGTTTCATAGTTTCAAGGTTGTTCACTTACTCTAGCTTGTCCAACCGACCATCGTGGCTGTCGAGACGGTGTTCGTGCATTTCCACTATCCGCAGCAATCTTGCTGTGCCTTCAGCAACTTCGGTGACTAGCTTTGCCGCCCGGTCAAGCTGGCGATCATGTTTTTCGCTTTCTAGCGATAACAGCTCTAAATTTCGAGTCAAAGCTTCCAGCCGTTCGTCAATCGTCATCTCTGCCTATCCTCGCCTCGCGCGTTTGGACCTGTGTACAAGTCTTGCCGGCGCGGCTGAAGCCGCGCCCTTTCAAAACCAAATCCGCCGCGCAGGTGGAGCACGCCAACAGCAAATTCCTCACC
>JBAVZU010000289.1:0-5795 GCA_049588915.1 Candidatus Sulfotelmatobacter sp.
ATACCAAACACCGTTCGCCAAACACTTACTATAATAAGTGAATCTAGCGCGCAGTCAAGCACCTTTAGTGCTGGTCGAGCGACCCGAGGAGGGCAAGGGAGTCGAACCCTAGTGGCTGAAAAGCCACTCAACCGTTTGGCGAACGGTGTCCAGTACCCACTGGCAATACCCTCCTAAACGCCGCCCGCTCAGTTAAATTCTATTGACGCGCCGGCACGCCAGATCAAAATCGCTCCGAAAAAACTAACGGATGTTCCTGAATCGGTCGAAAAAAAAGCCCCGCTCTCGCGAGCAGGGCCTTTGATCCAAGCTAGTAGCTAGAAGCTAGCAGCCGTTCTTAGTACATGCCGTCCATGCCGCCGCCGCCATGTCCACCCGGCATCGGAGCTTCCTTCTTTTCCGGAATCTCCGCGACTAGCGCTTCAGTAGTCAGCATCAGCGCCGCGATCGAGCCGGCGTTGGTCAGTGCGGTGCGCACCACCTTCGTCGGATCGAGTACGCCAGCCTTGACCAGGTCCTCGTAGTCGTCGTTGAGGGCGTTGTAGCCGTAGTTGGGGTCCTTGGAGTCCAGCACCTTGCCGAGCACGACCGCGCCTTCTTGGCCGGCGTTTTCGACGATCTGGCGCAGAGGCTCCTGGATGGCGCGCTTCACGATGTTGACACCGATCTGCTCATCACCCTCGAGCTTCAGCTTGTCGAGTGCCGCAGCGCAACGCGCCAGTGCCACTCCGCCGCCGGGGACAATGCCTTCTTCCACGGCTGCACGGGTTGCATGCATGGCGTCTTCCACGCGGGCTTTCTTTTCCTTCATTTCAGTCTCGGTCGCGGCGCCGACTTTGATTACGGCTACGCCACCGACCAGCTTCGCCAACCGCTCCTGCAACTTCTCGCGGTCGTAGTCGCTGGTGGTCTTTTCGACCTGGCTGCGAATTTCCTTCACGCGGCCTTCGATCTCCGCATGCTTGCCTTTGCCTTCGACAATGGTCGTGTTGTCCTTGTCGATGGTGATCTTCTTGGCCTGGCCGAGATCGCTGACCTGCACGTTCTCCAGCTTGATGCCGAGATCTTCCGTGATGGCCTTGCCACCAGTGAGGATCGCGATATCCTGCAGCATCGCCTTGCGACGATCGCCGAAGCCCGGAGCCTTGACGGCCGCGACTTGCAAAGTGCCACGCAGTTTGTTTACCACGAGCGTAGCCAGTGCTTCGCCTTCAACATCTTCCGCGATGATGACCAGCGGCTTGCCGCTCTTGGCAATCTGCTCGAGCAAAGGCAGAAGATCTTTCATGGAGCTGATCTTCTTCTCGTTGATCAGGATGTAGGCGTTCTCGAGTGCAACTTCCATGCGCTCGGGATCGGTAACAAAGTAAGGAGACAGATAGCCGCGATCAAACTGCATTCCCTCGACTACTTCCAACTGCGTCTCCAGCGTCTTCGACTCTTCCACGGTAATCACGCCGTCCTTGCCGACTTTCTTCATCGCTTCGGCAATGATGTGACCGATGGTGTCGTCGTTGTTCGCGCTGATGGTGCCGACTTGTGCAATCATTTCGCCGGAGACGGGTTTAGAGAACTTGTCAAGTTCTCCTTTGCCGCGCTCGCCGGTTTTCTTGTCGTATGAGCCACAAACCAACGAGACGGCTTTCTCGATGCCGCGCTTCATTGCCATAGGATTGGCGCCGGCAGCAACCGTTTTCACGCCTTCGCGATAAATTGCCTGGGCGAGAACGGTCGCGGTGGTGGTTCCGTCGCCGGCGACATCCGAGGTCTTGGACGCCACTTCACGAACCATCTGGGCGCCCATGTTCTCAAGGCCATCCTTCAGTTCAATTTCTTTGGCAACGGTGACGCCGTCCTTGGTGATGGTGGGCGAACCGAATTTCTTCTCGATAACAACGTTGCGGCCCTTGGGGCCCAGGGTAACCTTTACTGCGTCGGCCAGAAGATTGACGCCGCGCAGGATCGCCTGCCGGGACTCTTCTCCATGTACGATTTGTTTTGCCATGATGCTTTTCTCCTATTTCAGTTCTGATTTCTAGAAACTGTTTCGTGTCTGCGGCGATCGCCCAATCAGGACAGTCATCATTAATTCTGTCATCCTGAGCGCGGCGCCCTTTGCCGTGCGAAGGATCTCCGCCAAATAAACTGCCGGTTGCGAAACCCGGAAGCCCGAGTTACTTACGCGATCCAGCCAGCTCTTTCTTGCTGCTGCCGGCCGGTGCAGCGGCTCCCGTGAGGATGCCCAGGACTTCGTCTTCTTTCATGATGATGAAGTCTTCGCCATCGATCTTGATCTCGGTGCCGGAATACTTGCCGAACAGAATGCGGTCGTCTTCATGAACGGCCAGAGGGAAGGTCTTGCCTTCATCGTTGGTGCGGCCTTTGCCGGTGGAAACCACGATGCCCTCTTGCGGCTTATCTTTTGCGCTGTCGGGGATAATGATGCCGCCGCGAGTGGTGGAAGCTTCCTCCACGCGACGTACCAGAATGCGGTCATGTAGCGGGCTAAATTTAGCCATGGTTGCAACTCCTTTCAAAAGTTGAGTAGAAGGTTGATGGAGCGAGAAACTATCAAATTGTTGGGATTTCGGCGATCTGTTAGCAGTCTCGCCTACTGAGTGCTAATTGTAGAGATGTGAGCGGGTGGTTGTCAAGGGGTTGCGTCGGGTCTCAAAGGGGCAAGGTAGACTGCTGTCATCCTCTAATACTCCGTAAAAGTATATCCAAAGGCCGTCATTGACTTTTCTGCATCCTGCATTGTAACTTATAAGTTACTCGTTGGTATGATCGAGATCCGCCGCTATGTTACGAGGGCTGGAAGAATCGTGTTCAGCGAGTGGTTTGCTGAGCTGGTGGATACTCATGCCAAGGCAAGGATTCGCGATCGGATTGATCGACTGGCTCAGGGAAATTTCGGAGATTGCAAATCGCTGAGAGGAGGGCTCAGTGAACTTCGCATCGACTGGGGACCGGGCTATCGGATTTACCACGCGATGATCGGCCGAAGTTGCGTGCTGCTGCTGTGCGGCGGTGACAAACGCAAACAGTCTGCCGATATTCGACGAGCATATGAGTACCTCAACGACTACAAAGAGAGGACGCGCATACAGTGAAAAGCAAAGTAAGGGGCAGGGCCAAAGATATTACGAGCGTCTCGGATGACGAATGCGTGACTCGCGAGTTGCGGGAAGATCCGAAGTTCGCCGTCGAATACCTCAAAGTAGCGCTCCAAGACACCGAAGAACCCGGTGTCCTGCTGATCGCTCTGCGCCGCATTGCCGAAGCCCGAGGAGGCATTGCGAAAGTTGCCAAGGCAGCCGGCATCGAGCGTGAGAGCTTGTATCGCGCACTCTCGGCGAAGGGAAACCCTCGGCTCTCCACCCTGGTTGCTGTGACTAAGGCGGTCGGGCTGAAGCTTACCGTCGAAAATGCTCGCTAGAGATGGTTCGCGCGCCAGCCGCCGCGATTCTGGAAGGGGAACTCCGTCTGGCACCGAGTTTGAGAGCTGCCCCCCCTCAGGCCAAAACCGGGCTTGAGTGGGGCACCCGCGGGTGGTATAAACTCGCAGTTCGTCTGGAGGCGCGCACAATGGCTGAGGATAACGAGCCTGTCGTGGATTTTTTGGCTGAAGGGGTTGAGGTTGAGGACGAGGAAGACCTCGAACGGGCCGAGCTCAAGGAGCTTAAGCAGACGGTTGTGGCAGCGAGTGACTGGACTGCCGAGACGATTATCAGCCAATTGGACCGCGGGAATATCGATATCAATCCGGCGTTCCAGCGCCGAGATGCCTGGACTGCATCTCGAAAAAGTAGATTCGTCGAGTCGCTCATAATGGGGTTGCCCATACCCCAGCTCGTTCTGGCCGAGAGCAAAAGGCAAAAGGGGTCGTTTATCGTTATTGACGGAAAACAGCGCCTGTTGAGTCTTCGTCAGTTTGCTGCGAAGAAAGATGATCAGAAGTATCAGATTTTGAAACTGGAGAAACTCGAAGCCCGGAATGATTTGAACGGGAAGTCCCTGAGTGACCTAGAAACAAATCCTGCTCTGGCCGAAGACCTATCAGCATTTCAAAACCAGACGATTCGAACTGTCGTTATCAAGAACTGGCCGAATGAAAGTGTCCTGTACCTGATCTTCTTACGATTGAACACAAGTAGTGTTCCCCTCTCTCCTCAGGAACTGCGCCAGGCCTTGCACCCTGGCCCTTTTCTCTCTTTTGTAGACGAGCGCTCCGGCACTATCCTCGGATTTCGCAGGCTTCTGAAGTTAACGAAGCCAGACTTTCGAATGCGAGATGCGGAATTATTGGTCCGTTTTTTGGCATTCAAGAATTTTCTTACGAAGTATAAGGGCAATTTGAAGTCCTTCCTTGACGACACCTGCGCCGAACTCAATGAGCAGTGGGTCAAGAGGGAGAATGACCTTAAGGAGCAAGTCAATCAGCTAGAGGAGGCGATTTCGGCATCATTCACGATTTTCGGCGAAGACAGGGCGTTCCGAAAGTGGGAAGGCGCGAGCTTCGAACGGCGATTCAATCGTGCGGTGTTTGACGTTATGGTCTTTTATTTTTCAGATCCAAAGGTCAGAAACAAGGCCTTAGCCCAGGCGAGGGGAGTAGAAGCCGACTTCAAGAAGGTGTGTGAGACGGGCTCCGAGTTTCGGAGATCGATAGAGACTACCACGAAGAGCTTAGACGCTACTGCGACCCGCTTAAGCGTCTGGGGGAAAGCTCTGAGCAGGCGGCTGAAGATTTCGTTCGCCATCCCTGAGCTAGTCGGGAAGCAGATCGTCTTCAAGTGATCGCCCTATGCCGTCCGCAAGATATCGATCGCTCACTCTGCGTCTGCGACAGCTAGAAAGGCGGTTACTCCCTAGGGCCTTCTCTCCCGTCGGCGCTTACTCGGACCGGCAATTAGATCTCGCCAGAGGCTACAGACTTCTTGCACACGCCGAGATCGAAGCCTACATCGAAGACATGGTGCGCTCCTGCGCCAATGAATCATTGAGGCGATTCAAGGCCGATAATAGACCACGAGCCGTGGCGATGAGCGTTCTCGCGTACCACATGAACCAAAAGGGCGTGTCGGTGAAACTAATGAAAGAAAAATACGCCGCCGGTGTCCACCATGTCCAAGATGTGGTTGCGGAGGCTGTAACGGCGTTCAACCAGGCAATCTCTCTGAACCACGGAATTCGCGAATCGAACTTGCTTGCGCTGCTTTTGCCAATAGGACTTCTCCCTAGGGAAATAGACCCAACGTGGTTAGGCACGACAGACTCGTTCGGCGCGAAGCGTGGGCAAACAGCACATACTTCGTTTAGAGTCCAACAGCAACCTGATCCCCGTACAGAATCGACAACTGTTTCCCAAATTCTCTCCGGCCTCGCTGTGCTGGATGAGAAAATCGCGAAGCTTCGCTGATGGGGAGAAAGGCTGGGTGGCTGTGATCTATCAAGACGTTGTACCCGCCGGAGCAGCCCGGCTGATGGGCGGAGCGTAACCGAGACTACCATGCGGACGGTGGAAGTTGTAGTGCTCTAGCCAAGGCGAGAGCTGCTGATCCCGTTCCTCCGAGTTGAGGTAATGGCGAACGTAAGCCCACTCGCGTAGGGCGGTTTGAATGAAGCGTTCGGCCTTGCCGTTGGTGCGGGGAGTGTAGGGACGGGGGAAGCGGTGCTGGATGCCGAGTTGGAGGCAGGCAGCGCGGAAGTGGCGAGAGCGATAGCAAGAGCCGTTGTCAGTAAGCAGGCGGCGGATGATGATGCCGTGCTGGGCGTAGAAGGCGACGGCGGCG
>JBAVZU010000290.1:0-16632 GCA_049588915.1 Candidatus Sulfotelmatobacter sp.
CGGGAACGATGTGGGATGCGGGCCAGTGGGATGGCTGCGCGTTGACATTGGCCCCGATTGAGACTGGGCCGTCGATAGGCTTCACATCCACGTTGAATCCATCCACTTCGACCAGTGGCAGATCTTCCTGCAGGTCCTTCGTGGCTGCTTCGATCGTGACGGTTGAGGAGTCGCCCGGCACGAGTGAAATATAGTTGTCAGAATAAAAGACCGGCAGCACTCGGCGGCCGCTCTTTTTTTGGTGAAGTTGCAAATGCGACATCAGAGCGACGTTGTTTGTGTTGTTGTGAAGAGTTACCGTCACCATGGTATTGTCGCCGTCCGTGCGAGAGTTGCCTTCGGCATCGAGCACAACCGTGGGAAGATCCATTAGACCCTCGAACTGATCCTGCGCAACATGCTGCCAGTAGAAATTGCTGGAGAGTAGGTGTCCGTCTGAGTCCGTCAGATTGAGCTTGATGAAGTAGAGCGGGCTGATGCGTGCGCTCACCTCGATTTGCGCTGCCTTGATCGTTGTGCTGCCGGCAACCTGCGCTACCGGATAAGTTTTGTGGGAATCCAGGGTGCCATCAAAACGATAGATCAACATGTTCACATTAAGCATATTTAGCGCTTCCGGACGATTGTTGACCACCTCGATGCCCCGGTTTTCTTCATTGAACTGCACGTGCACGGTTTCCGAGGCTTTCTTCGCTGCGTATAACGCCGCATTAGGCTCAAGGTCGTAATGGTAGAGCTGCCAAACGAAGCTGGGCTGCGCGGGGTGACTCATCCATGTGATCACACCCGTCGTCGTCTTGAACATCTCGGCGTTTCGTCCTTCATACATGGCGCGAAAAGCTTCATAAGTAGCAAGTTGGCCTTTTCGAACGAAGTCGGCCAGATTGCGAATGTGTCCGTAGCGCACCGCCATCGACGTGGGAAACTCGTTGCCCCGTTGCGCACCGGCGGCCATGTCGTGTTGCGCCCAATCGTCATTGATCGTCTCCCAATCTTTCTGCGGCATCATGCCCTGAATAGACTCGATCGTAGGAATCGAAACTGATCCCGTCTCGGTCTTGAAACTCTCGTTAAAGGCATAGAAGAAGCGCGGCGAACGCCAATAGTAGGGTCCATGGGAGGAGACTCCGCGCCCGTCGGCGGAGTTCGATTGGTAGAGCCGCGTCGGATCGAGACGGATCATGAGCGTCTTCAATGTGTCGTCAAGTTCCTTCGGCGGATAGCCCTCGTTGCGTGCACACCAGACCGCGATCGATGGATGGTTGCGATAGCGCACCACCTTATCGGTGACGTTGGCCAGATAGGTAGCAATATCTGTCGGGTCAGGACCATCATTCGGATTGGGCTGGAAAAACTCATCCCACAGCAGGATTCCATACTTATCAGCCATGTCGTAAAAATCGGGACTGGTGCTCTGTCCCACCCAGTTGCGGATGATGTTCAGGTTGGCCAGCGCGTGCATATGAAACTGCGCGTCCAGCCGCTCTCGCGAAATCCGCTTCATGGCCTCGTCGAGACCCCAGTTGCCGCCGCGCGCCATCACGCGAACTCCATTGACTGAGAGCGTAAGGTTCTCTGAGTCCGCGACCTGGTATTCGATTTTGCGAATCCCGAACTGGCGTGTCGCGATATCCGAAGTTTTCGATTTTGCTCCCACATCGAAGCGCACCGTGAGAGTGTACAAATTCTGCGGACCATAGCCGTTAGGCCACCACAACTTGGGATTGGAAATATGCAGCTCCGGAGTGGATTTACTATCCAGCGCGATCCCTATTGTGCCGTTCGCTGCGATAGTCACGGACTTGTGGAATGTGATCTGCTCGTTTTGCAAGCTTTGGCCCCGTGGGTTCTGCAACTGAATGACGCCGGTGAGGGTGCCCGTAGTAGGCTTCGGTGATTTATTTTCCAGCGTAGTGGAAAGGGAAAGGTCTGCGTTTTGGTGCGATGCCGACAAATCTGCTGTAATGAATGGATCCTTTACAATCACAGGCCCGGTAGCATCCATTGTGACTGGCAGCCAGATCCCAGTGTCACGATCGCGAACGGCTGGGAGCCAGTCCCAGCCGATGGTGGAAAGGAACGTGGGGCCATCGATTGCAGTCTCGCCACCGTTCTTGCCTACTCCGTTTGCAACATCGTGTTCGTGCGGAATGCCGGGATGAGGCTGTGGCGTAACCAAGACGGCCAAGGCGGCGCGCCGGCCGGGTCTCACGAACTCAGAAATGTCGAAGTCACCGCGAATAAAAGCCCCGCGCATGGTGCCCGCTTGATGCCCGTTGACCCAGATTTGCGCACTGTAATTGATGCCGCCAAAATGAAGCCAGGTATGCCGTCCCTTATAGGCCGCAGGCACAGTAAATGTCGTGCGATACCAATAGCTGGTTTTGTTCAGGCTCTCCGGAATGGCGCGCATGTTCTCGCCATACAACGGATCGGGGTAAACGCCGTTATTGACCAGCGTCGTCAGCACCGTCCCCGGCACTGTCGCGGCATACCAACCCTGAGGATCAAAGCTGGTTGTCGAAATGATCGGGGCCGAGGCCGCAACTTTTGTCGAGTCCTGCATCTTCCAGCCATCAACTGTTTGTGTTTGCGTTTGGGCCATTAAAGATGCGGCAGCGAGGACAGCGCATATAGCGAAGAGACGAAAGATCATTACGCGATATCCAATTTCACAGGATTAAAATTCCGACCGAAACATTCAGGCCATTGACGTTCCTGGAACAGTCTACGCTTTCGGGAGCTCGCTCAAAGCGTCATTCGCGGCAAGTTCGGTGCCGGTATTTAGCGTCGGCTTGAAGCTAGGTGGCCGGCGTTCGCCGATTGAGTCCAAAGTGCCCGGCACGCATCTAGGTAGGCATGGCAAACCTGACAGAATTCAGCCTGCCCGAGGCCATAGCGATTCTCGCCCGCACTCCCGCAATGCTGGACGCGCTGTTGCGTGGACTGCCCAACATATGGGTGCGTTGTAACGAGGGGAAAAATACCTGGAGCGCGTTCGACATCGTAGGCCACTTGATTGTGGGAGAGCGCACCGACTGGATGCCCCGGGTTCGAATTATCCTGGAGAATGGCGAGGCGCGCCCGTTTGATCCCTTCGACCGGTTTGCCCAGTCAAAAGAAAGTCAAGACAAATCGCTGGAACAACTCTTGGACAATTTTGCCAGCCTGAGAAAAGAAAACCTAGGCGCGCTCCAGGCATTGAATTTGCAAAAGGAAGACCTTATCCGGCGTGGAACCCATCCAGCCCTAGGGGCGGTGGCACTTTCAGAACTTCTGGCGACGTGGGCTGTGCACGATCTTACTCATCTGCATCAACTATCGCGCGTGATGGCCCACCAGTATCGTGATGCGGTCGGTCCCTGGGAAAACTATTTGGGCGTGCTGCACTGTAACGGCCATAGCGCCCCGTAAGTGTTGACCGGCGCCGGCCTTGCCGGTAGATCGGTTTGAAAGTAACTGAAAGTAAAGTTTGTAGCAGCTGGACCTGTAAGCCGAATTCTGTCCGCCGGATTGCTCCGACGGGACGGCCATTCCTCTGGGCCGCGCATTACTGCGCGGCTCTAGCGACCTACCCGAAGGTTTGACGCACCGAGCCGGCACGTGTCCGCAACCTGATTCGTGAGAATCAAGCCCCGAACTTCCTCCCTATTTGGTCTTGCTCCGTGTGTGGTTTGCCCTGCCCGCTGCATTACTGCTGCGGCGGTGCGCTCTTACCGCACCTTTTCACCCTTACCTGCGTCCATGAAGACGCCGGCGGTATGTTCTCTGTGGCACTTTCCGTCGAACGGGCTTGAACCCGCCCTCCCGGACGTTATCCGGCACACTGCTCTGCGGAGTTCGGACTTTCCTCTCCCCGCGTCCCCGCCGTCTCCAGTGATGACGCGAAAAGCGGCCGTCCGGTCCAGCTGCCAACTGGATCATTATAACCCTCGGCTCCCGGCGTTGGGCTTCCGCCTCAGGATTCCAACTGCTGAAGCGCGAAGCTCGGCTGGTAGACTTAAATCCACGAAAGCCGCGGCAGCCGGAACGCCGAGTTTTATGCATGTCGCCGAAGCCGTCCGAATCGCGCTGCAGTCGCTGTGGGTGAATAAACTGCGCTCGATACTCACGCTGCTCGGCGTGGTCATCGGAGTGGCGGCCGTGATCGCCGTGGTCACGTTCGTTTCCGGCATCAACGACTACGTAGCACAGAAAATATTTAATCTTGGCGCGGATGTTTTTCTGATCTTCAAGGTTTCTCCAGCGGTCACCAACGTCGACCACTACCTGGAAGGTGAGAAGCGCAAAGACTTGACCATGGAGGACTATCAGACTATCGCCGCGGCCTGCCATCACTGCGAATTGGTAGGAGCATCGACGCGCAATGAAAGCGGACATGTGAAGTATGCCGAGCAGTCCATCAGCGATACGCTGGTGCGAGGCATCACCCCGGGAATGGCTACGATCCTCGATACCGACCTGAGCGCCGGCCGGATTCTGAACGACACCGACGTAAGCAATCGATCGCCCGTAGTGGTGGTGGGAAACGACATCGTGGAACACTTGATGCCTGGCATCGATCCCTTGGGCAAGGAAATCCGCGTTGACGGCTGGACTTACCAGGTGATCGGGGTAGCGAAGAAAAAGGGGACAACGCTGGGACAGAGCGCTGATAATTTTGTGCTGCTTCCCATCACCGCCTGCCTGAAGCAGTATGGAACGCACGACGTCAGTCTCCGGATTGCAGGGAAAGCCGCGAGTGGTGGCGTTCCGCTGAATGAGGCGATCGACGAATCTCGCGCCGCGTTGCGCGCCAGGCGCCATGATCCGCCTGCCGGCGACGACAGTTTCGATATTGAAACCAACGCCAGCCTGCTCGGAATCTGGACCGGCTTCAGCCAGACATTCTTCATCGCGACCATCGGGATCGCCTGCATTTCTCTGGTGGTCGGCGGCATCGTCATCATGAACATCATGCTGGTCGCGGTCACCGAGCGCACTCGCGAAATCGGAATTCGCAAGGCGCTCGGAGCCCGTCGCGAGGACGTGTTGCTGCAGTTTCTGATCGAGTCCGTAACGCTTGCGCTTGCCGGCGGAGTGTTAGGCGTTCTAGGCGGCGTTGCAGTTGCAGAGACTGTCACGCTGCTGATCGGGATGCCTTCGTCGATCAAATTGTGGGCGGTAGCGGCGGGCCTGCTGGTGTCCGCCAGCGTAGGAGTATTTTTTGGAGTATATCCCGCGCGCAAGGCCGCACAACTGGATCCGATTGTGGCGCTGAGGTTCGAGAACTAAGAGAAATTTGGTCATTGAGTGATCTGGCGATTGAGAAATTGAAATTCAAGCCGCTGGAGCTTTTTCAATTTATCCAATTACACAATTACCAAATTACTCAATTCCCTTCATGATTCACAAAGACGAGTTCGGTGAAATTGTTCAGATGGCGACGGACACTATCCGCGGCAACAAGCTGCGTTCAGGGCTCACCGTGTTGGGAATCGTGATCGGTGTCGCCATGGTCATTGCTGTTTCTTCCATCGGACGCGGCCTGGATGACAACGTGCGCGACGTGGTCGCCAGCGTTGGCTCCAACGTTATATTTGCGTTTCACATGGAGCCTTTTATCTTTGGGCGCCCTACTGAAGAAATGCGGACACGCAAGAAGTTGACCTTCGAAGATGCGGAAGCTGTCAGTCAACTGCCGCATGTAAAGGCCGCGGCCGCGCTGCTCCAATTCTTCCGTCCCGAGTTAGGGGTTGGAACCTTTGCAGTGAAGTACGAAGATCGCAAGGCCAAGAATACGATCCTCGAGGGAGACACGGCTTCAGTAAAAGACGTTGTGGACCTTCGCATGGCTGCTGGAAGGTTTTTTAGCGAGGCCGACGACGAGCGGCGCGCTACGGTGATCGTCCTTGCTCATGATACGGCCGAAGAACTATTCCCAATTGAGAATCCTTTGGGGAAGGAAATCAACATCGAGGGGCGATTGTTTGTGGTGATTGGTGTTTTGGCGAAGGTGAAATCGGTGTTCGCTGGGGGAAAAGATCCTAATGATAACAAGGTTCTTTTTCCTCTTACTACGTTCAGGACGCTTCACCCTGAATTGAAAGAACATTGGATCATTGCCAAGGCGGCGTCCCATGACGACATGCCAAAGGCGATCGATGAAATGCGCGAGTTGTTGCGGCGGCGGCGCAAAATCCCTCCCGACAAGCCGGACAATTTCTCCGTTTTCACAACTGATTCCGTTTCGAAAGTTTGGAATCAACTCACCAGCATGCTCTTTGTCGGAGTATTCGCAATTTCCAGCGTGGGGCTCATCGTTGGGGGCGTAGGGGTGATGAATATAATGCTGGTGAGCGTCACCGAAAGGACGCGCGAAATCGGCATTCGCAAAGCGATCGGCGCCCGCAAACGTGACATCCTTTTGCAGTTCACATTGGAAGCGATGATTCTCACTGCAGTCGGTGGACTGATCGGAATTATCCTGGGTGCGATGATTGTCGGTATTATTCCGGCGTTCTGGCCATCGCTTCCCGCACACATATCGATGTTCTGGACGATCTTCGGCTTCACCTCCGCGGCGGGCGTTGGGCTGGTTTTCGGAATCTACCCCGCCTGGAAGGCGGCGAACCTGGACCCGATTGAGGCGCTGCGTTACGAATAGCCTGAATCCTGCCTGCGCATGATGCACTTCACCCTCATCGTGGTTCAAATCGTCGCGGCTGCCGGCATCGCTTCCAGTTCCATCTACTATCTGGTGTGCCTCTGGAGTGCTTCGAGATTCCTGCGCGAGCGAAGCGCGGCCCAATTTGCTCGCTCCACTTCGAGCTTGCCGCCAGTCTCGATCCTAAAGCCGCTGAAAGGAACCGACCCAGAGATCTTGGAAAGTTTTCGCAGCCATTGCCTGCAGGACTATCCGGAGTACGAAATCATTTTCGGCGTAAGCGATGCTGATGATCCTGCGGTCAGTAGCGTGAAGGCACTGCAACAGGAATTTAGAGATTGCAGGATTCAGCTTGTAGTGAGTCCGGAAATCCTGGGCGCGAACGTGAAGGTCAGCAACCTGGTGCATATGTTGAAAGAGGCGCGCTACCACCATCTGCTGATCAATGACAGCGACATTCGAGTGGAACCTGATTACCTGCGCCGTGTGGTCGCACCATTGCATGACCCGCAGGTGGGAATGGTCACCTGCCTTTACCGCGGGGTCGCGGGTGCGACGCTCGGCTCACGCCTGGAAGCGCTGGGCATCAGCACTGACTTCTGTGCGAGCGTTCTGGCGGCGCGCCAGATCGAAAACGGCATTCATTTCGGCCTTGGTTCAACGCTGGCCTTCCGCCGCGAAGATCTGGAGAAGATCGGAGGCTTTCAAATAATCCTGGACCATCTCGCCGACGATTACGAACTGGGCAAACGGATTGCGGATCTGGGCCTGGATGTGAGGCTTTCGGACGTTGTGGTTGAGACATATTTACCGCCTTACCGCCTGGGAGAATTCTTTGCGCATCAACTGCGCTGGGCGCGCGGAGTACGCGACGCCCGCTCGGGAGGCTACTTCGGGCTGGTCTTTACCTTTGGAGTCATGTGGGCGTTGTTGGCGGTGGCGGCGAGTAGAGGTGCTCTCTGGGCGTGGGCGGCCCTGGCAATCACTCTGTTGCTTCGCCTTGGAGTTGCTTTGCTTGTGGGCTGGAAAGTGCTGCAGGACCGTCGGGTTCTTAAATATGCATGGATGATTCCGCTGCGGGATTCGATCGCGGTCGTCGTCTGGATCGCGAGCCTGGGCGGACACACCGTGACCTGGCGAGGAGACCGTTTCAATCTCAAACACGGGAAGCTCACTCGGATAGGCTGACGCCTTTAGGCGAGTGTCTACGAAGCATCTATACTGGAGTGACTTCTTGGCTGAGATCGAGAGTCGTCCGCACTTTTCCCGCCAACTGTTTTAGCGTGAAGGGCTTCTGCAGAAAGTTATTTTTAACATCCACCACGTTGTGATTAATTACTGTTTGCCCAGGATAGCCAGACACGAATAAGATCTTCGTCGCCGGCCGCAATGTTGACAACTCCTTTGCCAGTTGACCTCCGCTCATGTGAGGCATCACAACGTCGGTCACTGTAAGGTGGATCAGCGATTGGAATCCGCTCGCGAGAGTCATTGCTTCGATGCCATTCCCCGCTTGTAACACATTGTAGCCATGGAGGCTCAGAAACTCGGCCGATGCCCGGCGCAAAGCATCTTCATCCTCCACCAGAAGAACCGTCTCGCTTCCTCGCGGTACCGGTTCCGTGGCCGTATCTGGCGCTGCAATCATCGCATTACGATCGTTTACGCAGGGTAGGTAAACCTTGAAAACGGTGCCCATCCCTGCTTCGCTGTAGGCCCAAACGAATCCATGATTTTGTTTGATAATGCCATAGACGGTCGCCAGGCCAAGACCAGTCCCTTTGCCGGAGGGCTTCGTCGTATAGAAGGGATCGAAAATATGTGGGAGATGATCGGCAGAGATTCCATGGCCCGTGTCACTCACGGTTATCGCAGCGTATCGTCCCCGCGGAATCTCTACGTTTTTGCGGCAGACATACTCTTCATCCAGGTACACGTTTGAGGTTTCGATCGTGCATTGGCCCCCTTGGGGCATGGCATCACGCGCATTGACAGCAAGATTCATGAGGATCTGCTCAATTTGAACGGGATCCAGACGAAGTCTTCCCAAGCCCGTGCCGGCGACGAATGTCAGCTCGATATCTTCTCCGATCAGTCGATGCAGGGTTTTTACAATTCCGCTCACCACGGGATTCAGCTCTGCCACGCGCAAGGCCTGAGGCTGGTTGCGGCTGAATCCGAGCAATTTCCGGGTTAACTCAGTTGCCCGCCGGGCCGCGGACAGGATCTCCTCAAGCCTCTCCCGAGTGACGCTTCCGTTTGGCACCGAGTCCATCGCCAGTTCGGAGTAACTCGTGATGATGGTGAGCAGGTTGTTGAAGTCATGTGCGACCCCGCCGGCAAGACGGCCGACCGCATCCATTTTTTGCGCCTGCAGCAACTGCGCCTCAAGATGCAAGCGCTTGGTCAAGTCGCGGCCGTTGGAGACAAAATGCGTGATGCTGCCATTCTCGTCCCGAATCGCGCTGGTACTTTCGTCGACGTAATATAGCTCCCCGTTCTTCTTGCGGTTCACCAGGATATTTTGGTATACGTTGCCGATACTGATGGTTTCCCAGAGTTCGCGATAAAGTGCCGGGGGCTGCTGGCCGGAAGTTAAAATACCTCGCGTCTGACCAATGGCCTCCTGGTGCGAATAGCCGGTCAGGGCTTCGAATGCCGGATTGACGTATTCGATAATGCCTTCGCTATTCGTAATCATGATCGTATCGGCAGATTGTTCGACCGCGCAGGAGAGCTTGCGCAGCGAGTGTTCAGCCAACCGCCGCTGCTGCTCGGTCGAGTGCAGATTGAGCGTGCAGCGAATCGTACGCAGGAGATTCGCTCCGTTCAATTCCGACTTCTCCACACAGTCCGACGCACCCGCCTGGACGATGGCGGCAACCGCTTCTTCATTCGCCAGTTCGGTCAATACGATGAACGGAATGGGGCGACCATGTTGAAGAAAATCAGCGAGAAGTTTCAAGGCTGCGGCGTCGCCCGTTTCATGCTCGAACAGAATCAGTCCGTAATGGCTTCTTTGCAGCATTGACTTCGCCTCTTCGAGGGAGCTCGCATGATCTAGCTCCGCCGGCAAAGTGCTTCGCTGACGCTCCAAAATCTCCCGAATCAGGAAAAAGTCTTCATCCTGGTTCCCCACCAGGAGCACTCGCAGTACAACCGGCGCCGCCTCGAGTTTTGTTGCAGTTGACACAAGAGTAAGCACTACTCTTGTCACATCGGAAACCGTGAGCCATAGGTTGGGTGCGCAGAACCCTTGCGACGTGGATTGAGCCTGGAACGATGTCCCACATTGGGCAGAGTCCAATTTGGGAAGACTCGTGAGGGTGAAGCTTAATTAATGACACTCTTGCGATTGACATCGGAGAGATTTTCTTTCTCGAACTTCCTCATACGCATTGACTGTTTTGTTTGTTAACTAACTCTAACTTCGTGCGTCTAACGGACAATGGTTGAGCCGCGTGAGGTGCGGCTTATCTGAAAAGAGATCAGGGAACCGTCGCACGCTTTCTTGCGTACCTAAAGACATTGTGTGAGGCGGCGACTCGAATTTGCGGCGTGAATTGCAGTGTGGAGGTTTTATGGAAACTCAGCTTATTGGGATGCGAACCCTAGCTGACAGCGGGAACGCATCTGTCCAGGAAGTCGTGCGCCACGCCCACGAAGAGCTACGGCAGCTTCTGCAACAGCGCGCTGACGTGATGCGCCGCATTGGGACGATCAAACAAACCATCGCCGGTCTGGCGAATCTCTTCGGAGATGAGGTCTTAAGCGATGAACTGTTAGAACTGATCGATCGCAAGACCAACGGCCGCCAGTCCGGATTTACCAAAACCTGTCGAATGATTCTAATGGATTCTCAGCGCGCGCTCTGTGCACGCGACGTTTGCGGTCAGATTCAGCAAAAAATGCCGCAATTGCTGGAGCGCCATAAAGACCCCATGGCCTCCGTGACTACCGTCCTTAACCGCCTGGTCGCCTATGGAGAAGCCAGATCGGTGACCCTTGAGAATGGCCGCCGCGCCTGGCGTTGGCTCGCCGATGTGGAGGGAGAGTTGACCCCACGGATGACCGCTTTGTAATGTAGTGAATCTTGGCGGTGGACCGAAGCGCCAGAACGAAGCGCGAGACCATGGCCGCAGGCTCGCTTTCGGGCGGTTATCAGTACTTTGGTAACTCGAACCCGTACCATGTGAGCGCTATCCTAACCATACCCTGCCCCGGGTTTCGAACCCACGCAGTTTCTCGCAGAGAACAGCATGGCTTTTCGTCTGGGATGAGGCATGGAAGAAATGTCCACGAGAATCGGCCGCTTCGAAATTCTGAGTGAACTGTCAAAGTCTGCCACCGGAGCGGTGTACAAGGCCAACGATCCGCAAACCAGCCAAACCGTCGCGCTGAAGGCGATTCAGTTGTCGGCTTTCGGCGAAGATGCCGAAGCGCTGAAGAAGTGGCTTTCGCATGAAGCTGAAACAACCAAGGTCTTGAACAACCCTAACCTCGCGCAAATTTATGCGGCGGACGAGATCGATGGACAGTTTTGTGCCGCCATGGAATACATACAGGGCAACAGCATCGCCACGATGCTGGCGCGCAAAGAAGGATTCTCGATCTGGGACTTGCTCGATATCGGAAGGCAAGGGTGCGAGGGCCTCGATCATGCTCACTCGCAAAAGATATTTCACTATTCGCTGGAGCCCGCCAAGGTGATGTGCGGTTGGGATAGCAGCGTCAAAATCCTGGGATTTGGCATTTCCAGCGTAGGCAAGTTCACCGCGCAGATGCCGGAGGTCCCATCGCTACTGAGCTACATGTCGCCAGAGCAGGTGCGCGACGAAGATATCGACGCGCGTTCGAACATATTTTCTCTCGGCGCAATCTTTTATGAGATGGTAACCGACCGCAAAGCGTTCGACGGTCACGATTTCGAATCGCTGCGTCAGAGTGTTTTGGAAAGCACGCCGCTCGTCCCGGCCGAAGTGAACCCCAAAATCCATCCGCTGCTCAGCGACCTCATCATGAAGGCCTTGGCCAAGGATCCAGAAGAACGCTACCAAAGCGCGGGGGAACTACTCTACGATCTGGAGAAATGCAAAGAATCGAAAGCTCAGGCTACGACAGCTCCTGCTCCGACGCCAGTCAAGGCCATAGGCGCGGCTCCAGTGAATACCGTGTCACCAACCAATCCAACGTTGGCAAGGCTGAAATCGGAAGAAAATAAACCGACTATACCTCGGGGTTCAGTTTCTCAAACGTCAAGTGGCAGGCCTTCAGCGCCACCGTCCCCACGAGTAAAGCAGGAATCGGCTCGTAAGGCAGCTGCAGCCGCCGCGGCTGGCGGAGCAACTGCCGGCACAATTTCGGTGCCCACTCAGCGCACAGCTCCGCGCCCAAATGCGGCGTCGAGCATACCGCCCGCGTCAATGTCATCGGCCGTTTGCGATGAGACCGTAGGCGAAGCTCCCGCGAAACAGCGACCAGGAATTGCGGTCGATCCCATAATGTCCGAAGGTGCTCCATCTCGTGGCGGCGTCCGCTTCTCGGAGATGACGGATCTTCCTCCTCTGAAGGAGGTGCAATTCGCGCCACCTCCACCGCCTGCGTCTGAACACCCACTTTCTCTCGCGCAAAATCTTTACGCGAACAGCGAACCGGAGAAGCCAAAGATACAGCCCCGCGAAGTCGCTGGAAAAGCAATCAAAGAAATCAAGAACGTACCTCCCAGGTTGATGGTGTATTCCATCGCTGGTGCGGTCGTCTTGATCCTTATCATCGCGGCTGCCTTGGTTCTGCACATCAACCACTTGAACAGCGATGACGATTCCGCGCATCCAGTCGCCGCCGAATCAAGCCGGCAACCGGCAGAGGGTCGAATTGCCGCTCCGGTTCAATCGCTGCAGTTGCCGGGACAAACTCAAGCATCGACATCGGCGGAGGAAACTCAGCCACAGACGACTCGCGCGCTCGCTGCCGCGAGAGGCAGGAAAGCTAAGAAGAAACCGGCTGCTCCCGTTGTTCCCTTCGTAATTCCCGGACAGATGGCCATCGACTCTAATCCCCAGGGCGCGCAAGTTCAACTCGACGGAAAAAACGATGCGTCATGGGTTACGCCATTCACTCTGTCTGGCCTCGACCCCGGGCAGCATACTGTCACCGTTACCAAAGCTGGCTACTCTCCAGACACCCGCGTGGTTGAAGTCGCGTCCGGCAGCAAAGCATTTGTTGTAACTCATCTCAGCCAACTCATGGCGACGCTCTCCGTCACTAGCATGCCTCCCGGGGCGAACGTTTACGTCGACGGCATGGACACGGGCAAGACAACGCCGGCGCAAGTTTCAGTGGACAAAGGTCAGCACGTAGTCCTGGTGCGCAAGGCAGGATTCATCGACGAGACTACCAGCGCGCAGTTCGTCCTGGCCCAGACGGTAAGCTTCTCGCCCACGCTACGGGCACTGGGCAATGTCGAGGATATCAAGACTCTGGGCAGAATGAGCAAACTGTTCGGCAACAAAGCAGCCCAGGGCATGGGCACCTTCAGCATCAAGACACAGCCTAAAGGCGCTCAGATCGCAGTCAATCAGCACATGCTCGATAAGACTTCTCCAGTCGAGATTCTGCTCGATCCCGGCAACTATGTGGTCGACATAACGCTCACCGGATACTCGCCGGTCCACAAAGTCATCACCGTGGAGAAAGGCGCCAAAGCGGTCATCGACGTGGTTATGCAGCATGAGTAATCGGCGATCGCGCGCTCTCTAGCTAACGCCGCCTCCCACCGTTCTGAAATCCGCTGTCGTTGGATATATCTTCGCAAGATATATCTTCGTCTGCACCCAACTCCCTTCAAGATCCTGAGCATCCTACGAAATTGTTTCCAAACGCTGGAGCGCGGTGTAAATCAGTTTACAATTGGCTACTACTTTCAAGCCCAATCAAGCATTCAGGCTGGCCGGATCGTCTGTGAACGAACAGATGGATAAAAGGTTTAAAGGGATGGTGCCCATGGTACAGGTTAGGACTTTGCCCCGCCGCATGCGGCTTTGCGTTGCGTCTATTCTGTTCTGTGTCATGTTGTGGTCTGTAACACTTCTTGCTCAAACCACTATTTCCACCGGCAGCATTCAAGGTTCGGTCACAGACCCCTCGGGCGCAGTGGTGAGTGGCGCGCAGATATCGATCAGGAATAAAGCGACGGGCCGCGTGATTACCACCAAGTCCACTTCCGCGGGAGCCTACACCTCCGGCGCTCTGACTCCCGGCGATTATCTGTTGCGAGTAGAAGCTCAAGGATTCAAGACTTCAGAGGCTTCGGTCACCGTGCAAGTGGGCGTCACGGCGGCAGGGAACATCAAGTTGCAGCTTGGGCAAGCCACTGAGGTAGTCGAGGTGCAGGGCGTCGAGGTCACCGTAAACACTCAACAGGCAACGGTGCAGGGCGTTCTGACTACACAGCAGATCGAGAATCTACCCATCAATGGGCGCAACTTTCTGGATCTCGCTCAATTGGAGCCGGGTGTCCAGATTCAAGATGGGGGAAATTTTGATCCCACAAAGAACGGCTTTTCTTCGATTTCATTCGGTGGCCGTTTCGGACGCACAGCCCGCATAGAAGTGGATGGTCTGGACATCAGCGATGAGACGGTCGGCACCACCACGCAAAATGTTCCCGCCAGTGGCATCCAGGAATTCCAGATTCAGCAGTCATCGCTCGATCTCTCGACCGAACTTACCTCCTCCGGTTCGGTGAATGTTACCACCAAGTCGGGGACGAATAAATACCACGGCGAGGGATACTACGCTTTCCGCGATCAAACTCTCGACGCCAACCTGCCCGGCGGAACTGACAATTATTTCCAACGCAATCAGTACGGCGGGAACTTTGGCGGTCCCATTCAGAAAGACAAGTTGTTTTTCTTTCTGGATGCCGAACGCACCAAACAAGATTTACTCAACCCGGTGCTCCCCAGCGGACCATTTTCCAGCCTGGTTGGCAGCTACGATTCACCTTTTCGCGAAGTGGAGGGTATCGGACGAATCGACTGGCAAATTAACAACAACTACAAATTTTTCTATCGATTTTCCTACGATCAAAACCACAGCGTGCTGGCCATCATTCCCAACAGCTTTCAGCCTTTCGGCAATGTCAATCACACCCCGGTACACGCCATGGGGTTGGACTTCAACACCGGGAATTACACGCACAGCATCCGCTTCGGCTACACGAAATTTCGCAATGGAATCGTAGATGCGACGGCGGGCACCAGCATCCTCAATCCTCTGCCGGGAATTGAGTTGGCAATTGGAAGCGATCCGGATTGTCTCACTTCGGGCGCAGATTTTTTCTGCTCTGGTCCTAGTTTTCTGGCTCCGCAGCAAACCTACCAGTCCGATCACCAGATCAAGTATGACGGCAGCCGCGCACTGGGCGCGCACATTATTCGCTACGGCGGCGGCTTTAATCACATTTTTGGCGGCGGCTTCGCAAGCTTCCTGAAACTTGCGCCGGCGGTGGGGGCAGGAATCTCCGATTGCGCTGCTGCGTGCCAGGGGCTGCCGGGCGGCCCCGCCAATCCGATTAACTATCCGGCAAATACGGTGGCGTTGGGTAACGGCCAAGGCTACGACTCGGAAATACCGGCTTTTGGATTCCCTGCGGGCGGCAGCGGTCCGGACAATCGAGTTTCGCTCTACGTCGGAGACGCCTGGAAATTAAGACCGAATTTCACTCTTACCTATGGCTTGCGATACGTGCGCGATTCCGGGCGCACCGATAGCGATCTGCCACCGATCGCAGCTTTGAATCAGTTCGATAATCAATACTACTCAGGCCTGGGCAATCGGGTGCGTCAACCCAACTTGAACTTCGCGCCGCAAATAGGCTTGGCTTGGGATCCTTCTGGTCGAGGGAAAACGGTATTCCGCGCCGGCGCTGGTCTTTTCTATGAAAACTCGATTTGGAACAACATCGAATTCGATCGCCCGGCACGGCTGCAGACCGGGCTGTTCCTGGCGAATCCGACGGTTTGTACCAATGGCCAACCGAACCCTGACTTTACGCTGCCGAGCGGGACGGTGCCGAACCTTTCATTCTGTGGACAGCCGATCGGGCAAGCGGCTCCAGCGATTACGGCACTTCAGGCTCAATACCAGGCGGCCACTTTGTCGGTGGGCACGAAGGCTCCCAATCCCTCATATATCGGAACCACGTTATCGGATGGGCTCGATGCCACCGGTACGGCTCTGTTAGCGCCGAATTACGTCAGCCCCCGCTCCATGCAGATCAACGCCGGGCTGCAGCATGAAATACGGCCCGGAATGGTGCTCACCGCCGATTATCTTCGCAACATCGAGACCCACACTCTACTCGCGATTGATACCAACCACGTGGGCGATGCGCGCTTCTTCTACTCTGCCAATGCTCAGGCCGCCATGATCGCAACCGTGACAAACAACCAAGGGTCGGCAGCAGCAGGTTGTCCAAACCTGCTTGCCGGGCCGGGCATGATCAATTGCTATTTACAGCATTTCAATGGCACCTACACGGCGGCTGCGGGCGGCGGGGCGGATATCTACGCTGGAACTATCGCGGACTTTGCTGCCAATGGTCTGGACTCCGGTTATTCCGTTTGCAGCGGAAGCCCGTGTCCAACTGCGGCCTTCGCCGGCATCAACCAAAACCTTGGCGCCAATCAGATGCTATTTCCCATTGGCTACGCAAAGAATACAGCAGTGCAAGTGTCATTGAAGCAGCACCTGGAACATCCCTTCCGTTCGGTTTCAAATTTCGACCTGCAGGTTTCTTATCAGTTGGAGCGCTACATCGCTTCGGCGACCGACAATGACTTCATCACCATCGCTACCGATTTCAACAGCCCGCAACGCTATCTCGGCCCGAATGGGCTCGACCGCAAACACCAGATTTCTTTCGGCGGCACCATGGACCTCCCCATGAATTTCCGGTTGGGCGTGATTGGCCACTTTTACAG
>JBAVZU010000291.1:0-44227 GCA_049588915.1 Candidatus Sulfotelmatobacter sp.
AAGCATTCCAATAGTGTGCACTGCATTTGCGGGTACGATCCACACGCCGCTGTCTGGGTGAAGCGATCTTTTGCCCAGCAGCCCAGCCAGACGACTAAAAATGGAGTCGGCCACTTTCACCCGAAATGAAAGAAACGTCTCCTTCGTTTGGTTGTAAATGAAAACGTAGCGTGGGGGTCGCAATAGAGACATAGTCGTTTTTTCTCGCATCTGTGTTAACAGCAAGCTTACCTGGGGGCCTTTTTCTTCATTCTGTAGATCAAAATCACAAGCACGACCACGGCGAGAATGCCAGAAACCACTCGAATCAACGTAACGTTGTCCATAACCATCCCTTCGAAGCAAGATTAAACGCAATTTCAAACTACTTACTGCACTAGATGTGCAAGACTTTTCGAGACCATGATGATTGCAGGTCCGATTGTAACTACGCCAACGCTGGGAAAGATGAAGAATACCAGCGGCGGCACAAGCTTGATGGTGGTCTTGGCGGCTTTTTCTTCCGCGGTTTGCCGGCGTTGGAGTCGCAACGCGTCCGAAAAGTTACCCAGGGATTTCGAAATCGGTGTTCCGAAACGATCCGTCTGAATAAGCATGGCTACAAAAGATCGGACGCTTTCGATATTGGCGCGGTCGGCAAATCCCTTCCAGGCGGCAATTCGCTGAACGCCGGCACGTTGTTCAAAGTTAATCTGCAAAAACTCTTCGCTTAACTCGCGGTGGCTCGCGCGAAATTCCTGGCCGATCCGAACGATCGCTTGGTCCAAACCCAACCCGGCTTCCATCGAAATCGCCAACATGTCCAAACCATCGGGAAGGCTCAACCGGATTTTTTCCCGCCGCTTTGTGATGGCATGCGAAAGCCAAAAATCAGGTGCGAAGAAACCTACCACAAGCGCCACCAGGAAAAAAAGGAAAACATTGGATTGAATCAAAAGTGCAACCGAAACTCCCAGTAAGGCTGGCAAGGCCAAGCGCGCCCCCAGGAAAATATCCGCGTGAGCCGGCTTGCGATAGCCAGCTAGCATCAGCCGGCGTACCACTTGGGGATCGGGATCAGAGGAGAAAAACTTGCGAAAAAGTGTAAACGGCTTCGCCAGAATATCCGCATTGATAAGCGGTGGCCGCTCCCCAACATGGCCTCCTACTTGAGGGCGGCGCACCTGTTGCGTTACTTCTTCAAGGCGTGCGACCTCGGCGGAGGAGGCCGGCATCATGAAGAAAAAGACGACCAGAAAAATAAAAAACAAACACAAACCGAGTAGTAGAGGCAGACTCATGGGTTTAGACCTTGATGCTCACGATCTTACGAATGATAAGAACTCCGATGGCCATCAGTACCAGCCCTCCGTAGACCATGTGCAATCCCAAAGGCTCGGAGAACAAGGTCCTCTCGTAATTTCTGTTGGTAATGTTGATCAAGCCGAACATCACAAAAGGGACGAAACACAAAATCCATCCGGTGATGCGGCCCTGCGCCGTATAAATCCTGAGTTGGCCTCGCAACCGGGAACGCTCTCTCATCACGGACGCAGTCTTATCCAGGATTAAGGCGAGGTTTCCACCCGTTTCCTTTTGCAGAAGGATCGCCGTGGCCAGGAAACGCACATCATCGAGCGGTACCCGATCGAGCATATTTAAAATGGCTTCCCGCAAGGGAAGACCCAGATTCTGATGTTCCGTCATCATTCGGAACTCCGATCCCACAGGATCGTCAACCTCATTCCCTACCATTTCGAGCACTGCGCCTACGCCATGACCTGCTCGCAAGCCTCTTGCCATAAGGTCCACGGCTTCTGGGAGCAGAGATTCAAAACGCCTGAATCTGACTTCGCGACGCACATATAGATATAAGCAAGGGGTCAGACCTATAGCGATACCGACGAGGAGGCTGAGAAAAATGCTTGGGATCATCGTCGATGCCAACCACCAGCCGATCAGCGTGGCTACGAATGAGAAACAGAAAAGCGTTCCCAACTGCCACTTTTGCCCCGACTGGCTGATGAGTCGCGCCACCGCCGCGGATGTCGGAAACCGATTTAGGATATCGTCGAGCCACGGAGTCGAACTCTGAGCCTGTTTCTTTAGAATGGTGTCGGGGGCCGTCCCCGAGGTCACGCGGGCTTCCTCAATCCCCGCCAGTTGCTGCTCTACGGCCTTTTCCTCGCGGGTGGGCCACAAGAAATAGAGCACCACACCGAAACTCAGAACGAGAAGTAGCAAAAACAAAATCGCTGCAGACATACGATTGTCCTAGCCTTAAACGGTTACCGAATGTTCGAAGAAACTCGCGGGGACGGGAATGCCCGACGCCTTGAGTTTATCCGCAAATTTGGGTCGTATTCCGGTGGAGGTGAAGGTTCCGATCACGTGTCCATCGGTCGAAACCCCTTGCTTTTCGAAAACGAAGACATCCTGCATGCTAACCGTGTCTTGTTCCATCCCGGTGATCTCCGTGAGGTGAGTTACGCGCCGGGTTCCATCACTGAGACGTGAAACCTGGAGGACGATGGTAACGGCAGACGCAATCTGGCGCCGCACAGCGATTTCGGGGAGATTGAGATTCGACATGAGCGCCATGGTCTCCATGCGGGCGATCGCGTCTCTCGGGCTATTCGCATGGATGGTAGTAAGTGACCCATCATGTCCCGTATTCATGGCCTGGAGCATATCCAAAGCCTCCTCGCCGCGGACCTCACCAATGACAATGCGGTTAGGCCGCATTCTCAAACTGTTAATCACCAACTGCCGCTGCATGACGGCGCCCTTGCCTTCGACGTTCGCGGGTCGACACTCGAGACGGACCACGTGACGCTGCTTCAATTGCAGTTCGGCCGAGTCTTCGATGGTCACAATTCTTTCCTTGTCGGAAATGTAACCGGATAAGACGTTGAGCATGGTCGTCTTTCCTGCACCGGTCCCACCCGATATGACAATGTTAAGTCGCGCTCTCACCGCACCCTTAATCAGCTCGAGCATCGGCGGTGTGAGGGTCTTATTCGCCACTAGATCGCTCTCCGCGACCGGCACAATGCCAAAACGGCGGATTGAAAGATGAGGTCCATCCACGGCCAAGGGAGGGATGATTACGTTGATACGCGATCCATCGGCCAGGCGCGCGTCGACCATGGGCGAAGATTCGTCTACGCGCCGCCCCACAGCAGACACAATCTTGTCGATAATATGCATCAGGTGCGCGTTATCCTTGAACACGATGCTGGTTTCTTCCAACATGCCAGCTCGTTCTACGTACACCTGCCTGTGTCCGTTCACCAGGATGTCACTGATGGTGGGATCCTTCAGCAGAGGCTCCAGTGGTCCCAAGCCGAAGACTTCGTCCACCACCTCGATCGCTAGGCGCTCTCTTTCCCGTCCGCTCATCGGGGTCTTGAGGCCCGCAACCAGATCCTGAATGACGGCTAAAACTTGGGCGCGAGTGCGCTCGTCTCGAACCGTCGCGATCTTTTCAACATCCACTTTATTCAAAAGGTCGCGGTGAACGCTCGATTTCAAATCCTGGTAAACCTTGAAGCTGAGCCCGGTCCTCTTGTTAAGCTCTTGTGTAGCCAAACCGTTGGTCGGATTTGCTGAAGTCGTTACCGCGTTCATTTCATCCATATGTGCCTCTCAAAATGCGCAGGTGTCAGCGGCCCCACAGTCCCATAATTCCCCGGCCGTGCTTCTTTTTGTCTTTCGACTCGTCTGCGTTCGTTTGTTTTCTTCCCACCGCTTCCGCCCATCCGGTCACGGTCCTGGTGAACTCATTGCTGGAGATGTTTCCAATCGGGTTGCCGCCACTAATGGTCTTCAAGACTTGCACGTACTGATTCGGAACCTTCCAGTAGATTTTTTGCTGGATAACCTTCTCAATCTGCTCATCCGTAATAAGTCCATGCTTCTGGTGGCGGTTCAACACAACGCGAATCTTTTCCTGAGGCACTTGCTTGCGCCGCAGGTATTCGACTTGTCTTACGACATTGCGCAGCGCCGAAACCTCGGCGACCGTCACTATATAGAGCTGGTCGCACTGGCGAATCAATTCAAGATTCTCCTCATTCATTCCCGGAGGCACGTCGACCAAAATAAACTCGTACCGCTGTTTGAGGAAATCGAATGTCCGGCCCACTGAGCCGGGTATGACGGTTCTCGTAGGCTCAATTTCCGCCGGTGCAGGAATAATGTCCACACCGCTCGAATGATGTACTACGAAACTCTGCAACAGCTCGGCGTCCAGCCGTTCGGTATTTTCGAGAAGCTCAAAAAAATGATATCCGTACTTGGTCAAGCCCATGTAAAGGGCAGCGTCCCCGAAATCGGGATGGAGATCGACGACCAATGATTTCCTTGAACAGGAGTTGACCAGGAGGGCGGCCATCTGCGTCACCAAAGTTGTAACGCCACAACCTCCCTTGGCCCCCATAAAGGTCAGAACGCGGGCGTTATGATGTTCCTTTTTCTCCCGCCTTTGCCCTCCCACTCGAGCCATCGCATTGAGAAGCTGCTCCTGATTGATCGGCTTTACCAGGTATTCCCGGCATCCACTCCGCATGGCTTGGATGATGGCATCTGGTTCCGACTGGGACGAAACCGCGTAGACCGCCGTGTCGCGCGATTCTGAATGGATTCTTTGGGCGACGATTGCGGCGCCACGCGGATCTTGGTCGAAATCGACCAGACAGACGTCAGGCGGAGGGTCCCCAATCCATTCAAAAATCGAGTCGTAATCTTCTACCCGGTAATTCGCGATATTTCTCTGAATGATAAAAGAGGCCGACTTGGCAAAAACCCTTAGAGACTCCGACGTGGAGCCATCGAGGCAAACGCCGACCAGTGAGATCGGCTCATTTGGTGAAAAGTCCAAGGCCGGATGCTGGGCGCTGTCTTTTGCAGTCATTGTCATTTCGAACTCGGAGATTCCTGCGGATTGGCCGCATCATTCTTCTCTTTATCCTTGTTGCCTGGCATCTTCTCGTCAAATTTTGGAACGTTAATAAATGGTACTGGCACCTTCGGCGCCTGCGGTACTGGCATGGCTACTCGGACCGGATCGACGATGCGCGCGGTTACCAACACCATCAACTCGCTGTTACTCTTATTCACCGACCTGGACCTGAAGAACTGGCCCAAGACCGGCAGGTCGCCAAGTCCTGGAACCTTGCTCAGCAGAACTGTGGCCCGATGATCAAGAAGTCCGGCGATGCCAAAGGATTGGCCATCCTTTAATTCGATTTCGGTCTCCGCCTTTCGCGTCGAGAGTGCGGGAATGGTAAAGCCGGAAATAGTTACCGCGTTGGTGTAATCCAATGAACTGACTTCCGGGGCCACGTGCAGGCGGATTACATCGTCCTTCTGAATATTCGCGACGAAATCGAGCTTGACGCCAAAGGGACGGAACTGAATGGTGACGGCACCGATATTCGCACCACCTTGAACGACGGGAAAGGGAAACTCACCACCAGCCAGGAAACTAGCCTTCTGCCCGTTTAAGGCCAGGAGATTCGGTTCGGCCAAAATCTCGAGGACTGACGTCTGCTGCAGGGCCTGGATGGTTGCTCCCAGGTTGATGTCAGGTCGAAACAGAAAAATATTTAGCAGGTTGGTGAAGCTAAATGGAATGGCGGAGCCTTGGCTACTTGTGACTGTTGTGCTGGTTGCGGTACTCGTGCTGGTAGTGCTGTTGGGGACGGTACCTTGTATGGTTGGCGGCGAGAATTGCTGGGTCGAGAGTGAGCCCATTGTGTTAGCCGCGCCAGTGCTGAAGACGTTGAATCCCAAAGTCTGGATTTTTGAACGATCAACCTCCGCGATCTTCACCTCCAGCAATACCTGGCGCTCGTGCGGAGTCGGCACAATCAGAGAACTCACAACCTGAGCCGAGTAAGCGCCCGCCATTTTCACTAACTCTTCGGCCATGTGCGCGTCTGCGACATTTCCGGAGAGAAAGACCCGTCCGCCACTGGCTTGCACGTCCACTTTCTGGGCGGCATAGGAATGCTCGATCGCGCTCCGTAGCCCCGACACGTCAAGATCCACGGCGACGTCGAGTAACTGAGAACGCCCCGTGGCGTCCCAAAGGATCAAGCTGCCTGATCCGGCTGCCTTTCCCTCGACGACAATCTGAGTAGGAGAGGTAGCCAGAGTCTCGATCACGGTTGGATTGCTCGAGAGTACTCGCGTAATCGGTGTCTGCACATTAACGACGACCGACTTGCCCACCAAAATGTGGAGGGTCTCTCCTTCCGGTGGGGTAACTTCCTGTTGAGGTGCGGCCTCCATCCGAGCGGGGAGAGTCGCAAGGGCAAAAGCCAAGATAAGAACCATCTGTACTCTCGAGCTTTTCATTCCTGTCCTCAGGGCCTAAAGTCAACTATCTGCTTACTCAAACTTCTGGACACTTCGCTGTGTTCCTTGAATCACTTCCATTGCATAAGAAGGGGGGGCCGGGTGTGGCGCCGGCTTGAAAATCTTCTTGCTGGGAACAACCGGGGGCGGCTCCGGAGGCCGCTCGGAGGCGAGTAATTGATCCAGCCGTGTGGCATGCACGGCGACGTTTTTCTGATCGACGCCGCTCCGCAGCACGAACTGCACCGTTCCTTGCGCACTCGCCAGCGTCAGCTTTTGTGAATCCTCTGGGTTCAGCAGAAGCGTCACCACGTTGACGGTCTCCGGTTTGCCTTGGGGATCCGGTTCAGTGGTCTGTCCGGCGGTCAGAACTTCTACGTCTTGCAGAATCGTCTCGGTAAGGGGCTGCGGCGAACTTCCCGACTGGGCGTAAGTGGCCAGTACGTCCACCCGGGAGCCGGGAAACAAAAAGCCGGCGACGCCCACGATCTCATTCGATTTAACCGCCGTGGCGCGCATTCCGGGAGGTATTTTCGAAGCCAGGCCGATACCCGAGCCTTCCGCCGCTAAATCCCGCTGCAAGATCGGTTCTTTGGCGGCCATCGGATACAGCAAGGGGCGTCCAACCACATCTTCCATTCTTGAGAAGGAGCCGGTCAACTGCATGTCGAGCGGCCATTCAGCGATGGTAAGGTCCTTAGCGGACAGAGTTATCCCAGGAGTCAGATCAGAGGCGGCGGCCACAATCCGTGTAACTTTGCGGTCAGCGTTGCTTGACCGCACCCGCCGAACGAAAATATAGGTAACGCCGGCGGCCAATACTGAAGCCGTTAACAAAGCCGTTAATACGCGTCGCAGGTCCGTAAATCACCTCCGCCAAAAAGCATGGCCAACACAAGCTAACGTTCCAACCGCAACCGCCAATCCGTAGGGGATCCGCACCGTACCTGGCTGTCTGACATTCAAATAGGGATGGGGGCGTAGTCCCGAAGTCAAATGATGCTGAGCCAGTGCCAAGGTGTTCAGAAGTGCCTGCCCGAGTTGGCGATAAGCCAGCACGTACCAGACAGCTATAATTCCGCCTGCAATCGCGCTGCCGATAAGGATGGTCTCCACCTGTCTGACTCCGGCCCACGCTCCGACGGCGGCCATTAGTTTGACATCTCCCCCGCCCATCCCTCCCAGCAGGAACAGAAAGTAGAAAATGCCTCCGGCTAACAGCAATCCGGTCAAGCCACCCTTGAGTCCGACCCATCCTAACATGACGCCTCGGACTGCAAGCGCAGATCCTAGTCCGCTGTAAGTCAGCCAGTTTGGTATGCGCGCTCCACGAACATCTTTCACGGCACCCACCACTGCGACCGCTAGCGCGCACATCAACAGAAATCGCTCCACTGGCTGCTCACTCATACCGGACAACTTGCATTCCTGGATTATTAAGTCGGGGGGTGGGCGGTAAATTTATACACAACAGGTTCTTTGCCCTTGCAGTCTTCGCAAGGGCAAAAGAACCCCAGAGAAGCCACTTCTAGCCAAGCGCGCTTGTCAACATGCTACCAACCGCGATGAAAGCGCTGTTCAGGCCGGTCGCCAAGCTGTTCATTCCCGTCACGGCCGCGAATGCAACCAGAGCGAGAATTAAGACGTACTCGACCAGCCCCTGCCCCGCCTCGTCATGGTGGAGGCGAACCCATGCGTTTAGGAGTTGCTTTTGCATTGTATCCTCGTTCTCCGCGTGATCTTCGACTTGCCCCGCGCTTCGGTTAAGCGCAGGGCAAACCGAGCTTTTGTTTTCGTTCTTACCGTTCTACCCAAGTGCGCTGGTAAGTTTGGAGTCGACTGCCAGGAAAGCGCTATTCAGGCCGGTCGCCAAGCTGTTCATTCCCGTCACGGCTGCGAACGCAACCAAGGCGAGGATCAACACGTATTCCACGAGACCCTGACCTGCCTCATCTTTGTGCAGGCGAATCATTGAGTTCAGAACTAGGTTCTTCATACTTGTATTCTCCTTCGATCGATTTGCCGTTCCTGCCCAGTTGATCCTGTTCCTGCATATCCCAAAGAGACGGCCTGGGACAAGACCGTACGCGTTCTTCTATGGCATGTAGGACGCCAAACTGTTCCCGGCTTCATCCTTGGTACCGACATCAGCTAAACCGCGTACATGCAACAACTTGATACCGACCTCGCACCAAAACTGCGACTCAGAGCTAATAGCGGCCAGGACCGTGGTTTGAGACTGATACCTTCAGGAATGTTGTCAGCTGCCAGCGTGAATACGTTTGTTTACACTGACCATGCATCTTTTAGCTAACGTTGCGGCCTCAATTTAGAGGGCCTGCTTCAGTTGATGTTCAGTGTACGGGGGCGAGAAGTGCGTCGGCGGACGTCGTTTCTCTGATAACATCTCGGGTGCCGCTGGCCCCCCAGACACCGCCCCGGAAGTGGGCACGACTCGCAGATAACCGAGCCGCGCGGATAGAGGAAAGTCGGGGCATCTGAGAGCCTAGCGCGCCCAACCCTGATGCTCACGCTCGACCCGATCTCCGAACCTCCAACTCGTCCTCATCTGTCGGTTGTGATCCCTGTGTATAACGAGAAAGCTACTATTCGTGAGATCCTGCAGCAAGTCTGCAACGTCGATATAAGTAAAGAAGTCATCATTGTGGATGACGGATCGACGGATGGCACCACCGAACTGCTAGCCGAATTGGTGAGTCCCGGCAAGACTCCCTCCGAGCCTATTAATCGCGGAAGCCAGCCTTTCGCGCCGCCGTACTCTGCGGTTCACCGGTTGAGAGATCTGGGAAGCCTAAGAGTCTTCTTTCAGCCGCAAAACTGCGGAAAGGGAGCTGCTCTCCGGCGCGGTTTCAAAGAGGCTGTCGGGGAGATTGTGATTATCCAAGATGCAGACCTGGAATTGAGTCCCAGCGAGTATGCCAAACTGATCCAACCGATCAACGAAGGCCGGGCAGACGTCGTTTATGGCTCGCGCTTTTTGGGGAAGCCACGCTCCGGCGTGCCTTTGATGCATTACTTAGGAAACAAGGTATTAACCATTGCATCCAATGCTGTTACGGGCCTCAACTTGACAGATGTATGGACTGGATACAAGGTCTTTCGCCGGGAGCCCCTACAGCAGATGAACATCCGGGAAGATCGGTTCGGATTTGAGCCGGAGATCACGGCTAAAATTGCGAGAAAAAGATTGCGCGTTTGCGAAGTCCCCGTATCCTATGCTTTCCGCTCCCGCGCCGAGGGGAAGAAAATCGGATGGAAGGATGCCATCCGAGGAATCTGGTGCACTCTACGCTACAGCTTCTTCTGATTGAGAGCTCCGTCAGGCAACTTCTCTTCAGGCCATCGAGTCGCTGTCTACGCGCTGCCGGCAATGTTTTCGCCCAAACATGTACCACGCAAACCAGACCAAACTGCTCCAAAAATATAGGCCGCCGGAGAATGGAATCTTCGCTGCCAAAATGAGCAACAGGAGCCCGTCTAAAGCGGCGAAAATGGCTAATGCCAGACGGGTCCACAAGGTCATCCTTTGCTGCTTCCGAAGTCCAAAAATACACACTGCGGCCCACAGAACCGCAGGAAGTAAAACCACTTCATCGGGTAACCACGAGTAAGGGGTAGTCAGCACTGAGACAACCGTCAGCGCCAATCCGTGACGTCGCCATTCCCAGTGTGATCGGTTTTTGAAGTAAAACCAGAGACCCCAAAGCAGGCCTAGCGTCATCGGGACGAATTGCACCCAAAACCAACGACGGAAAAATAAGAGCCGGAGAACGCCGCTCAAGGCCGGAATGAACTCGTTCCCAATCGAAGCTTGATGAAGCATCTGTCGATAGTCATAAAAAATTGTGGGATGCAGCGCCCAGGGAAGCACCGTTACGATGGCCAGTGCGATGGCAAAGCCTAGAGCAGTGCCGCGTTTGTTTCGCGCCACGACCCAGAACAAACCCACCACCCAGAAGAGCACCAGCAGATGGGGTTTGGCAAATGGCAAAATAAGTGCCGCTCCCGCCGCCACCGGGTGTTCCGCTTCCCACCAGAGAAAAAGCACCACTCCTAACAAAAGAACGAGACCCATTTGCCCAGCGACCAGGCACGCCGGAACTGGCGCAAATGTGTAACCCACCAGCAAGAAAACGTCTCGCTGAATATTGCCGCTGCCTCCGTACATTTTCCAGCAAAGGCGCATCGCCAGCAGAAGAGATCCTAGCGACAGAGCGATCCACAGCACCCACGCCCAAAACGCGCTGAACAAGCCCAATGGTACGACCATAAAAAGTGACCACGGAGGGTTGCGCAACACGAGGGGCCTGTTTTCCTTGTATCCCTGTTGTTTTTCCAGTTCGAGTACTGCGCCAAAATCGTAGGGATTTTGCCCATGAAGGAAGAGGCGGCCCGCCGCCCAATATTGGATGGAGTCGCGCTGGCCGACATTTTGGTGAAGAAATTGCCAATGCGAAAGAAAAGCGTAGGTCAGGATTGCCGCCAGGGCTATGCGAACAAGAGTTTTTGCAACTTTGTCAGTCATCCTCGATCCGTGAGTGGGTAAGCTACCACAATCCTCAGATAAGCCTAAAATGAATAACGCGTAGCGCTCTAGTAATCGTTCAAGTCTCGCCAGAGTGACTCCGCCATCGTCAGTGCGGCCGTCAGTTTCTTGAATTGCTTTCTCGCTACTGTGCCAAAACGCGCGGAGTGCCAGGTGGATTGTCAGGCTGAACCGTGCAGTGATTTGACAGCAGGTTCAGCGTGATTAGGAACAAGGTGAAGGCCGGGATGAACATGAGAGCATAAATCGCGTGAACGATAAGCAGCCTGTGGAATGGAGGCACGAAGAGGATAATTAAGGTAACGGAAAGAGCGTGATTCCGGAGCAATTTTCCTTCCCTCGCCAATTGGGCACAGATGATCGCAATAGGAAGCAGCAACAGCGACAAATCGTAAAAAAATAAGTGAATTCCTGTCGCCAATGATGCGATTACGCCAGCCGCAAAGGAGTATTCCAAGGCGTCATCGCTCCACCGCTTGGCGGCCGCCCAGAGCATGACCCCTGAAAGGGCTGCAACAATAATTAAAATCAAGTATCCCGGAAGAAAAGCGCCACAGATCAGATAAGTAAATCCCCGTATGTTGGCAGCGTACTGAGGTTGGAAGCCTCCGATAACTTCCTGATAAGTGGAATTGAAGAAGACCTGTGGGTAAGAATTGAAAACACCGAACCCGCCGATGGCAACCGAAACTGCCACCAGAATGGCCCCCACCAGCGTAAATCCCTTGAGGAACACCCATTGGCGGCGAATCAGAAAGACGATGACGAACGGGATCACCAAGTGATACTTAAACAAACCTAGAGCCAGCACACAACCCGCGGCAAAGGGATTGCCGTTTTTCAGAAGAATAAATGACAGCGTGTAGATCAGCAGAAGCAGCATCGTATCCTGGCCAATCAGGAAGCAGTTCATCGTCGGCCCAAAGGTCAGGAACAGAACCAGAATCAACCCAGTATCGACAGGGATTCCGCGGGTATATTGCGTAAGAGCCCGGCTCACATGAACCTGCCTCTCAATCAGAATCGCGGAAGAGGCTAGGAACACAAGACTGATTAGCACCCAAACGCTGTAGGCAGCGCGATAAGTCAGATAGCTGAACGGCACGAATAGCAGAGCCTCAAATGGCGGCCGCAGATAAAACGCATGGATCGCAGCGTCCCGCCATTGATATTGCGCCTGGAGTCGAAGGTCGTAAAGACGGTGGCCCAAGCCGTCACGCACCATTGTGCCCGCGGCGTAAAACTCGGAAAAATCAAGCACTCTCCCTGTGCGGTATTTATCGACGGGGAAGCTGAGGAGTACGAACCCAATGAAGACTGAGATGATAACTCCTGCGGTGCACGCACGAAGAGATTTCTGAGCACGTGTCATAAGTCAGAAGCCCGGCAGCGGCGTAGTTGGCGTCGAGTATGAAGACAACTTCACTGGGTTCTCATCGGCTTCGAGTAGCCAGACTCGTCGCTTGCTGAAATAACGAATGAGCTCGTCGTTCTGCTCCCCCATATCACGTGCCCAGACCACTTTCGAATTGTCAATATCAGCCCGGTTATACACCCACTCGTCAAAGGGATTGTGCTGCGGTTTATAGCGGACAATCACAAGCTGATCTCCAGGCAGGCTCTGCAACTCACGCAGCATAGCGGCGCGTCCGAAGCTGGATGGAGCGGCTTGATCCCATGCCGGCATGTAGAACTCGTGAAGAGGAATATGGAGCGGAGCTGCGGCAACGCGCAGAAGCACCATCACCACACATATCATCGGGATCGCACGTGTCAAAAAGACCCCGGTTGGCCCACCGCGCCAGCGCAGAGCTCGCAATCTTCTCATTGCCAGCAAAGCGAACGCAATGAACAAGCAGGTGAGGGGCGCTGCATAATGCGGAGCCGAGAAAGACTCTGCTGCGAGCCCCGCAAGCGATATTGCGAAGACAACGAGTAGAAAACGAGTCGGCTTGCTTATGTGCCGCCAGGAGAAACCGTAGGGCAACGCAAAAATTAGCATCAGCAATGGGAAAGTCAGGAGTGGCCCCAGAAAAAATCGCCAGATCCAAAGAGTCCTTTCCAGCGTAATTGCCAGGTAGCCAGTGGCCGTATGACCCAGCTGATATCGTAAGAGTTCCCCGCCAACGTAAACGCTTCGTATCACCTCGTGATGGTAGGCTGGTTCGGTGGGTTTCGCTTGCCACAGCAGGTACGGCGCTGCGGCATATGTTGTCCGTTCGATCTGATAGGGCATGCGGAAGGGGCTGCCTGTGACGCGCCAGAAATAGAAGCCTGTTGCCAGGCCAGCGACGGCCAAAACTATAGAAAGCGGGACAACGACGCGGCGTAGTGAAATTTGCCATGCCGGTCCGTCCTTACTGAAGATCCAAACCAAGAGTGCGAGAGCGACCGGGATACTGAATATTAATCCTTCATACGGACGGCTGTTGGCAAGGATCGCGAGACCTGCTCCCAGGATGAGAGCGTCGCGGACGCGCAGCGACCGTTTCATGCGCGGCAGCGCGCCGAGCACGAGTGCACCGCCAATCGCTCCTGTTAAACCTCCCCAGTAGCTGTTCACCCAATAGGTCATCGTGCCGTAGCGAGCGACCGCCAGCAGCCCACCGAGCAACGCCCAGCCTGCGGGAAGCCACGCTTGCAGCATCCAGCAAATCGCTGCGCACATTAGACCACCACCGAGCCACGCTCCCCAGAAGGGCCGGCCCAAGACCACCTGCCCAAAAGCCAGCAGCAGCCCCTGCGCGGGCGGAGCATAACATTGATAGGTGGGTTTTTGAATAATGCTGAAGCTTTCGAAGTGAACCCACATGGGGTGCGTGGGATTGGTGAGCCGACCGTGAGCGTAGGTCTCGGCGGCGAGCAGATACCCGAACTCGTCATGCACAATCGGTTCAGGGACAGGCAGAATGGGTAACAAAGCCAGCCGCGCTGCGAGCGTGACCAACCCGACCAGCGCTACGGCGAGAGCGCGTCTCTGTGCGAGTCGGTTAAAGGCCACTTCCAACCGTTCGAAATAACGCGACCCCACGTTCGGAAAAAGAAGGGCGAGGATCACCGCGACCACCAGCAAGCCACACTCGATCAGAAGCATCGCTTCAGTCGCTCCACCGTCACTTTTTCCCAAAGCGTCATTTCGCTAGCTCTTTCGCGGCTTGAGTTGGAAATCGGGCTTGCTCGGCACTTGAGTATGCAGACAATTTTGGCGGCGTTTCATCCGCCTCCAGCAGCCAGACCCGGCGATCTTTGTAATACTTCAGCAGTTCTTCGTTATCCGCTGCGCCCATGTCGCGAGCCCAAACCACTTTGGAGCCGTCGATATCAGCCCCGTTATAAACCCACTCGGCCATGGTATCGTGCGACGGCTTATAGCGCACCAGAACCAGTTGCGGCCCTGGGAGTGAGTCCAACTGCGACAGCAATTTCGCGCGCTCCGGGCCCAGCGCCATCCAGTTTCCCGGTGGTGGGGATGCCGCGAGTTTGTGCACTTCGAAAGGCACCATCAATATCCAGATAACCACCAGCGCACGTACCAGAAACAATCCGGTTGGCTTGTCCTGCCAGCGCCACACCCTCAAGTGCCGCATACCTTGAATCAGCAGAGCTACGATCACAGCAGTCATGGGTGCGGCATAGTGAGCCATGAAAAACACGATGAACTGGGTGCCTAGAAAACAAGCCGCTGCAGTGATAACGAGCAATCGAACTCGGCGATCACGCCACACGCAAGGTAAAAGCAACAGCGGAATGGTGAGCGCAGGACCGATGAAGAACATCCACAGTCTCCCCACTTTTATGAGAACCGTGACCAGCAAGCCGCTCAGAGTGCGAGCTTCGAGGTAGGGAGGCAATTCGCGTTCAACATAAAAAGCACGCATCACCTGGTGATGGTATGCAGGTTCCGCGTTGACGTGCTGCCAAGGAAAGTATCGCGCTATAGCGTAGGTATCCCGATTGACCTGATAGGGCATCCGGAAAGGATTCCCCGTGACGCGCCAGAAGTAATAACCCATGGCGCAACCTACCAGAGCCATCGACAGGATCAGGGGAATCGCGATGCGGCGGATCAGAACTTCCGCTGCCGGCGCTTTTTTCCCGGCCATCCAAAATAGCAGCAAAGTCACCGCAGTCAAGCTAAGGACAAAGCCTTCATAGGGTCTGGAATTCGCCACGATGGCAACGCCCAGCGCCATGATGAGCGAGTCGCGGACCCGCTGCCTGCGCATAATCCGCGGCAGCGCTCCCAGAATGAGTGCGCCTCCAGTGGCCGCCACGGCCCCGCCCCAATAACTGTCATCCCAGTAACTGAATACTCCGAAGCGCAGCACCGGCAGCAAGCCTCCCAGCAAAGCCCACGTCGGCGGCAGCCACGCCTGAAGCATCCAGCAAATCGCGGCGCACATGGCTCCTACGCTGAGCCACACGCCCCAAAATGGATGCCCCCCGATCAGCTTGCCCGCAGCCATGATCATTCCCGGTAATGGCGGATACATGGAGGCATAAGTCGGCTGGAAGATGATATGGAAGCTTTCAAAGTGAACCCACATGGGGTGAGTCGGATTGGTGAGACGCGCCCTGGCAAACGTATCGGAAGCGAGAAGAAAACTGAATTCGCCGTTCACGAAAGGGAGGGGAATCGGCCAAACGGGTAAGAGCACAGCCCTTACCGTCAGAGCTGCAACCCCGCAAAATAAAACACTCGCCTTCCGATTCCGGGCAAGTGGTTCGAGGGCCCTCTCAATTGCGCGAAAGAAATTTGCGCCCAGTCGGGGATAGGTAAACGACAACAGCAGCGCGAGAGAAACCAGCAAACTCTCGGGTCCTATGAGGCTCACAAGGCTATACATCTATTTTCCGGCTCACGCTAGTCGGGATGTAGTCTCCGGATAGAATCCAGCCAAGCGGTTATCCATCCTGTGTCCCATTGATAACTCTTCGTCCAGTTGTCTGGGACGTACCAGAGCCTTTGCAACGCATTCCAATATCGAGCTCGAACCTCCGGATCGTCCGCAGCGTCCTTCAAATCGGGCGATGTAATTATGAAGTCGCTCGGGGGTTCTTGAGGAAGACGGTAATTATATCCGTATCTCCACTGGATGGTGTTAATAGCACAGTCCCAATAGGCTCTCGCAATCTTCTCTTCCGCGGCTCGCTTTTCCGCCGGCCATGAGTCGGGCACGTACATAAAATCCACCGGCATGTTGGTACGCAGCCGATAGATCGGTTGGGTGGACTCCCCAATGAACAATCCCCCACTAACCAACAGAACCACGAAGACCAGCAGCTTTCCCATAACAGTGGCCGCTTTCTGAGCTTGCGGTGAAACCCAGTCTCAGTCGGGGCTTTCCTGGTTTTTCCCGTACTCAAGAGATTTGGAACAATCGCCGCATCTTAAATTCTTGAGGGAGGGCTGGGTTTAGGTTTTTGGCGTCTCCTTACCTGCCGGGGCCGCCGGAGCCTCTGCCGTCCTTTCAAACATCACACACACTTTATCACTGTAGATCACCTTCCAGCGGGGATCGTGCTCCAGTACATAAGTGAGCGGTTCAGTGGGTGGAAACAACACGTAACGTATGCGGTACTTATCAAGAAGAGATTCAGGCTCCTTCAACGCCAATAGGTCCAGGTAGTCCTGAAGCACGCCCGCATATTCGAAGATGTCGACCCGGCTGTCGACGAACATTTTCAGATCCCTATCATTCCAGCCGAGGTACCCTCCCCACAAATAAAAGTTGAGCATCCGGCCGTCGAGAGGGTGAGCTTTCAGAAACGTGACGGCTTCAGCGGGATACATCTGCGCCACGGAACGCTCCAGCACCGGCGCATTCGGATGGTAATACACCATAGCGCCGAGCAGCAGCAAGATCACGAAAACGTTGACGACAGGAGTGTCCGCCTCCGGACGATAAGGCGGCATGAAATCCATTAGCTTTGCCATGAGCGGTGCCGCGAGTACCGCCAACAAAAACAGAAAGCGAATGTAAGTGAGTCCGCTGTACAGGGCAAATAGGAGCAAGCCTAACTCGGTAAGCGTCCAACGGCGGTTGCGCAGCAGTGCACTCAAAAAAAATCCGATCAGCACAAGCAGCACCAACTTGCCGCGTGAATCGTGGAAATCCACCGATACCCATTCGGCTACGTGCGATATGTTGAGCTTCTGATGGAAAGCGAGATCGAAAGGGTACAACACCAGACGCGCACCGAATGGATTTATGAAGAGCGCAGCCACGCTGGCCACCCCGGTAATCAACAGCTTTCGAAACTGCGCTGGGGTCCATGCCTCAGCTTCCACCCGCCCCCATTTTCCTTGCACCAGGCCAGCCGCCGAAACTATGCCGAAGACAATCAAACCCAGGGACCACGATCCGTGGGTGTTGATCCAAAGGCAGAACAGCGGTGGAATCACCCACAGCGGAGCGGTCCCTTTCTGGCGGAAGCGTTGCAGGATGATCAACAGGATTACCAGATATAAATATCCGAATAAAACCGTGCGCGGCCCGAAAGAAACTGTGGCGAGAAAGACGCAAACGGAACAGGCCGCTACGGAAGCCTTGAAATTCCGGCTTTCCTGGTAGCAGAGGTATAGCAAACCCAGGAAAATAACCACGATCACCGCGATGGTCAGGCTCTTGATCCCAACTAACCCTGCGGCTCGCCAGGCCAGATAGTAAGGAATTTCAGCGAGCCATTCGTGATTGATCCAGGGTGCGCCCGCCACGGTGAATGAGAACATGTCTTGGCGGGGCAGTTGATGATGCTGAAGAAGGTATTCGGCGTTCCGCAGGTGCCACCAGATATCTGGGTCTTGTATGCCCTTGTTCTCCATCATGAACGCCAGGGCAACGAGCAACGTCGTCAATACGACCAGAAACGAAAACGTCTTCCGAAACCACCCAGGGTTACCAATTGCAGGCTTGGCGTCCGCTTCGGGTGCTGTGGGCAACGGCGTTGAAGCCGAGCCTTTAGCTCCCGTACCGCTGGCCGCCTCTCGGGTTTCGAGTTGTTCCGTGGGTCGCATCCGATAGAGGAGTCAGCTTTTACTTCAGCTGAGCAATTACCAGGCCAATGGGGATGTACTTTCGAGTTTTTCCCGCAAATCGAGCTTCCAGAGCGGCTACCCGTGGACTGTCTGTTTCCGCCTATCGTACGGCAGCGCGCGGACTTGCCTGCTCTTGACAATGGACTACATTTGCCTAATGAGTGCAACATATTTCAACTCTATTTCGTGTAGGCTAACATTGTTCCCGGTTACGAAGGTTATTTAGTGTTGCTTTTTGGTCCGACATTTGCTATTAACTTGTGACCGGGTCGTAACCTCCTCCCTAGAACACCGACTCCCTTTTAGTAACACGTGTGGCGTTACGTTCGTTCCCCCATTTTCATAGCATTTTTCTTGTGACACTAACTGGAACGGCTTTTGCCGAATGGCACAAGCAAACTTGTGGTGGAGGAGAAGAGTTGCCAAATTCAAATGATCGTGTGAAGCGCATACTTCTGGTCGATCGGGATGAAGCATTTGGTCAGGTGCTGCAGCAAGTTTTAGGAACCGGCTATGCGGTCCGGCGCGCTGCCAGCGTGGAAATAGGAATTAGTCAGCTGGATGCCAGAGAGTTGGATGTGGTTCTGCTCAATCTGGATCTGCCGACTGATAGTGACACTGCACAGGGTTCCAGCTCATTGCTGTTAGCAGCGGCTGAACGAGCGGTTGATCTCCCGGTAATCGCCTACGGTTGGGATAAGCTTCGGCAGCGAGGCACGGAAGCGTTGCAACAGGGCGCAGTTGACTTTCTCGAGCATCCGCTCGATGTTCAGGAATTGAAATTTGCTTTGGATGCGGCCTACCGTCGCGCGGCTCTGGCGCGAGACCTCACGGAAGCTCAAAACCTTCTGCCTTCGGCGCACGTTGAGGGACTGTTGGGAAATTCGCAGGCCATGGGCCAGGTGAACGAAATCGTTCGCAAAGTCGCCGGTGTGTTCACCAGTGTTCTGATCACGGGCGAAAGCGGCACCGGTAAAGGCGTAGTCGCGCAGGCCATTCATCGGCTGAGTCAGAGAGCGAATCGCCCCATGATCGCCTTCTCACCCTGTTCGTTCCCAGAATCTTTGATCGAAGATGAATTGTTCGGCCACGAGAAAGGCGCGTTCACCGGTGCGGCGCAGGTTCGCAAGGGCCGTTTCGAAGAAGCCCGGGGCGGAACCGTTTTCCTCGATGAAATCGGCGATCTGTCGCTGCCGCTGCAGTCCAAACTTCTGCGCGTCCTGCAGGAGCGCACCGTGGAACGCCTGGGCTCGAATGTCGCACATCCCATTGACGTGCGCGTCATCTGTGCCACCAGCCGAAATCTGGAAAAGATGGTGCAGGAAGGCACCTTCCGCGAAGATCTTTACTTCCGCATTTCGGTGGTGAGGATTCATCTGCCTTCGCTGCGCGAACGAGGCAGCGACATTCCTCTTCTCGCGGAGTATTTTCTGCGCATGTTCGCCAAGACTCATAACAAGCGCGCTCGATCTTTGACTCCCGGATTCCTGAGCGCCCTGGCCATGCACAATTGGCCGGGCAACGTCCGCGAGTTGCAGAACGTGATCGAACGCAGCCTGGTTCTGGCCGACAATCAGGAATATCTGACGGTCAAAGACCTGCCGCCAGAGCTCAGGGGACCCGTGCTTGGCGACGATATCCTGGCGGGCAGCAAGTCTTTTCACGTGGCCATCCGCAGCTTTAAGCGGGAGCTTGTGCGTTCAGTGCTCGGCACGCATTCCGGAAATAAATTGAAGGCGGCCCGCGAATTAGGCATTAGCCGGTGCTACCTGCACCGCCTGCTGAAGCAACTCGAAATTGAGGATGTAAACCTGACCGAGATGGAATCGCCTGAAGAGTACGAAGAGGCGACGCCGGAGCGGCGGCCCCACCTGGTCGCCAGCGAGGGCCTGGCGCTGCGTTCTCAGGCTGCTCGGTTTGGTGGAGGTCCTTCGATCGTTAATTTGTGAACAAATTGCGCGCGTAGTTGAGCCGGCATGGAAAGGAAGAAACTCATGAAAACCCCACTCATGAAAACGCGACTCGGGAAAAAGCTGCGTAATGAAAGCGGGCAGGCGCTGATCATCACGATTATCTGCCTGACGGTTCTTCTCGGCTTTGTAGGCTTTGCGGTGGATCTCGGATATATGTTCTACGTCAAACGCCAATTGCAAACCGCCGCCGACTCCGCTGCCCTCGCCGGAGCGTCGATTTTGACCAGTAATACACCAACTCTCTCGATAATTACCACGGTCGCCAATCACGATGCGGCGCTGAATGGCGTGACCACTGGATCGAACGGATTCACGGTTACTGTAACGTGGCCTTATACCCCGGCAAGCCTCTGCGCAAACTGCACGTCCAACAATTTTGTGGAAGTAGCCGTTTCCCAGACACAGAAGACTGGTTTCATGTCTCTGTTCGGCACGAGTCCAACCACAGTGGCTGCCAGGGCTGTAGCGTTTGCGCAGAATAGTCCCGGCTGCATGTTCACCCTCAACCAGAACGGCGCGGCACCGAACGGAGGAGGAATTTTCTTGAATGGCCTCGCCCTTTTCGTGAACGCCCCCACGTGTGCGATTTACATCGACTCGCCCAATAATACGAGTGCGCTGAATGTCGGCAGTTCGTTTATTGCTTCGCTTACAGCTAAGTCAATTGGCATAGTCGGAAATCCCGGCTATAACCGGGGTTTTTTCAGCTCCATCACGCCGACGCCGGTGGGCGGAATGGTTCCCGTATCTGACCCGTTGGCTTATTTGAACCCGCCTGCACTCGGCGCGTGTCTGGCCGGCACTACCAATGTAGTGGCAACCACCGGCCAGACACTGCAGGCAACCAGCGTAACAGGACACGCCTATTGCGGTACAGGTGGCAACCCAGCGATCAAGGTAGCCACCACGGGCGTCACTTTCGGCCCCGGCACATACGTCCTGAACGGCGGGGGTTTTGTCACTGGTGGCCTGTCTATTAACGCGGTGAGTGCGAATGCAGCCGCGACCGGAACGGGCGTTACATTCTATATGTACAACGGCGCTTCGTTCAGCATCAGCGGGCCCGGGAGTATTTTCAGCGCGAATGGTATCACTCTTACCGCGCCGAGTCCTCCTTCTGCCTATGCGGGCATCCTTTTCTATCAGGACAGGGCCGACGCTGGGACCGCCACGCTTGGTGGCTACTTTGGAAAACTTGATCTTGAAGGGGCGATTTACATTCCAGACGGGACGCTCTCGTTTCCCGCTGTCATCTCAGCCACCACACTGCAAAACAACACAATTCTCGTAGCGAATGCTATACAGTTTGTCGGCATCCTTGGTTTCTTTCAGGACTACGACAAAGCCACAGGTTCGGGTGGAATTTCGCCGATCAAGACGGTCGTGCTGACCGAGTAGAGCGGGGGATTATGAAAAAGCCGAATGCACCCATTGTTCGTGAACAGCGGAATACCGGGCTCTTGCGTCGCTCGACAGCACCCGCCGATGCTGGACAAGCGCTCGTGGAAGCTGCCCTGATGCTGCCCATTTTCTTTCTGCTGATCCTCGCCTCCTTGGAGACCGGAACCATAGCCTATAACGCGATTGAAGTCGCTAACGCCGCCGAAGCCGGCGCTCTGTTTGCCTCGCAAAGTCGGGCCAACGCTGCCAATACGACCGGAATCGAGCAGGCAGCAACCAACGACGCATCAAATGTTTCTAGCATAGTAGCCGCGACACCGACCGTTACTTGTGCCTGCCAGAGCTCGGCGGGAACTCTGACAGCTCTTAGCTGCGCCGCTACCACCAGTTGTACCACTCCGTCGCAAGTTGTCGAGTGGGTAAATGTTACCACCAGCGCGACCATAAATCCCTTGTTTCAGTTCCCGGGAGTTCCGACAACTTTGACGCTGCACGGAAACGCCACTATGAGGGTAGCGCAGCAATAGTTTTGGCGATGCTTGAGTTTAGCAATGCTTACGATGATTTGATCGACCGGAGTGAATGAAATGCTAAGAGTCTCCGTTGGCAGGATCGGATTGGGTTCTCGAAAGGCGCCGGGGCTTCTGCCACTGTCTCGCGGGCGCGGCATGCGTGGCCAGGCGTTTTTCGAAATTCTCGTATCCCTGATTGTTTTTATGACCATGCTGTTGGCCGTCATACAGATGGCTTTGGCGGCTTACTCCTACCACTTCATCTCCGAGGCCGCGCGCGAAGGAGCTCGCTGGGCAATGGTCCGTGGTTCGGCGTGTACAAGTTTCACCACCGCCTGCCCGGCCGCTACGACCGACATCCAGAACTATGTCACGGGCCTGAATTATCCGGGGATCAATACCGCTCCGAGCGCAATGACGGTTACTGCCAGCTGGTGCGGTCCCACCAGTTCGACTCCGCCAGCCTGCAGCACAGGCACCAATGCACCGGGACAGATCGTACGCGTGGCTATCCAATACAGATTTCCCGTCGGAATCCCGTTTGTCCCGGCCAGCACCATAACCATGAACGTCATGTCGCAGATGGTGATTTCGCAATGAGCCTGCGTTGTTGCGTAACATGCGTGAATCATGCCGCAGCGGCGCAAATTTTTTTAGTGTGTTGGAAGACGGTTCGAGCGGAAGTTCTGAAGACAGCAATGTAGATGCGATAAAACATAACTGAGCTGGAGGGTAGTGTTTATGCAGGCTGAAAGCTACGAACCGCAAATTGATCTTGCCGCGCTGGAAGCCAATTCCCAAGCCAAGCGCCGGCGACCCGCATTTGGAGCCCTGGTCCTGGTGCTAACCGTGTTCGCCTTGATCGTGATCAAGTACCGGACGTCCTGGTTCGATTCTCTGAGTTTCAACGGCGCATCGATTGAAACCAGCTCATCTGCGACCGATGGAACCGGGCCAGCGGCAGCAACTAAAACGCCGGCTCGAAAGGGCAGCGTAAAACAGCACGTACAATCCGTGACAGGAGCCGCGGAAGCGGAAGGTGAAGCAGAAGCGCCGCCTTCCCTCGAAGCAGTGGTTGTTCCTCCGCCTCTGGGAGTCGAAGTTAGATATTCCAACGGCCGGCACCAGCTGATCCGGGCTCGTGATGCCTCGGTTCACTTGAGTTTTTCGCCGCAGGCCGCCGAGGCCCTGGTAGCGCCCAAAGATCCCATCTACCCACAGTCTGCCCAGGAAAAAAATGTGCAAGGCGCCGTGGAACTGATGGCGAGCGTCGCCAAAGATGGCAGCGTTGTGTCTGTACACGTCTTAAGCGGTCCCGACATCCTTGCGAATGCTGCCGTGGAGGCCGTCAAGCAGTGGCGCTTCAAGCCTCGCGAGGCGGCAGGACAGGCTGCCTTTGTTGAAACTCCAATCACCGTGAACTTTACCATTTCGACGCCGTGAAGCGGCGCGCAAGACTTCTTCCCCCGTAAGCAAAAAGAAGAAAAGCAATTTCGTGGTGGCATTTAGTTGAGCATCCGTACAAATAGTCAGCGCTTAAGGCTCGGGGGGAGAATTAATCGATGAGTCAGGTTGCAATTGAAGAACTGCTGGAGGAGTTGTGGAGTTCTGAGGAGCAACCTGCTCCTGCGCCGCTTTCCTTCCCCGAAATCGGATACGGGTACCGGACCGGGCGCAGCTTCGGAGTTTCAGTCATCCTGCACCAGGTCATCTTGCTGCTGATCATTTTTTCTAGCCGTTTTGCCTTGGTGCGTTCGGTGGCAAGCGTGCCTCCCGATCTCGATAAGGCGATCCCACTGGACAAAGGTATTTTCCTGCCGACCCTGGGTGGCGGAAGTGAAGGCGTGGGCGCACACGGAGGCGGTGCGGGAAGGGAAGAGAAGCTTTCGTCGGGAATCCGTGCCCGGAGCCGGCGCGGCTTCGCCTATCCTGGACCGCAGCCCATGGTTTCTGATCCTCCCCAGGCCACCATTGGGATTCAGACCATTCTGCAGCCGCAATTAAAAAGCCCTCCGCTATTGCGGCGCTACGTCCCGCTTCCAAACATGGCGCAGATGGCAGCGGCGGTGGCACCGCCACCAGCGCAGCCGGTATTGAAAATTTCAAGCGGCGATTTGGCACTGCACCCCTCAACGGCGCCCATTGCAGCGCCGAAGATGAAGTTGCCGGTCGGTGCAGTCAGCCAGCCTTCCGCGCTCGATGCGTCGAATCCGATCATTCCCCGCCTCGATCCCGTCAAGCCCGCAGTGCCGGCTCCCGCAGAGATTTCAGATGTTCCGGTCGATCGCAAGAGTCAGAGTGGAATCCTTGTGGTGAATGCGATTCCAGCGCCGCCCGATGTGCCAAAAGACATTCCTCAGGCTGAAGCCCGTTCCTTGTTCGCCGTCACTCCGGGAGAAGCTACAATCATCGCCGATCCGGGCGCAGGGTCGAAGGGTGGTGCGCTTCCTTCCATGGCTGCAGGCGTCGGAAGCCCAACCGACGTAGCCAGTGGCGATGCATTGGCGGCAGCAGCCGCCGGCGGTGACAGCAAGAATTTGACCGGCTCGGGCAGCGGGAAGGGCGGGCTATACGGCAGCGGGAAGGGCAAGGGATTGAATGAGACGGGTGAAGGCGCCGCGACTGGTCGTGGAACGGCATCCGGAACTGGCTCAGGATCCGGAGCGGGAACGACCGTTGGCAGCGGTAAAGGCGCGGGCAGCGCGGCGGGCACAGGCGGCTTTACTGGAATGACCATCACCGGCGGGCATTACGGAAACAGTGGCGCCGATGGCGGAGGCATGCACATCAATGTGACCGCTCACCGCCAGACGCCCTACGGCATGACCGTCACTTCGACTGCGAGCAGCGGCGGGGGACTTGCGGACTTCGGCGTTTTTCAAAATGAAAAGGTCTACACCGTTTACCTCGACATGCGAGCTAGCGATGAAGACCCCGCTCCGTCGTGGATCCTCCAGTACGCGTTGCTGCAAACCGCCGGGGCTGATCGCATCCATACAATAGTCACACCGCCCTACGTAACGCTGAAAGAAGTGCCTGAGTTCACTGCGGCACAGCTCGCGACCTGCGGACACCAGATGATCGTGGCCTCGGCCGTTCTCAACGTGGAAGGTCGACTGGAGCAGATATCGGTAAAAGAGACTCCGGACGCCGATATGACCGCGCCGCTTACGGAAGCTTTGAAGAACTGGACGTTCCAGCCGGCACAAATCGAGAAGAATCCCGTGGCGCTTAAAGTTCTGCTAGGAATTCGCCTGGCCGGGCCGAAAAAAAGGTGAAGTCACAGAAAGCTTTCCAGTTGGTCCGGTTCCGGACTTTTAGTTGGTCGAGGGGCGTGTTAAGCCAACCGTAGTTTCCGTCCAAAAAGTCGAAGTATCCTAGTTCGCAGACCGTTTTGGGAAAAATGGCAACTCCCGAGGTTCCTAAAGTTACTAATAGATGTCCTTTCGGGTAGGACGGACTTTGCGGCTTGCTATATGTTCTTAAGGAGGACACGAGCTAGCAGTTCGCGCGATGGAAATCCATGGCATCGATCTCAACCGAACCTTGTATCGACGCACTGCCCAATTCACGCAGCGAAGGCTTGAAGCGTGTCCTGAACTCGCGATGGATCTTTGTCGGGCTGCAGGTTCTGGACCTCGTCACCACGCTCTACGCCTTCCACCTCGGAGCGATGGAAGTTAACCCTCTGGTGGCGCACTTTACGGAATTGTTTGGCCGCGCTCGGGGCGTTCTGATCAGTAAACTCGCAGCGGTCGCGATCGCGATGGGAGTGCACAGGCTTTTGTGGGTGGTGAATGTTTTGTATCTGGGGGTTGTCGGCTGGAACTTGATCACGCTTTTGAATATGAGCTCGTTGGCGAAATAGTTCCGCGGAACAGCCTTTATCTGAAGTAAGTTCCAGTGCTAATTCTCAGCGGTTCTTTCGACTCAGGCTGGCCTTGATTTTTGTTCGCTGACGTTGAGTGCCCGGCCAGCCACGATCGCTGCCGGATTCTTAGCCACCAGGGCATGCGCGAGGTGCGTCCCAAAGCGCTGCGCAACGGCGTCGCGAGCTTTCGACAAATTTGGCTCGCGGTTCTTGTCATCGTGGGCATCCGACGCCAGCACGTGCACGGCTTCTTTTTCCAACAACCACAGTGCGACCCGCTGGGCCGCGACTCCCCAGGCCCCCGTGACAGCAGAAGCCGTGACTTGGACGAGGCATCCGCCGTCCACCCACTCCAGAACCATTTCCAGGCGTCGCTGCAGGATCGCATTACGCTCAGGGTGGGTGATGATCGGAACCATGCCTGCAGATTGAAGCCTCGCAAGGCTATCGCCTATCTGTGGTGCTATTCCATAGTCACTGAACTCGACCAGCAGGTATTGCTTTGCGGCGATGGTGTAGCGCCGAGGGTGCGCAATCGCGTCCCCGATGTTCTCAAATGAAAGGTGGAAGTCGCAGCCGATGCTGAAAGCCAGCTGATCCCCGACCTTCTCCGCAAGCTCGACAACAAGTTCTCGCGCCCGGTCGCGGCTGTACGTGTAAACGTCATTCGCGTGAGGCGTCGCGACCATGTGAGTGATGCCGTCTTGCATCGCCATGCGACACATTTTCAGCGTCATCTCCCAGGATTTTGAGCCGTCGTCGAGACCTGGAAGTATATGGGAGTGGATGTCAATCATCGGAGCGAAATCAGGCTGTTTGCCGGAATCAGCAGACAGCAACCCTCGGATTAAATGAAGCTTGAGGCTCGGGCTGTCCCGAACCGTTTTTTCTTTGTTCTTAGAATCATACCGCAGTCATCGACGATCGATTTTCCTTCTTCCGCAAAGCCCGGACGCTCGTTTATCGTCATGCAATCCTAGAAAGCCAATAGGTCGAAAGTGGTGTCGGGAAGCTGTGAAGAAATTATCTGCGGAGCCAACAATGGCATTGCGAAATTAGGCAGCGTGGGTAGACTGCGGAGGTGAGCGACCACGGCGTGCCTGCTGAACCGCGACTTGCCTCGATCAATCGACAACAACTTGTGCTGCGCAGCATCGATGTCGAACAGTTGATCGAGGAAGATCATAGCGCGCGTCTGATCTGGCAACTGACCGGCCGCCTAGATCTAAGCCTCTATCACGCGCAGATTGAAGCGGTGGAAGGGCGCGCGGGGCGGGAACACACCGATCCGCAGTTGTTGATCAGCTTGTGGATTTACGCCTACAGCCGCGGGGTTAGTTCGGCGCGCGAGTTGGCGCGGCAGTGTGAATACGAACCCGGGTGCCAATGGCTATGCGGGTTGCAGACGATCAGCCACCGCACGCTGTCGGGCTTTCGTTCCGATCATAAAGCGACGCTGGACGATCTGTTCGTGCAAGTGCTGGGCATGATGAGCGCCGAGGGGCTGATTAGGAATTATAGCACCGTCGATTACTGGCGCTAAAATCGCGTATCCCGCTTCGACCGGGCGCTCTAAGGCTGTCAGTAATAGCTACAAAGAGCGTGGTGATAGGCTACGCGCTATGCTAGAGGGCAAATGCCAGTGTCGTCTTCGTTTGGGCATCAAGATTCGAGATGCCCGTCGAGGAAGCTGGGAAGGGGATCAAATGGCATACGAGACTTGGCTAGAGCACGGTACCGGGAGAGCAATTCCCTCTTTGCTCCACTGTCAGTCGTTCGGAAATCCGGTTTCAGAAATTTCTCATTCTGTACACCTGTACCGCAGGATATAGGCAATTGGAGAGTGCTGTGGTCAACTCATCAAACGCAAGGAGGTTTTGCACGTACCTATCCCAACTGGACGTGGATTTCTGGCATATTTCTTTGAACTCGCTCGGATCGAGATCGTAGGTCACAGTCGCCTCCTTCACCGCCGCGCGAATGGAGAAGCCCGTTGGGCTGCCCTCCCAGCTGGCGTCTTCGATCATTTCATGGGTCAGCATTCTCAACATCAGCGTACTTTTCACACCATCTAAATCCCAATGATCCCATTCCTCCGCCACTGCGGAGGCTGCGTCCTTCGCATTCAGGTTTTCAATTAGCTCAAGAAACATGGACTTCGCCTTGGCCTCGGATTCCTTCGTCCAATCAATGTAATTGAATTCTCCTTCAACATCCGCGGACTTCTTGCCGATAACAGTCCTGACTATTTCTCGACAACCTTCTTTCATTTTTGTCTTCGCAGTGTCCAAGTCGAGTCCGATCTCGGACCAGAAAGGCAGGAACCAATCAGTACTCAAGAGCAAGATGAGGTAATGCATTATAGTCACCGGATGTGCGATAGCCTATGAGGCTGCCAATTGATGATAAATCGCCTTACCACTCTTTCTGCCCCCAACGCCACCGCTGGAATCGTTGGTGCACATTAGGATATTGAACTTTGGAGGCTGCCCAACAAGCTTCGCCGCCATTAGTGCTTCTTGTGTTGACGGGACTTCGGTGTAAGATCGTTGGATGACCCTCCCCGGGGAGGCCTTATGAAGCGAATTGCAGCCTTGGTACTTCTGATTGGCTTGAGCACTGCGTGGTCAATACCTGTTTATGCTCAACGTGAGAACAGGAGTATCGGAGAGAATGGGAGCGAAGCCCGGAAGGCTGCCAAGCAGCAACGAAAATCGATGAAGAAGGCCGCCAGGAAACAGCGAAAAATCATGAAGAGAAATCAAAAGGCTCAACGCAGGGCTGCCAGACGATCGCAGCGCCACTAATCTCTGGCAGTAAAACCCGTCACCTTAAACACCAAAAACTCTTGCTGTTTACTACTTGTCAGGCACAGCCACCGGCTGCGGAGTGAAGTAGCGCACCGTCACATCGTTTCCAATGTAATCGGTGCGAGTCTGAGAGACCCGCCGCGGCTGCGGTGAGGATGTGTAGGTAAAATAGCGCACGGTCACATCATTTCCGATGTGACGGATTTCATTCTTCCTCGCCCGTCCGAGTCGCCGTGTAGCTCTTGCCAGCCTCGTGCCTTTTACCGGAACAGTCGCTGGCTGGAGCCCGGAGGCAGACGTTACCGGGGGCGGCTGAACATGCGCCTGGGACTCAATCGCTGACGATGAGGCAATCGCAGAAGATCGCATATGGGACGCCCGCACGTGACCTCTGTAAGCGAGCAAGGAACTTAGCACCAGCACGATAGCAGCAGTTGTCAGGGATAAGTTCCATCGCCACACAAAGGATCGCAGCGCGATTTTCTTCGTAAGCAACGATGAGGTAAGCAACGATGACTGCCCGATTGCGTATGACTGCCTGACCCTCGCCAGCCGCGCTCCGCATCGCTGAAGCATCGAACGCGTGCTCGCCAAAATCGAAACCACTGCAGCGTCTCGGCGAGACCTCTCCCTTTCCGCTCTTATCCCCTTTGCGAGCTGTGGTGCTGCGGGCGGTTCGCTAACCGTCTTCTCCGCCTTTAACTTCTCCGCCTTAAACTGCGCAGCCTGAGCGATAGCCGCTTCGATCTGCTCGGCCATCAGCCGGTAGGTCCGCACTTCTCGGTCCTGAAAACCGTGTGCCTCGCTAAACAAAACCTCAAGAATCCCTGCCAGGGCCTGTTGGTGATAAATCGGCAGGATCAAGAGAGAGTTGGCTCCAAATTGCCGGCAGATCGCCGCTTCGATCCGCGTGTCTGTCTGCGCATTCTCTACGCGCAGAATCTCCCGATTTGTTTTGGTGCTTGCAGTCACCGTGAGCGACGCCGATACCTGCCGCCCGACGTTCGCCATGGCGCTTCCGCTTCCGGCCCGGTAGATGAGTTGGCCCCCTTTCAAGAGCCCGACGGCCACACCGCTGGCGTTGGCTACGTTTTTCGCCGCCTCGACGATCAGGTGCATTGCACCATCGACGTCAAGCTTTCCGCCCGCCACCAGGCGTTGCATTTCCATGATCGCGGAGAGCGATTGACTATCCATCCGGCTCTCCTGGACTGCAAACACGCTGGCTAAAAGCTGTTGGAAGGTCTCACGGTCGAGGTTGGAACGCGTATTCATGCCCGTCGTTAGGCTGCAAAGCCGGTTAGGCTGCGGGTGGGGCGAGCGGGCCAAACCACTGTCGAAGCCGACCATCGCAGTTTCTCATCGACAGAATGCACTGTCAATAGGAACAACCCCTATGGATTCGATAAAGCAAGAGGCAGGCCAGCATGACTGAATTCGTGGCGATAGTTCTTGCCAGTTCGTCGTCCTGTGATACTCTTCCGCGAAACTTTCGGGAGCCGAAAAGTTAGCTCCCGCGCCCCGAGGTAACGGAGACACTTAGATGCGCAAATTCGCTATCGCAAGTCTGCTTTTGCTTCTGCCAATCCCCGGCGCTCTCGCCCAGAGCCCGGCGCTGCAAACGAACGTTGTATACGTTTGCAAGGACGGCCAAAGCTTCAAGGTTTTCTCCTGCAACAACACCACGGGCGCTTGCGATTACCAGAACTACAAGAACGGGCAGGCCAACCAGCGAGGCGAAGCATTGCGCGTGCAACTGGAGGCATTGCTGCCCGCGAAATGCCATGCGCAAACTCCGGCCGAAGCGCAGGCCGATCCTCATCGCGGCGAGATTCCGCCAGCGCCTTCTCCGTTCAAGGCGCGCTCTGGTGTTGGCGGAAATGGTTCAGGAACTACACCCGCGGCAAAAATGCTCAAAGAGAACGAAGCCGCGGAAGGCTTCAAAGTGGGCGACACCGTTCGCGTCCTGATCGATGGCTGGCAGGAAGGCAGGATCATCGAGGTTCACGGCCGGTCTTACCTGGTGCATCTGCCGAATGGGATTAACGTGTCAAAAATGTGGCCGTACGAAATACACCGGCTGGGAAAACTCACCGCCCAAGATCACGCGGCGGGACAATACGATCTCCACGATCGCGTGCAAGTTCTGGTGAACAGCAAGTGGATGGAGGGAGAGATCCGCGGGCAGAATAACGTCAACATGTACGACATCAAAGTGCCGGGAGTCGACACGGGCTTCGGCTCTGATATTGTGAACACGACCGCGGAGAATATCCGCATGTCGACGACGCCGGCGCCACCGCCTCCCGCGCAGCGGGCGGGTGGGCAAGCACCCAAGCCCGGGCTCACCAGTTGTGCCGGAAAATATGAAGGCCGGTGGGAACACGTCTCCGGCATGGGAGGCATGACCGTGGTTTTCCGCTCCGGCAAGGCGACCATTTCGGAAGGCTTGGGTGGTGAGATGCCATTCGATTGCTTCATGGGCGATGGCAAACTCGTTTTCTACAAGGCTGGATCGTTCACACCCTTTTCCTACGGTTTCGACGTCAACCTCGACGGAACGCTGCAGACCCCGCTGGGAGCAATCAAGAAGATGGGCAACTGAGACTGCGTGAGCGCCCGTTACTCGGATGCCTTTGATGACAGGGGACCGCCCCTCCTTAAGTCTTTGCGTTTCTTGCCGAGACGGGGGAGGGCAGTCTGCCAGCGCAGAGCGTAGGAAGCCGGGACCTCCGGTGCTCTTGACCGGAAACTCCCGAGTCCTGTATCGTCCGTGCATCGCGAAGTGAGTGTGCTTACAGATCCCATCACGCCCCTCCCAGAGGTATTTCCTAAGCACCTCCAAGATTATTGCGATCACGCTGCTGCCGCAATCAAGGACAACAAGCACCACGACCAGCGTCGCGCCTTGCTCATGGACTTTCTCCGCAAGGCCTTTGAGATCGAGGTAGTAGAAATTGACCTCGAGCATAAGGTAAAAGCCGCATCCGCCCGCGGGCGAATCGACGCTTTCTACCGATTCGTAATCTTTGAAGTCAAAACGGATCTGGATAGGGAAAGAGCCGATGCCCTGACGGAGCTTCAAAAGTACTTCGAGTCGCAAAAACGTCCTGCGGACTACGTGGCTGCGGTTACGGACGGGCTGCAATTCGAAGTATTCGATTACGACCTCGAGACAGGGCAACCGAAGTCGATCCGCTCGTTTTCCTTGGAAGCGGAAGCGCCTCACCTTGCATACGAACAACTGGACGAACTGCTAGCCGCCGGCCGCAAGATTCAGCCTCTCTCTGGTGAGGTCGTAATTCGATTCGGTTCCGCGAGCCTTACCTTTAACCGGAGCAGACAGGCGATTAGAGCCGCTTTTGACGCAGTCAAGGACCTCTCAGAGGTCAAGATCAAGTTTCACGAGTGGAACGCGCTGCTGGCGAAAGTCTACGGAAGCGCTCCCGATGACGAGGATCTTTTTGTAAAACACACCTACCTTACAATGGTTTCGCGCGCGGTCGTCACACTCGCGCTGTTCCACGAAGTCCGACGAGAGACAGCCCTCTATCGCGGCCTAATGAATGGAGAGTTCTTCCGAAACCGCAATATCCAAAACCTCGCCGAAGACGATTTCTTTTCGTGGGCGCAAGGAACCCCGGCTGAAGCAATTTTCTTCGAATTCTTTGGCAATTTATTTCGTCGCCTCGACGAATTTGATTGGTCGAAGGTAGACGAGGATCTGCTAAAGACCCTCTACCAGGGGCTTGTTGACCCGGATGACCGTCAGCTACTGGGCGAATTCTATACGCCCGATTGGTTAGCTGAACTAACGCTGGAAAAGATCGGCTATAAGGGGGGTACGCTCCTCGATCCAGCGTGTGGGTCCGGGACGTTCCTCTTCTGCGCCATTCGCCGCCTTCGTGCTCAGGGGATGAAAGGAAATAAGCTGATTCGGACTGCTCTGGAGTCGATCGTGGGAATCGATGTGCACCCTGTCGCTGCCTTAATGGCAAGGGCGAATATCTTGTTGGCTCTGGCCGCCGAGCTTCCAGATTACCCGGACGACGTTTACCTCAGAGTGTACCTAGCAGACACTCTCATGACCGGGGAGGATACAAAAAGAAGGGCTCTTGTGGTCAAGGCGGGAGAGCGAGGACGCGATCAGTTCTACATCCCCGTGGAGACGCTTGAGAAGGGACGCGACCTGGACGGATTAATCGACAAGATGACGCAGTTCGCCAAACGCGGAGCCGCGTCAGACGAGGCCGAGTCGCGAGCTGAGCAAGGTTTTGCGAAGCTGCTTGCCGGATACACGCAGCACGAAGTCTTCCTGTGGCGTGAAAACTTCAAGGTAATGGTCCACGTCGTTGCGCAGAAGCGAGATACTATTTGGGCCTTCATTTTAAAAAACGCTTATCGGCCAGCGTATCTGCGCCGTCAGAAGGTCGACGTGATCGTCGCCAACCCGCCCTGGCTATCATTGCGCGACATTAAGGACCAGGCCTACAAGTCGAAAATCAAAGAACTCACATTCCGCTACAAGCTGCTGGGGAAATCAGAAAGGAACCTCTTTACGCAGATTGATACTTCGAGTGTGTTCTTCGCCCACACAGAACACGAGTTTCTCAGACAAGGCGGAACAATGGCCTTCGTGATGCCGAAGTCTGTGATTCTACAGGCGAAACAACATCTGGCATTTCAAAAGACAGGCTTCGCCCAGATTCACGACTTCGGCGAAGTGCGGGGTCTCTTCAAGGTGCCCGCATGCGTGCTGATTCGAGACGGCGAGGCGGTCCTGCAAGACGTTCCGATCACACACTGGAGCGGTGACCTTACGCAAAGTGGACGGAATCTCCCTTGGCGGAACGCGAGAGTTCTTCTGAAACAGACCGCTTCGCAATGGTCGCCCCTAACGATCGACTCAGAACGGTCGCCGTATTACGGGCAAGTGTTTCAGGGGGCGTCGCTAGTTCCTAGATCCCTTTGGTTCGCGGAGCCGCCTTCCGGCCAGCCGATCAACCTGAAGACGCCGTTTCTGCGGACGCCACGGTCAATTAAGACCTCAGCGAAGAAGCCTTGGAAAAAGATTGATCTCCGCGGCAAGGTGGAAAGAGAGTTCCTCTTCGGAACCGCTTTGTCTGAAGACCTCCTACCCTTCGCAATCCGGAAACTGCGTCTCGTAGTGCTGCCTGTGGTAGAAAAAGGCGGTCATCTGGTTTCACTTAAGCCGGACGATATCCTTGCAGAGGGCGCACCGCTGGCATCGGACTGGGCAAGGATTGCAGAGCGAATCTGGGACAAGCGGCGGACGGATGAAAACCAGTCCGTTTACGACCGGCTAGACTACGACAGCCTGCTCACCCACCAAAATCCAAAACAAAGATTCATAGTTCTATATAACAGGTCCGCGACAAATCTAACCGCCGCGTATATCACGGCGGAGGAACGTGAGCGAATCGGTCCATTGCGTATTCAAGGCTTCGTCGCTGACTTCGTGACATATCGTTACTATGCCGACTCTGAAGCGCACGCTCTGTACCTGACTGGCATCCTTAATGCCCCGGTAGTAAACGATGCCATCAAGCCCTGGCAGACACAAGGGCTGCAGGGCGAACGCGACATCGCCCGAAGGCCTTTTGAGGTGTGCCCGATCCCCCTCTTTGACTCGCAGGACGGCTTGCATGGCCAGATAGTCTTGGCGTCCCGTGAAGCCCGAGTGAAGATGCTCCACTGGAAATCGAAGATCGAAGGCGGGGCGGCAGAAGCGCGCAGCGCGGCGCGAAAAATTGTTCTCCCCGAACTGGCCAAACTCGACGAACTCGCTACACAGCTCCTGAAAGACCGCAAGATGGCTCAAAAACCGCTAAAAAAAAACACTGACGAGATCGGCAGTCTTTTTTCGGTGATTGAGCAATTCCAAGAATCACTACGCTAAACGGGGCTGGCCCAAGACTGTCCGTCTCGTACGAGTTAACCCAACCCCAGCTCTTTCGCCAGTGCCTTCCATTTTCCATCCACCAGAGCCTTCGTCTTCGCATCCATGACAATCTCATCCGGCCACGGCCGCGTAAATCCTTCCGTTGGCCACTTACGCGTGGCGTCGATGCCCATCTTTGAGCCGTAGTTGGCGAGGCGGCAGGCGTGGTCGAGCGAGTCGATGGGGCCGAGTGTGAATTGAATGTCGCGCTCGGGGTCGATGTGGTTCAGGACTTTTAGCGTGACATCGGGAATGTTCTGCACGTCGACATCTTCGTCGACCACGATGATGACCTTGGTTAACATAGCCTGCCCGAGCGACCAGATGGCGTTCATCACCTTGCGCGCCTGCCCCGGATAAGATTTGCGGATGGAGACGATCATTAGATTATGAAAGACACCTTCGATCGGTAGATTGATGTCGATCAATTCAGGAATGGTGAGGCGCATCAGCGGCAAGAAAACACGCTCGACAGCCTTTCCCATGTAAGCGTCCTCCATGGGCGGCTTGCCGACGATCGTCGTCGCATAGATTGGATTTTTTCGATGCGTGATGCACTGGACGTGGAAGACCGGGTAGAGATCGGCGAGCGAGTAGAAGCCAGTATGGTCGCCGAAGGGGCCTTCGGCGCGGAGTTCGTCGAGGTTGACGTAGCCTTCAAGCACGATCTCGCTGGTTGCCGGAACTTCCAGATCAACCGTTTCACACTTAACCAGTTCGACCGGAGCCGCCCGCAGAAATCCGGCGATTAAATATTCCTCCACGTCGGGCGGGGCCGGCACGATCGCAGAAAAAGTCACGGCAGGATCAGTGCCGATCGCGACGGCGACTTCCATTTTTCCTGAGGGATGATCTCTTTCGGCCAGGACCTGCCCGCCGGAGGTCCGCGCCATGAGATCGACAGAGGCGCGGGCGAAGTCTGTGCCAGGACCGGCCGGGCTGCGCCCCGGTGGCCGACCGGCCGAGGCGTCTGTCTCTAGCTGATTCGTGGCAAGGCGCATGCGCTGCCGCGCATGCTCCGCCGCAACTTTCTGTCTTTGCCAATGCGCGCCGGTCGTGGTGGCATCGTAGACCTGAAGGCGATACATTCCGACGTTACGTTTACCGGAGTTGGGGTCGCGGGTGATGACGCATGGGAGAGTGATGAAGCGTCCCGCATCTTGGGGCCAGCATTGCAGGATGGGAAAGTCGAGGAGAGAGAAGTTGTCGCGCTGGATGACCTCCTTGCACGGCCCGGTGGGAACAGTCTTCGGAAAAAACTTTCCGGCCTCGGTGAGGAGGGGAAGCATTTTAAGTTTATCGAGGAAGCCTTGCGGAGATTTGAGATCCATAAAGACGCGGATTCGGTCAGCGAATTCATCGAATGAATTCACACCGAGGGCGAGTTTCATGCGGGCTTCGGAGCCGAATTGATTGATGAGGACTTGATGCCCGGGATGATTTTTTATGTTTTGGAAGAGAAGGGCAGGGCCGCCGGGCTGTCGAGCATCGCTCGACCGGACAGCCCCTTCGGCTCCGCTCAGGGCAGGCGAGGACGGCTGTCCCCACATGTGCATTTTGCTGACACGGTCTGTGATTTCTGCAACTTCGAGGATAGGATCGACTTCAGTTTTAATACGCTTGAGTTCGCCGGCACGGTCGAGGGCGGCGATCCATTGACGGAGGTCATCGAAGGGCAAGTGGAGTCTCCAGAGAACTGATGATTATAAACAGTGGCTGGCGATGATTGGGTGGTGAGCGGATCGCTCGCTTCGCTCGGGATCACATCGGTAGATGGGGTCACAGTTTCGAGCGGAGCATCGAGATTACGTCGTCGGACGTTATGACGCCTACGAGTTTGTTGTGTTCGTCGATTACCGGGAGAGTCACGAGATTGTATTTATCAAAAAGTTCCGCGACCTTGTTGTCGCTGTTGGTTTCGTGTGTCGACACGAGAGGTTCGGAAGTCATCGAGAGCAGCGGTGTGTCGGGTTTGGCCAGCACAAGTTTCGCCAGGGGGACGGCGCCGGCGAGCGTCCCGCGGCTGTCGACCAGATAGATGGTGCCGACAGTTTCAACACCGCCCTCAAATTCGCGCAGGACCCCAATCGCATTTTCAACGGTCGCCGTAACCGGCAGAGCGAGGAATTCAGTGGTCATGCGGCCGGCAGCGGTCTCCTCGCGGTGTTCGAGAAGTTCAACAACCTCCTGGCTGGCTTCAGGCTCCATCTCGACCAGGATTTGTTCCGTGTGATCCTGCGAGAGATCGGCGAGAAGATCGGCGGCGGCGTCGGGATCCATTTCTTCGACGATGTCGGCGGCGCGCTCGGAGTCGAGAGATTCCACAATGGACCGCTGAACCTTAGGGTCCACTTCTTCCAAAGTCTCGGCGGCAACGTCTTCGTCGAGTGTGCGGAAGACCGCTTCACGCTCGTCGGGGGCGAGATCTTCGACAATGTCGGCAATGTCGGCGGGATGGAGTTTGGCGAGACCTTCGTTGGAAATTTTCAGTTTTACGCGGCGCGCAGGATCGGTCTCAATGAGATCGACAAAAGTCCACGGAATGGCGCGAAGCGGAATTCTCTGCAACAGGGCATGCAGGGCGGAGCGAGGGGCCAGGCCCCGCAGAAGGCGGCGGATCGCGCCACGGGCGCCGATATCCACCGAGGCGACACTCAGAGAGGCATGCGGGCCTCCCACACCGGCACTGGCTTCGATCTCGAGTTCGACGTCATTCACCCGAACGACCTTGCGACCGTTGATGTCAATCACCTGCTGATCCAGTAGATCGCGCTCGAGCAGGAATAATCCTTCCGCACCGTTCGCGACGGGCCAATCAGCAGGACCGGTAGAAGTGTGAATGTTGGCGTCAATCGCCGAGATGGCAGAGAAGGGAAGCACGCGGTTGCCGGATTTGGTCTTGACGATGAGCGATGCAATACGCGTGCGGTCTTCCTGCGGGGCGAGCGTGACTTCGCGCACTCTTCCGGTGGGCGCGCCAGACGGGTCATAGACAGTAGCGCCGAGAAGTTCGGAAAGTGCCAGCGTGGTCATTCGGGTAGAGAATACCCGAGTTTGCGGCAGAGAGAAACGAATTTGTGAGGGCAAGAAGGAAGTGCCCGACACCGAAAGTACGATGAGTGGGCCATATAATTGGGTGGAGTGCGCCTTCTTCTCGACATCTTCGGGCAAACGTTGCATACCTTGTGGGGGCACAAACTGCGGTCATTCCTAACCATGTTCGGGATCGCGTGGGGAGTGTTTTCGCTGTTGCTGCTGGTAGGGCTGGGCGAGGGATTTCGCTCTGGAAATAAAAAGCAGTTCGACACGCTGGGCGAGAATGTAATGTTCATCTGGTCGGGACGGGCTCCGGCGATGCAGGGGAGTTTTACGTCGCTGCGGCAGTACTACCTCACGGATCGCGATTATCAAGACATTTTGCGCGACTGCCGGAGCGTAGGCGCCGCCGCTCCAGTAATTTCGAGAAACGATATTCGCGCCGTGAGCGATTACTTTCAAGCCAGCGGACAGATGCTGGGAGTTCCCGCCACGTTCAACCAGATTCGCTATCTTCCCATAAAGGAAGGACGTTGGCTGAACGAGATGGATCTCGCGCAGAAGCGGGCGGTCATTGTGCTGGGAGATGAAGTGCAGCGGACGCTTTTTCCGGGGCGTCCGGCGGTGGGAAGCACCATACTGCTCAACGGGGTTGAGTTTGAGGTGATCGGAACCCTGCAGCGGGTTGGGCACGGGGACGACAATAATTTCAACCTTCGCAGTTTCATGCCATTTACCACGATGCGCGAGCATTTTCGTCCGATTAATGTGGGCGAAGCGCAGGATGTGATTTCCTTTATCAATTACCAGCCGAAGACGCGAGCCGTGCATGAGGCGGCGCAACTGGAGGTGCACAAAGTGATTGCGCGAAATCACGGCTTCGATCCGAACAATCCGGATTCCTTCGATGAGTGGGACACGGTGCAGACGGTGGATCAGGTGGGCAAGATTTTTGATGCCATGAATACTTTTCTGGGAAGCGTCGGGCTGGTGACACTTGGCCTGGGAGCAATCGGGATCATAAACATCATGCTGGTGGCCGTGGCTGACCGCACTCAGGAGATCGGCTTGCGCAAGGCACTCGGGGCTACAAACGCGAGCATCATGTTTCAATTTTTTGTCGAGGGCGCTTTTTTGACATTGCTCAGCGGGACTGCGGGGATTCTGGCCGCTGCGGGCGTAATGGCGGCATTATCGACAGTATCGTTGGGGGAAGGCTTTGATCCGCCAAAGCTGGTGGCGCGGACTGCGGCATTGGCTGTCGTGTCGCTGGCCGTCGCAGGAGTGGCAGCGGGGTTGTATCCAGCAAGGCGGGCCGCTCTGTTGCAGCCGGTGGAGGCGCTACGGAAAGAGTAGATCGCGGCTTACCCAGAGGACACAGGGCGTAGGGTTAGCTAGGCGCTACGAGCTAGCAGCAAAAACTAATTTTATGCATCGGGATTTGTTGGGACAGGCGGTTGCGGCAATGAGACATGACTTGCGCAAAACCTTGCTGACCATGGCGGGGATGGCATGGGGGATTGCGACCGTGGTGTTGTTGCTGGCTTATGGCAATGGATTTGGAACGGCAATCAAAAATATTTTTCAGAGCTTCGGAGCTACCGCCGTGGGAATATTTCCGGGGCGAACCTCGCAGCAGGCGGGCGGGAATAAAGCGGGAGTGCAGATTCGGTTCACCAACGACGACATTGAGCTGATGCGGAATAATGTTCCGCTGTGCAAGCACGTGGTGCGAATGTCGCAGAAAGATTCGTCTGTGCAAAATGGAAACCGGACCTTTACGATGCCGGTGAATGGGCTTGATCCGGCCATTGAGGAGATTTGGAACCTGGATATGAGCGAGGGGCGCTTTATCGACGACGCTGATAACGCCCGCCACGGGCTGACGGCGGTGATCGGCTCCGAGGCCAAGGACAAGCTATTTTCCGGCGCACCGGCGGTGGGTGAGGAGATTCGGATCGATGGAGTGGTGTTTCAAGTGATCGGAGTGGTGAAGCCGCGTATGCAGGAAGGCGATAGCGATGACAACCGAACCATCTACATCCCCTACAACTCCATGAACGTGTTGAAAGACAATCATTATCTGGATGGGATCTGGATGGATTCGCAGGGGCTGAATCACGACAAACTCGACCAGACGGTGCGGTCAACGTTGGCTACAGCGCACAATTTTAAAGTCGATGATAAGCGGGCGATTTTTTTGTTCGATGCGCAGAAGCAGCTTACGCAATTCGGCATCATTTCACTGGCGTTGAAAGTTCTGCTGGCATTCATCGGGACGCTGACGCTGGGAATTGGCGGCGTGGGACTCATGAACATGATGCTGGTTTCGGTGACACAACGCACGCGCGAGATCGGAGTGGAGAAGGCGTTGGGCGCGAGGCGGCGGGATATTTTGTTTCAGTTTCTGGCGGAGGCTATGACGATTACGGCGGTGGGCGGGTTGCTTGGGATTGCTCTGTCGTACGTTGTATCGGTCTCAGTGGGGCGGCTGACCCTATATAGCGCGATGGCGAAGCATGCGGAGGCTGGAGATATCCGGTTGATTGTGTCGCCGATGATTTTGTTGGTGGCCACCGGGATATTGGCCGTCGTGGGCGTGGTGAGCGGAATGGTACCGGCCATGAGGGCGGCGAATCTGGATCCGATTGAGGCTCTGCGGTACGAATAGACCGGAAAATCTGAGTCAGAAATTGAGCGGATCACGCGGATTGCTAAACCTTTTTTCACCCCCAGAAGGGCGTAGGGGACACTCGGCAGGTCACTTTGAGCGATGACATTTTAAGTTTGATGCCGCCGAAGGCTGATGTGCGATTGGCGTACGGCAGCGACGAGAATCAATTTCTGGAGTTGCGGATGCCGAAGGGGAAAGGTCCGCATGCGCTGGCGATTTTTATTCATGGCGGGTACTGGCGGGCTAAATACGATTTGGGATATCTCGGGCACGCGTGCGCGGCGCTTACCGCGAAGGGATTTGCAACCGCAAATCTTGAGTATCGCAGGGTGGGAAATCCCGGAGGCGGGTGGCCGGGCACCTTTGCCGATATTCGGGCGGCTTACCAGTGGTTAATGCAGAATGGCCAACCGTATGAGTTCGACCGGCGGCGCGTGCTGGCGCTGGGACATTCCGCAGGAGGACAGTTGGCGCTGTGCCTGGCGGCGCATGAGACAGGGGTGGCGGGGACGATTTCGTTGGCGGGGGTGTTGGATCTGCAGCGAGCGTACGAGTTGCATTTGAGTAATGATGCGGTGGTGGAATTCTTGGGTGGGACGCCAGCGGAAGTTATGGATCATTATCGGGAGGCTGATCCGATGAAGTTGGCAATTCACACTCAACAGCGGATTGTGCACGGCGCAGCGGATGACGTGGTGCCGCCGGAGATTAGCAAGAATTATGTGAGCGCGAAGTTAAAGAAAAAAGAAGACGCGCGGCTGCTGGAGATTGGTGGGGCTGGGCATTTTGATGTAGTCGATCCGCGATCAGGGGCATGGACCGAAGTGGTGAAAGCAGTGCTCGATTCCTTGTGACGAAGAGCCTAAACGAGGATACTGAGGGGCACAGGGTCAGGCTAAGTGCTTACAGATTCAGGTGGCCTTTGGTTTGCTCTTCTTGGGGGAGCGCGGGCGGCCGGTGGAATGCTCAGGGCTGCCGCCGGGCTCCGGGAAATCGGAGTCAGCGTCTTTCAGAATCGGGTCCTGGTCGCGATGGCCGAGTTGACCAGCCAGGGCGGCGTTTCCATCATGATGGTGCTCTGGCTCTTCGGTTGCGCCTTTTGCGCGGTCGGGATCATTATCGGAAATCTTGGTCACGGTAGTTTCCCTTACGACAAATATCTTTTTAGCGGCGTGAAAGTTATTCGCCAGAGCGTCCGGTGGAAGAAACCCCGAGCTTGCGCAGGCGTTCGCGCGCCTGCAATGCCTCCGGAGAACGCGGATAGCGTTGGATGACGTGGCGGAGTTCCACTACTCCGTCTTCCTGTTTGCCGAGTTCGATCAGTGCGAAACCTTTCTTCAACTGAGCGGAAGCAACTTTGCTTCCCGTAGGAAAGTTCTGCAGGACCTGGTCGTAGTTTTGTGCTGCCTGCTGGTAGTTGCCCTGCCGGAATTGAACCTCACCGAGATAGAAGTAGCAGTTACCGGCTAGATCAGTGTTGGGGTAGTACTTGATGTAGTCGGAAAACTCCTGGATGGCCAGATCATTCTTTGCGCCATTGTAATCGCGCAGAGCGTTGTTATAGAGGACATCCGGCGGAGGCGCCTGGGCCATGGCCTGTTGCTGAGCCTGCTGCTGGGCGGTTTGCGCGGCCGTGCTTTGCTGTGAGGACTGCATGTCCTCAAGTTGCTTGCTCACTTTGGCAAGGCGTACCTTAAGCTCGTCCAGGGTGTCATTCAAAGTTTGCAGCTGGCCGGAGAGTTGGTCCACGTGCGAAGCCGAATCGCCCTGCTGTTTCTGAAGCGTGAGTTGGAGGGCACTTACGGCGGCCGCGACTTTGTTGACGGCGTCGGTGTCGCGTTCGACCAGATTGTTCATCACTCCCATGCGCTCATCGAAGCTGCGCTGCATGGCAGTCATTTGCTCCTGCAGTTGCTGGACCTGCGTTTGCAACTGGATGGTTTCCTTGTTAACGCCCCATGCGGGCATGGCGGCGAGACAAAGAGTGGAGAACAGGGCGAACTGCGTGCAGAAAGATCGTAGTTTCATAAGCAGCGGTTTCCTGAAACTATTGTAGATCGGTTAAGAGAGATATGGGTTGTGAAGAATGTGGTCCAGAACATGAAAAGTCAGGGACGGAGGCTCCTCCGCCCCTGGCAGGCAGGCAGGAATTACTTCTGGAAAACGAAGTGGCCGCGGCGATTCTGCTGCCAGCAGGCTTCGTTTTCTTCCATGCAGAACGGCTTTTCTTTTCCGTAGCTGATGGTCTTGACACGGTTGGGGCTGACTCCGACCGCGACTAATGCGCTCTTTACCGATGTGGCACGCTGATCGCCCAAGGCCAGGTTGTACTCCGTGGATCCGCGGGAGTCGCAGTGTCCCTCAATCGTGAAGTTGATCGCCGGGTGCTGGTTGAGGAATTGAGCATCTGTCTGGATCGCGATCTGCTGATCGGGGCGAATATCAGACTTGTCGTAATCGAAGTAGACGTCTTTCACAGTCGAACCGAAAAGATCTTCGTCCGTGGCCGACGAGGTGGCTACCGGCGGAGGCGCCTGGGCGACGGTGAGACGGGTGGTGGCGTCTTGCGTTCCGCCGGCTCCTTTGGCTGTCAAATGGTAGGTGGTGGACTCAGTCGGGGAAACCTGCTGCGATCCGCTGGCTTGCACCGCGCCGATGCCGTCGATGGAAACATCCGTGGCATTGGAAGTCTGCCAACTTAGAGTGGAGGATTGTCCGGGCTGAATCGTATCGGGGCTCACGGAGATCGAAGCCGTGGGCATTGCAGGCGGTGGCGGTGGAGGAGGCGGCGGTGGAGCTGCTTTCTTCTTGCAGGCGCCGAGCATCAGAATAGCGCTGAACGCAACCAGCGTTGCGACAGACTTCAAAGTTTGACGTTTCACGTTGATCCCCTTCAATTTGATCCTCCTTGGACCTCGAAACTTTCGAAGTCAGCCGAAGTTATTTCCAACTCCAATTGGGCTGCGAATTACGACCGCTAAAAGTCAGCTGGTGAAGCTTCGTACCATCGGCCAGCATCTCCCAGATTTCCTCCTTGCCGGACCGACTCGACTGGAAAACGATGTGCCGGCCGTCTGGAGCCCAGGACGGAAAATCGTTACGGCCTCCGTCGTGGGTAAGCTGAACCCACTGTTTGCTGGCGATATCCATCAAATAAATGTCAGAAGAACCCGGCTCTCCGGGACCGTATTTTCGGATCCAGGCGAGACTTAGAAATTGCCCGTTTGGAGACCAGTTGGGCGAAACCGCGTAGCCCTGATCGGTCATGCGTTGCTGGTTGGTGCCATCGGCCTCCATGGTGTAGACCTGCGGCAATCCGGTGCTGCCGCTCACGAAAGCGATTTGTGCTCCCGTCTTCCGGTTCCATGAGGGTGAAACATCCGGACCTCTGCCTGTCGTCATGGCATGGAGATTCGCCCCTGAGGCATCGCAAACATAAATCTCAGAGTGGCCGCCGCGCGACGAAGACAAAGCAAGATGGGCGCTGTCCGGCGACCACGAAGGCGATAGGTTCGTGCCACCGAAATGCGGAAAGCCGACCAGGCGGTTTAGATCAGTGGAGTACATCAGGATTTCCCATCCCGATTTTGTCAGGGAACTGAAAGCGATGCGCGCACCGTCAGGGGAAATACGGGGCGAAAGAGAGATGGAGCCCTGATGCGTGAGCTGGCGCTGGTTGGAGCCATCGTAGTCCATCACCCATATTTCTTTGTGGCCCGAGCGATCGCTGACGAAATAGATTACGCTTTCGGCGATGCCTGCAATGCCTCCACCGAGGCGCGAGATGATTTCATCGGCGAATTTGTGAGCGATGATGCGTGCGGCGGCATCGCTGGGAACATCCGTATACTGCTTGCCGATGACCAGAGGGGAAGCCGTATTCTTTACGTCGTAAAGCCAACCCTGAAGGGTGAGTTTGCCTGCGGCAACGCCGAGATTGCCGAACGCCAGCATGGCCGCGTTCGGTGGAGGAGAGCTCCAGATTCCGAAAGTGACCTCGGGTGGTTGGCCGGGAATCTGTAACGGATAGAAGCTTTTCG
>JBAVZU010000292.1:0-6336 GCA_049588915.1 Candidatus Sulfotelmatobacter sp.
GGTGAGCGTGATGGCATGGCACGTTGCTTCAATCTGGACGCCAGCGAATACCGCTATCCACAGAAAAGATTTGATGGTTTTCGAAGGAGAGACAAATGTCTAGCAACAACAGCATGCTTAAGACAAAGAGTCGTTGGGCAGCCGGTATTACGCCCTACGCGGAAATGGGCTATTACGACGCAGATTACGAACCGAAAGCCACGGATATTCTGTGCGCCTTTCGCCTGGTGCCGCAACCGGGCGTCGAGCCCATCGAGGCCTCGGCAGCGGTAGCAGGCGAGTCTTCCACGGCCACGTGGACGGTGGTCTGGACAGATCGCCTGACTCCATACGAACACTATCAGGCGAAATGTTATCGAGTCGATCCCGTCCCCGGTACGGATCAATACATCGCCTACATAGCCTATGATCTCGATCTCTTCGAGGAGGGATCGATCGCCAACTTGACCTCCTCGATTATCGGCAACGTGTTCGGCTTCAAAGCGCTGAAGTCTCTGCGCTTGGAAGACATGCGCATCCCGCCGCACTACACGAAAACTTTTCAGGGACCGCCGCACGGCATCGTGATGGAGCGCGAATACTTGAACAAATTCGGCCGCCCGCTGCTCGGCGCCACTGTGAAACCCAAGCTCGGTCTCTCGGCAAAGAATTATGGCCGCGTTGTCTACGAAGCGTTGCGCGGCGGGCTCGACTTCACCAAAGACGACGAGAACATCAATAGCCAGCCCTTCATGCGCTGGCGCGACCGCTATCTCTTCTGCATGGAAGCCGTGAACCGCGCCGTCGCCTCTACCGGCGAGATCAAAGGGCATTATCTGAACGTCACGGCCGGAACCATGGAAGAGATGTACGAGCGCGCTGACTTCGCCAAGGAACTTGGCAGCGTGATTGTGATGATCGATCTGACAATCGGCTACACGGCCATTCAGTCGATGTCGAAGTGGGCGCGCCGCAACGGTGTAATTCTGCACCTGCATCGCGCAGGACACGGCACTTACACGCGACAAAAAACGCACGGCGTCAACTTCCGTGTCATTTCCAAGTGGATGCGATTGGCGGGCGTCGATCATATTCACGCCGGAACCGCGGTCGGCAAACTCGAGGGCGATCCCAATGCCATTCGCGGCTATTACAACACTCTGCGGGCCAATACGCTGCTGGCTGATCCCTCTCAGGGTTTGTATTTCGATCAGGACTGGGCGTCGATGCCGGCAGTAATGCCTGTCGCCTCAGGCGGTATCCATGCTGGGCAGATGCACCAATTACTGCACCTTCTCGGCGAAGATGTCGTGCTTCAGTTTGGAGGCGGCACTATCGGCCACCCGGATGGAATCGCGCAAGGAGCAACTGCGAATCGCGTGGCCACCGAAGTGATGATTCAGGCCCGCAACGAGGGCCGCGACTACCTTGCCGAAGGCCCGGAGATTCTGGCGAAGGCTGCGCGCTGGTCGCCAGAGCTGCGTAAGGCTCTCGATATCTGGAAGGACGTCAGCTTTAACTACGAATCGACCGACGTTCCGGATGCAATAGCCACGGTCACGGTTTGATGGCGAGAGGCGTCGTGCGGCGTTACGGGTTGGCGCTGCACCTTTAATTGCTGTGTACCTGCAGAACGGAGACAAACAATGCGAATTACGCAAGGAACTTTTTCTTATCTACCCGACTTCACGGAAGAAGAAGTCAGACGGCAGGTGCGCTACTGCCTCGATCACGGTTGGGCCTTTTCCATCGAGCACACTGACGATCCCCATCCCCGCAATGCGTACTGGGAAATGTGGGGACTGCCAATGTTTGATGCCAGCGACTTGGACGGCGCGATGTTTCAGATCGAGGAGTGCCGCAAGGCCTTCCCCGAAAACTACATCAAGGTGATCGGTTATGACCGCACCCAGGGCCGGCAGACGACCATGTTGAGTTTCATCGTGCACCGGCCTGCGGAGGAGCCCGGATTCTCTTTAGAGCGTACGGAGGCCGCCGATCGCCGCATTCAGTACACGATTCGCTCCAAAGCCAAGGTCGCGGTTTAGCGCAGCGCGAGCATCGCCTCATTGCAGAACGAGCATTACGAGAATGCCATGCAAAAACTAGAAACAGATCCTGCCGTTGAAACCTGCGCTATCCCGGAGACCGGGGAAAGCCTCGTGGATATCGGCGCGGCTCATCGGGACTCCAATCTCGAGCAAATCCTGGATGAACTGGATCGCGAACTCGTGGGCCTCAAGCCGGTGAAAGCCTACGTGCGCCGCGTGGCCTCGCTGCTGCTGGTGGCGAATTTACGCGAGAAAGTTGGACTCGCAACCGAACGCCCCACATTGCATATGTCGTTTACCGGACATCCCGGCACCGGGAAGACCACAGTCGCGATGCGCATGGCGAAGATACTGCACCATCTCGGCTACCTGCGTCGCGGCCATTTGGTGGTTGCCACGCGCGACGATCTTGTCGGTCAGTACGTGGGACATACCGCTCCGAAGACGAAAGAGACGCTGAAGAAAGCGATGGGCGGCGTGCTCTTCATTGACGAAGCGTACTACCTCTATCGCTCGGAAAATGAGCGCGACTACGGCCAGGAAGCGATTGAAATGTTGCTTCAGGTTATGGAAAACCAGCGCGAAGACCTGGTTGTTATTCTCGCCGGATATCAGGATCGGATGGCAACTTTCTTCCAGCACAACCCCGGCTTTCGCTCTCGCGTGGCCCACCACATCAGTTTTCCTGATTACTCGCTGCAAGAGTTGACAACAATTGCCGAATCCAAGCTGCGGCAGCAGAACTATGCCTTCGACGCCGAAGCGCGCCAGGCATTTGTTGAGTATCTTGCGTTGCGCATGAAGCAGCCGCAGTTTGCCAATGCCCGCAGTGTCCGCAATGCCATTGACCGCATAAAACTGCGCCAGGCCAGCCGCCTGGTCAGCGAGGGCGGATGCGTTCCCAAAGAGCAACTGCTTCGCATTGCGGCGATTGACGTTCGTCAAAGCCGAGTGTTTCACGGAGGCTTGGACGCGGAACCCGAAGGTATGGATGATGGCGGGGCGCAAACTGTCCCGCGCGAGGAGGAGTGATGACGAAACGAAGACCGATCGTGTTGGGCATCGTGGGCGACAGTGCCGCCGGCAAGACGACGATTACCCGCGGACTCGTGGAATTGCTGGGCGAAGACCGGGTCACGCACATCTGCGCGGACGACTATCACAAGTACGACCGCCCCGAGCGCGCGCAATTAAAGATCACTCCCTTACACCCCGACTGCAATTATCTCGACATTCTCGAGCTGCATCTGGAACGCGCCCATTACGGCCAGCCTATGCTCAAGCCGGTCTACGACCACAGCACAGGCACGCTGGTTCGGCCGGAATACCTGGTGCCGAGCGAGTTCGTCATCGTGGAAGGACTGCTGGGCTTTCACACGGAAGCCATGCGGCAGTTCTACGACGTCAAAGTTTTTCTCGACCCACCGGAAGATCTGAGGCGGCTTTGGAAGATCAAGCGCGATACGGCGAAGCGCGGATATACCCCCGAGCAGGTATTGGCGGAAATGGAGAAGCGGGAGTCGGACTCACAAAACTTCATCCGTCCCCAGCGCGAATTTGCTGACATTGTCGTGCGCTTCCATCCGGGAAGTGGAGTGGGATCGGATCAGGCGGATGCGCACCTGAATGTTCATCTGGTCTTGCGCCCGACAATTCCTCATCCCGACCTCACTTATCTGACGAATCATAAAAGCGGTCAGGCGGCCGGCATTCGCCTTGAACTCGGCCGCGACTATGGACGTCCCGTGGAGTTTCTTGAAGTAGAAGGCGGCGTGAGCCGCGAACAGGCCGCTCAATTGGAACAAGCGATCTGGAAACATCTGCCCGATCTGCGCCCGTTGCGGGCCGACCAATTCGGGGATTACAACTACGGCACTGAGGTGCGGCACAGTGATCCGCTGGCCCTCACGCAACTGCTCATCACCTATCACTTGCTGCGTGCCTACAGCAAAGACGCTCCCATCCCTTTCGCCCGTCCCATCGCCGCTCTCAGCCGATTGCAGTCGGTGGCGCATGAGGAACAGGTCGAGGTTGTCACGGAAAAGTGAGGAACGAATATGACTACACTTCTGTCCGCTACATCGTCTCTTGCCGCAACGGAGCTGGCTCGCCTGGGTCGGCTTACCGCCGACACTATTCGCGGCCTGGCGATGGATGGCGTGCAAAAGGCCAACTCAGGACACCCGGGAATGCCTATGGGCATGGCCGATGCCGCAGTGGTTTTGTGGACGCAATTTCTCAAGCACAATCCCGCGGACCCGCTGTGGCCTGATCGCGATCGATTCATCCTCTCGGCGGGACACGGCTCGATGCTGCTTTACAGTTTGTTGCACCTCAGCGGCTACGACCTGCCGTTAGCCCAACTGCAAAGTTTTCGGCAATGGGGCAGCCAGACCCCCGGCCATCCCGAATATGGATTGACTCCTGGCGTCGAAACCACTACTGGCCCGCTAGGTCAAGGCATCACGAATGCAGTGGGAATGGCCATTGCCGAACGCTGGCTGGCGGCGCGCTTCAATCGACCTGGCTTTGAAATTATCAATCACAACACTTATGTGATCGCCAGCGATGGCGACCTGATGGAAGGCATCTCACACGAATCCTGTTCGTTGGCCGGTCATCTCGGTCTCGGCAAGTTGATTGTGCTCTACGACGATAACGGGATCAGCATCGATGGGCCGACTGCGCTTTCCTTCAGCGAGGATGTTCTGGGCCGCTTTGCTGCCTACGGCTGGCACGTGCAGCGCATTGACGGTCACGACGCAGCAGCCGTCGAAGCAGCGATCGGGTCCGCGCAGGCGACCGGGAGTCCATCATTAATTGCTTGCAAAACCCATATCGGCTTTGGCAGCCCACACCGGCAAGACACTAACAAGGCGCACGGAGAGCCACTCGGGGCCGATGAGGTGCAGCTGACGAAACAGAAACTGGGTTGGCCTGTCGACAAACCGTTTTATGTTCCCGACGAAGCGCGCGAGTTTATGCAAGAGCCCGCGGCAACAGGCGCAACTCAGCAGGAAGAGTGGGAAAAAGTTTGTGCAGCTTACGGCAAGGCTTATCCAGAATTGGCGGCGGACTTTGACTGCGCCCTCAGCGGCGAGCTGCCGGAAGGTTGGGACTCAAACCTGCCGGCATTTTCGGCAGCCAAACCGCTTGCTACTCGTGCCGCATCCGGAGCCGTTTTGGATGCCATCGCGCCGCACTTTCCTGCTCTGCTCGGCGGCTCGGCTGACTTAACGCCTTCCAATAACACCTTGCCGAAAGGTGAACATGATGTGACGCCGGAAAATTTCGCCGGCAGATATCTGCATTTCGGCGTGCGCGAGCACGGCATGGGCGGCATTCTCAACGGTCTCGCTTTGCACGGCGGAGTTCGCCCCTACGCCGGCACGTTCCTCATTTTTTCCGATTACATGCGACCGTCCATTCGGCTGGCGGCTTTGATGGGACTGCCGGTGATCTTCGTCTTTACCCACGACAGCATCGGCCTGGGCGAAGACGGGCCCACGCATCAGCCCATTGAGCAGGTCGCCAGCTTGCGTTTGATTCCGCATCTGGCTGTCTTCCGTCCCGCCGATGCGGCAGAAACGGTGGAAGCTTGGCGAGCTGCACTCAATCGACGTCATGCGCCGAGTGCGCTCGTCCTCACTCGGCAGGCTTTGCCAGTCATCGATCGCACAAGCCACGCTGCGGCGCAGGGAGTTTCACGCGGCGCTTACATTCTCCGAGACGCCGATAATCCGGAAGTCATTCTGATTGGAACCGGCTCAGAAGTTCATCTGGCGCTGGCGGCGCAAGAAATACTAGCGGCGCAGAACGTTAAGGCTCGTGTTGTCTCGATGGCGTGCTCCCAATTGTTTGATGAGCAGCCCGACGAATATCGGGAAGCCGTGCTGCCATCAGCCTTGCGCGCGCGCGTGGCAGTCGAGGCAGGCACCACGCTGGCTTGGGGGCGTTATATAGGGCTGGATGGCGCCGTCGTCGGGCTGGATCGTTTTGGCGCCTCCGCGCCTTACCAAGTGTTGTACCAAAAACTCGGGATCACAGCTGAGGCTGTTGCCGAAGCCGCCCGCCGAGTGCTCGCTAGGGTCAGGTGACAGTGGCCGGTGACCGAGCCACACTGTGGTCGTCTTGGCACAGGTTTTGGTGCAAAGGTTCGAAACTAGGTGGCACGCGCAGGCGTGCAGAAAAGGTTGGTGTGGTATGAAACGGAACTATCTCCTTGGAACAATAGCTTTGGCCGTAGCAGTAGCAACGCTGGGCGCGGGTTCCCCCACGCCGGCGACAAGCGGAAGCGGCGTGGCAA
>JBAVZU010000293.1:0-39814 GCA_049588915.1 Candidatus Sulfotelmatobacter sp.
AAGAAGGCAAACTGAACCAGCATGACCTGCCGGTAATTCAAGTCGAAAATTGATTTCAGGTGCGGTACAAGAATGTCATTCAGGCAGGTGAGAAAGCCCCACATGAAGAACAGAGTGGTCACGATCGCCAGCGGTACTTTGTAGGAAGATGGCGTGTCAGGAGAAACGGCGGTTGAGCGGCTCGGGGTGGCAATTGACATAGTTATGAGTTTCCCACGTCTGCCTCGGAATCATAGCACTGGGAGCCGCGGCTGGGGATTGCTCTGCAAAGAACCTGACCGGCTTTTGCGCGTGATAATGAGGAGGTTTAAGCCCTGAGTTCAAACCTGAAGTTTCACCAGCCAGTTCGCGGGTTCGGGAAGAATTGCGAATGTGGGCAGCTTGCCGCGCACCATCGCGACTTCATCGCACCGGTGAAATCGTGGACACACGTGGCAATCTTTGTAAATCTTGTCGGGAAGATCTTCCCGCTGCGCCATCTGGAATCCTTGTCGGGCAAAGAATTCTGGCGCGCGCGTGAACAGGCATACGCAATCGACTCGGTGACGTTTCGCTTCCGCGACGAGAGCTTTCATCAACCGGCTGCCTCCGCCCTTGCCCTGGGTGCGAGGCGCAACGGTGATGGAACGAATCTCAGCCAAGTGCGTGCCATAAAGATGCAGCGCGCCGCATCCGACGATGCGGCCGTCTTCTTCCAGAACGACAAAATCTCGGACGTTCTCACAAATCTCCGCCAGCGTGCGGGGCAATAAGGTGCCGTCGCTCGAATAAGTAGAGATCAGATTATGGATGTGCTGAGCATCCGGCAAAATAGCTTTACGCGTGCGCATGGACCTCCTCGCGCAGGAACTCGATTTTCTTTTTAGCGGCGACGATCCCTTGCCTCACCCTGGCCGGCGCGGTGCCGCCAACGACGTCGTGGATCGCGAGTACCGCGGCCGGTTTCAGACAGGCATGAAAATCTTCCTCGAAAGCGGGATGCAGAGTCCGCAACTCGTCGAGCGTCAAATCCTCAAGCTCGCGATTCTTTTCCAGGCACAGCTTTACCGCCTTGCCGATCTGTTCATGCGCCAGGCGTGAAGGAACGCCACGGTTCACCAAATAAGTTGCGGCCGCCCACGCGTTCATGAATCCCGACTGTGCTGCTTCGTTCATGCGCGCGTAATCGAACTCGACCGCCTTCATCCAGCCAGCGGCAAGCGGCAGCAAGTCGAGCGCAGTGTCCGCGGCATCGAAAAGAGGCTCCTGCGTCTCCTGGAGGTCTTTGTTGTAAGCCAGAGGTAAGCCTTTTAGCGTAACCATGAGAGCCGTTGCCGCCCCGACCACGCGTCCGGTCTTTCCCCGCAGCAGTTCCGGCAAATCAGGGTTCTTCTTCTGCGGCATGGCGCTGCTGCCCGTGGAATAAGCCTCGGGCGACTGCACGAAAGCAAACTCCTGGGAAGAAAAGATAATCATTTCCTCCGCCCATCGGCTCAGATGCAGACTCAATAGCGAAATCGCATTGACGAATTCCAGGATGAAGTCGCGGTCACTGGTGGCATCGATACTGTTGGCCGTCGGCCCGGCGAACGCGAGCTCATCCGCCATTAGAGCCCGATCCAGCGGGAGAGTCGCGCCCGCAACGGCACCCGATCCTAGGGGGCACATATTTAAACGCTTGCGACAATCGGCCAGCCGGTCGGCATCGCGCAGGAACATTTCCACATAGGCCAGCAGCCAATGCGCCACCAGGACTGGCTCGGCGTGCTGCAGATGCGTGTACGCAGGCATGGCAGCATTGCCGGCCTGATCGGCACGATCGGTAAAGACACCACACACCTCAGCCAGCTGAACTCGCAGTTCATCGATCGCAGCGCGCACGTAAAGACGCAGGTCGGTGGCAATCTGCTCATTGCGGCTTCGGCCACTGTGCAGTTTGTAGCCAACCTCTCCAATCCGCGTGACCAACTGCATTTCGACGAAGTGATGCACGTCCTCGGCTTCATCGTCTTCGGCAAGTCCGTTGGCGGCTACAGCCATCTCGCCAATCTGCTGCAGCCCTTGCAAAATGCTGATGAGTTCTTCGGCAGAAAGAATTCCGGCATTTTTCAGAGCGCGGGCATGAGTTGCGCTCCCCTCAAGCTCGTAGCGCAGCAGCCGGCGGTCGAACTCGAACGACCGCTGCCAGCGTTCGAATTGCGGGTCCAGCGGCTGCCGGAACCGCCCAGACCACATCTTCATCGTGCCACCTCTTGACGGGTCCGAGCACGCGTGCGCGACGGCAGTCCGAGGATGCGGATAAATCCCGCCGCGTCTTTCTGGTCATAGCTGTCGCCCATGGTGAAGGAGGAGAGATCGGTGCGGTAGAGCGAATACTCCGACTGGCGGCTCACCACCGATACGTTTCCCTTATACAAAGACAGCGTCACGCTGCCGGTGATCTCAGTCTGCGTGCTGGCGACGAAAGCATCCAGCGCCTCGCGCAGCGGCGTGAACCATAAACCGAAGTAAACCAGCTCCGCATACTTCAGCGCCACGTGCTGCTTGAAGTGCGCAAGCTCCCGCTCCAGACACAGCGCCTCCAGCTCTCGATGCGCCGTAATCAGCAAGGTTCCGCCTGGTGTTTCGTAACATCCGCGCGACTTGATTCCAACGAAGCGGTTTTCTACCAAGTCCACGCGGCCCACCGCGTTGCGCGCGCCGATTTCATTCAGCAATTCAACCAGAGACACGGGGTCGAGCTTCATTCCATTCACCGCGACAGGAGTCCCTTTCTCGAAATCGATGGTGACCTTTTCCTCTTTGTCCGGCGCGTCCTGCGGCGACCGCGTCATCTGCCACGTGGTCGGTAGCGGCGCATTCGCCGCATCTTCCAGTTCTCCGCCTTCGTGGCTCAAGTGCCAGAGATTGCGGTCGCGGCTATGAATTTTCTCCCGGCTTGCCTCCACCGGAATGCCGTGCTGCTGCGCGTAATCCAGGCAATCCTCGCGCGATTTCAGCGACCACTCCCGCCACGGTGCAATCACTTTCAGCTCCGGCGCGAGCGCCTGGTAGGTCAACTCAAAGCGAACCTGATCGTTGCCTTTCCCCGTGCAGCCATGCGCGACTGCCGTGGCACCCTCCCTTAATGCGACTTCGACCTGGCGCTTCGCAATCACAGGCCGGGCCAGCGACGTGCCCAGCAGATACTTGTGCTCGTAAACCGCACCCGCCTGCAGCGCTGGAAAGACATATCCCGTCAGGAATTCTTCTCGGAGATCCTCCACGATTACCTTGCTTGCGCCTGTCGCGTAGGCCTTCTTAACCACGGCTTCGACATCGTCGCCCTGGCCCACATCGCCGATCATCGCGATCACATCGTAAGAGTAATTCTCTTTGAGCCACGGAATAATGATGGAGGTGTCGAGTCCACCAGAATATGCAAGCACAACTTTTTCAGGCATGAGCACTCCTTGCAGGCAGACGATCACCGCCGCCCAGCAGTAAATAGAGAATTGCCTTCTGTACGTGCAGACGGTTTTCCGCCTGTTCGAAAATCAACGATCTCTCCGAATCCATAATCTCGTCCGTCACTTCCAGCCCGCGGTGAGCTGGCAGGCAATGCATGAAGACTGCATGGGGCGCGGCTTCCGCCATAAGTTCCGCATTCACCTGGTAAGGCGGAAAGATCTCTGCCCGCTCGTTTGTTTCATTTTCTTGACCCATGCTGACCCACGCATCAGTGTAAATCGCATCAGCCCCGGAAACCGCATCATGCGGGTCGGTCAGCAATTCAATCTCGGCGCCGGTCTCTGCCGCAATCTCGCGCGCCGCGGTAACAATCTGCGGATTCGGCTCGTAGCCCTGCGGAGTCGCGATTCGTATGGAAGACCCCAGGCACGCGCAGGTAAGCAGCAACGAATGCGCCACATTATTGCCGTCGCCGACGTACGCCAGCGAGCGATCTTTTATATCTCCGAAGCGCTCCGCAAATGTGAAATAGTCGGCTAGCGCCTGGCAGGGATGCTCCAGATCGCTAAGCGCGTTAATGACCGGGATGCACGCATACTCTGCCATGCCCTTGATAGTCTCCTGCGAAAAGGTCCGCAGCACGATCACATCCACCCAGCGGTCCAGATTGTGCGCCACATCGCTCAGCGTCTCGCGAGCACCCAGCCGTTCATGAGTCTGGTCGACAAACATTGCCGAGCCTCCCATGCCCGTCATTCCTGCTTCGAAAGTCAACCGCGTTCGCAGCGAGGCCTTCTCGAAGAACATTACCATTTGTTTGCCGGTAAGCGCCTTGCGAAAATCGGCTGGTCGCGCCTTTATGATTCCCGCGAGATTCAAAACTGCGTCAACGCCTGCAGCCCCAAGCTCGCGTGTCGATACCAGGTCCGGACACCAAAACCCTTGCGGCTCTCTTGCTGGAACAGCCGCCGATCTACTTTGCACTTGAATATTCAACTGCGACTCCTTCTTCTGCGCGTGTGGATTCGAATGCAATTTGCGACGTGCGGCAACCGACGGATTCATGAATATGTAACCTCCGTTCCGCAGGAAATCTTCGTGAGATAAAACTGCGGCAAAAGTTCCACCTCATTCGCCGGCAGAATTCTCACTCGGCCCACTCCCTGTTTCAGCGCCAGACCGCAGGCTTGCAGCTTGGGCAACATGCCACCGCTGATAATCGAACTGGCCGCCAATTCTGCCGCCTGCTTCGTACTGAGCCACGGCATCACACTGCCCTCCGCGTCTTTCACTCCGGGCACGTCAGTGAGAAAAATTAGAGTGTCGGCGTGGCAAGCCGCAGCACAGGACGCCGCCATTTCGTCGGCATTCACGTTGTAGTATTCCCCGTCGGCTCCGAGCGCCAGCGAAGCCATCACGGGAATCGCTCCTTGCCGCCACAGCGCTTCAATCCAGCAGGGCTCGGCGAAGCAAATCTCTCCGACAAACCCCATGTCGTGTCCATGAACAAATTTTTTCCGTGCGCGGAACGTCATGCCATCGCCACCGCAGAATCCGATCGCCGGCATGCCCGCTGCCTGAACCGCCGCCACCAGTTTTTTGTTGACGATTCCACCCAACACCATCAGCGCGGTATCCCGCGTCTCCGCATCGCTGACGCGTAATCCATTTACGAATTCACTCTTTTTCCCAAGCCGCTCCAATATCCGGGTGAGCGCCCCGCCTCCGCCATGAACCACCGCCACGCGATGGCCGTCCTGAGCCAATTCCGCAATGGCTTGTGCACACTTCCGCAGGATTGCAGCATCTTCAATCGCCGCGCCGCCAATCTTTACCACAATCGTCACTGCAAACCCTCCCGCTCTCCCCACTGGTACATCAGGTTCATGTTCTGCACGGCTTGACCGGCCGCGCCCTTTCGCAAATTGTCCACGCAGGAAACCAGCACCAGACGCCGCCCATCCTCCGCCAGGCAGAAGCCAAGATCGCAATAGTTGGTGTGCAATGAAAACTGCAACTGCGGCAACTGAGGCGACGCAAACACCCGCACCCAGTGTTTGCCCGCATAAAAATCACGCAGACACGATTCCACCTCCGCCGGTTTCATCGCCTGTCTCAAGCGTACGTAGATGGTCGACAAAATACCGCGCGGAATTGGCAGCAAATGGGGCGTGAAGGTCAGCTCCTCATCATCAAGTCCCAACTGCTCCACCATCTCTCCCAGATGCCGGTGATTGAACACTGCATAGGCGGAAAAATTGTCCGCCACGGAAACGAAATGCGTGCGCGACGTAGGCGCTTTTCCCGCCCCTGACACGCCTGACTTCGAATCGGAAATGATCCCGCGGCTTCGATCCACTAGCTTCCCCTGCAGCAGCGGCGCCAACGCCAGAATCACCGAAGTCGCATAGCACCCCGGATTCGCCACCAGTTGAGCTGAGGCGATACGGTCGCTATTCAACTCCGGCAAGCCGTACGCGGTTTTCTCAGTTAACTCCGCAGCCGTGGCAGCGTCCGCATCCTGGAACGAGTAGACGGCCCGATGTTGCGCCTGCTTCAACCTCCACGCTCCGCTGAGGTCAATCACGCGCAGGCCCTGCGCGATCGCCTCGGGCGCAAGAGACCTCGACGCTTCATGCGGCGTCGCCAGAAAAAGCAACTGCACGCCCTGGCGTTTCAGTTCCGGCCAGGACAGCAATCGAAGCGGAAAACCGCCGTTGCCGGACAACTCCGGAAACATCTGCGCCAAATCTGTTGCACCATCGCTGCCTCCCTCGCGGCGCAGCAGCACCGGCTTTTCGAGTCGCGGATGGCGATCGAGAATCCGCGTCAACTCCAGCCCGGAATAGCCACTGGCTCCAAGGACTGCGGTTTTGAGCTTCGCGGGCATCAGCCGAGCATCTCCTCAATGCGGAGTTCGATTTTCTTCGCGCCGTCTTTGTCGGGGCAAACAATCAGAATCGTGTCGTCTCCTGCAATTGTCCCCACTAATTCGTCCCATTCCTGCTCATCCAGGGCCGCTGCAACGGGCTGCGCGCTGCCTATGATGGTTTTCACCACCAGCAGATTCTGCGCCGGCCTCACATCCAGTACAAACTCGCGAACCAGCCGTTGTACGGGAGGTAGAGCCAGACCAGCCGAACCCTCGCCTTGCGGCAAGTTGTATCCGCTGGCAGTCTTGCTCAGGTTCAGGTCGCGAATATCCCGCGACAGCGTCGCCTGCCCCACCTTGAAACCCCGCTTCCGCAAAGCCCGCTGCAGATCCTCCTGGCTGGCCACCGGCCCTTGCCTTAACGCTTCCAAAACGGCTCTCTGACGCAAGACTTTATTCATTATGAATATTTATTCATATGCATGAATAAATATTCTCTTATTTTACAGGCTGTGACCGCGCTGTCAAGGATGGAATCGTGTATTTTCATGACACTTTGGTAACCGTGAGAGGTCCGCTCCGTGTAGCGGCAAAGACCACGCTTCTGAAAGGCGTAGCGCTGACTCAAATTCTTGCTAGACTACTCGGGCTTGGAAGAGCCACGCAGCCGAACGTTAGAGACGACTGAATGAAGAAACCAGGTCTGACTGCTGAGTTGATCGCCGAGTTCCTCGGAACCTTCGTCTTGATCCTGTTTGGCAACGGTGTGGTCGCCATGGTTGTTCTGTTCCCCTCAAATGCGCCGCTGACCGCCCACGGCGGGTATACCAACATCACGCTGGGCTGGGGCCTAGCCGTAACCATGGGAATTTATGTGGCGGGAAAGGTTTCCGGCGGCCATCTTAATCCGGCAGTCACTCTGACTGTGGCCGTCTTCCGCGGCTTCCCATGGCGCAAGGTTCTGCCGTATTCCATCGCGCAGACGGCAGGCGCATTCCTTGCTGCCGCACTCGTGTACAAAAATTATCTGCCGGCCTTCCGTCAATTCGACCCTTCGCTCGAAAAAACCGCCGGCGTGTTTACAACCTTCCCGGCATTTCCCACGTGGCCTCAAGCCGGATTTCTGGACCAAGTGATCGGCACGGCTCTGCTGCTGCTGCTGGTGTTGGCTATTACCGACGAACTCAATGTTCCGCCCGGCGCCAACCTGGCGCCCGCGATGATCGGGTTGGTGGTTGTTGCGATTGGGATGAGCTTCGGGGGCATGCACGGCTATGCGATCAATCCGGCTCGCGATTTTGGTCCGCGCCTCTTCACTGCGGTGGCCGGATTTCGAAACAATGGCCTGACCGACGGCCCGCGCGTGTGGTGGGTTCCCGTGTTTGCGCCGCTGCTGGGAGGACTTGTCGGCGCCGCGGTTTACGATTTTGGCATTCGGCGGTTCTTGCGCTCGTCTCAGCTCACGTCCTAGACTTCGCAAAAAGCAGGAGGCCTTTTGCCCTACATTCTCTCGCTCGATCAAGGCACGACAAGTTCTAGAGCCCTATTATTTGACCATCAAGGCGCCGTCCGATCTCTCGCGCAGCGAGAGTTCACGCAGATCTTTCCCGAGCCCGGATGGGTCGAGCACGATCCCGAAGAGATCGCCGGTTCGCAGATCGCAGTCGCGTTAGAAGCCCTGACAAAAGCGGGCGTACAGGCGAGGGATGTTGCCGCGATCGGCATTACGAATCAACGCGAGACCACGCTCGTATGGGATCGCGATACAAGCATCCCCATCTGCAACGCCATTGTCTGGCAGGACCGCCGCACTGCCGCGTATTGTGAGCAACTCAAGGCGCGAGGTCATGAGAGCCTCGTCCAGCAGCGGACAGGCTTGTTGATCGACGCATATTTCTCTGGCAGCAAAATTTCCTGGATTCTGGAAAATGTAGCCAATGCGAGGCAGCTTGCTGCAGGGGGCCGGTTGGCCTTTGGCACTGTGGATTCCTGGCTCATTTGGAAACTGACTGGCGGCCAACTGCACATCACCGACGCCAGCAATGCATCCCGCACCATGCTCTTCAATCTGCATACTGGAAACTGGGATGACGAATTGCTCGATCTCTTCCAAATCCCCGCGTCGATGTTGCCTTCGGTCCGGCCCTCCAGCGAGATCTACGGAGAAGTTAGTTCAGCCCCAGGACTTGACGGCATACCCATTGCAGGCATCGCCGGTGATCAGCAAGCTGCACTGTTCGGGCAAAGATGCGTTACTCCCGGTCTCACCAAGAACACTTATGGGACCGGTTGTTTCATGTTGCAGAGCACCGGCACACGCCCGCTCGTATCAACGAACCGCCTGCTCACGACCGTCGCTTGGCGAATTGGCCACACAACCCACTACGCGCTCGAGGGCAGCATCTTTGTGGGCGGAGCTGTGGTGCAGTGGCTGCGCGACGGCCTGCGGATCATTCGTACGTCAGCAGAAGTAGAAGCTCTGGCGGGTTCTGTTCCAGACAATGGGGGAGTATATTTCGTTCCAGCTTTCGTCGGCCTCGGCGCTCCGCACTGGGATCCTCATGCCCGTGGCGCAATTGTCGGCCTCACCCGCGGCAGCACCGCAGGTCACCTCGCGCGAGCTGCCCTTGAAAGCATCGTCTACCAGGTCGCGGATCTCATGGACGCAGTACAAACTGACACTGGCGCTCCTTTAATTGAGCTCCGCGTGGATGGCGGCGCGTCTGCCAACGACGCTCTCATGCAATTTCAGGCTGACGTTCTCGGAGTGCCCGTGGTGCGTCCTGCGATGACAGAAACAACCGCGCTGGGCGCCGCATACTTAGCTGGCCTGGCCGTCGGTTTCTGGAAAGAGACGCGGGCTATTACGGAATTGCAGCGCGAAGAATCCAGGTTCGAACCGCACATGCCTCGCTCTCAGGTGAACGAATTGCGAGAGCGATGGAACGAAGCCGTCTCCCGTTCCAAGGGCTGGAAGTGATATCCCTGCGCGCACCCCATCTTTCAGATTCTACTTTTGAAGCTCGCCGATAAAAACTCCGTAGGGTTCAAGCGAAACGTCCTGTCCCTGGATCTGCGATTTTTCGGTAGCGATCAGACTCTTGGCCGACGAGAACCCGTTGCCTTTCAAATCCAAAGTTAGCTTTTGCGGCTTATCCGACATATTCAGCGATACGACCACCCCTTCCCCCTTATAGAGCCGCAAATAAGAAAGCACGTTCGCATCATTCTCGTTGATCGCCTTGTATTTTCCGTCGAGCAGCGCTTGATTGCTGTGACGCAGGTTGAGAACATTCTTGTAAAAAACCAGCACTGAGTTCGGATCTTTCGATTCATCCGCCACGTTGTGCGTCTTGTAAGTCGGAGGAACCGGCAGCCACGGCGTCCCTTTAGTAAAGCCTGCATTTTCGCTGCTGTCCCACTGCATTGGGGTGCGCTCGCCGTCGCGTCCTTTTTCTTTCGGCCAGCCCTTGCGCCCGATGGGATCCTTCACATCCTCCTGGCGCGTGGGCGGAGTGGTTTTCATTCCAATCTCTTCGCCGTAATACATAATCGGACTTCCGCGAAGCGTGAGATAAAGCGCCCCCATGAGCTTTGCAATCTCGTCATTGTGCTTGCCGTCGCCGTAACGATCATAGGAGCGCACAATGTCATGGTTGCTGATCACAAAGGTGGGCCAGCCGGAAGCCGCGTCCACCGCGGCGATCTGTTTGCGGAATTCCGCCGGCGACAGTTTATTCACCATGGTGAAAAGAAAATCCATGGGTAACTGCAGTTCGTTATTACCCTTGCCGTAATACTGGTTAAGTTCAGCAACGTCAGCGGTCCAGGTTTCGCCGATCAAAACCGCGTCATGTTCATCCGCAACCTTGCGCAAGCCGCGCAAAATATCGTGAACCTCGGGCAGCTTTGTGTTGTATTTATTCTGCTCGAAAGGATCGCCGAAGGCATTCTTTCCAGGTTGTTTGATGGGATTGTCTTTCAGATTCGGGTCTTCAAACAGCGTATCCACCGCATCCAGGCGGAAGCCGGAGACGCCGCGTTTGTACCACCAGCGCGTCACGTCGAACATGGCATCCTTCACCGCGGGATTGCGCCAGTTCAAATCCGGCTGCTCGGGATAAAAAAAATGGTAATAGTACTGACCGGTAGTCGGATCGAACTTCCATGCAGATCCGCCAAACGTCGAGACCCAATTGTTGGGCGGCTCTCCCGGCCCTTTGCCGTCCCGCCAGATATACCAATCGCGGTAAGGCGAGGTTCGCGACGACTTGGAATCCAAAAACCACTTGTGTTGATCCGAGGTGTGGTTAACAACGAAGTCAAGGATGATGTGGATGTCTCGCTTCTTTGCCTCACTGGCGAGGTAATCGAAATCCGCCAGCGTGCCGTACATCGGATCAATATTTTCGTAATCCGAAACATCGTAGCCAAAATCCACTTGCGGCGAGGGAAAGCACGGCGAAATCCAGATCGCATTCACGCCCAGATCTTTCAGGTAATCCAGCTTCGAAGCGATGCCCCTCAGATCGCCCACGCCATCATTGTTGCTGTCGGCAAAGCTGCGAGGATAAATTTCGTAAAAGACCGCGTGCTTCCACCATTGCTGATCGCTCGCTTTCTCGGTATTCGATGACGTCTGACCCAGGGCAACTGCTACTGCTAGATACGCACTCACCAGTAAAATACCCAACAACGTGATCTTTCTCATTCCGCGCTTCCTCCGCAAACAAAGATGTGCGCAACTTCGCTCATGACGCAAGCGAACAGTTTACAGTCTGGGCGTCCTGGAATACAAAAGCCATGCGCGGCTTCCCGTCAAGGAATAATCGGCGCCTCCGCCACACCCACATTAGTGTCCGCGCCACCGTAGTAAAACAAGTATCGTTTCTCCTGCCGCACCATGCCCTCTACGAACACAACGTTCGGAACCTGCCCGACCTTTTCCCATTGCTTCTCAGGAGCGAAGATGGGAATGTCCGTCCGCGAGATCAACACCCGCGGATTATTCCGGTCGAACATAGCAACGCCGGTACGGTAGACCAGCTTGTCGTCGGCGCCGTTATAGATGAGAACAATACCTTTCGCCGTTACGATTGGCGCCGGCCCCGGTTCAGCTACTCGTGCATCGAATTTTCCTGCACGCACTGGTAAGACGGGAGTATCGGTCTCCTCCGTCCAGTGCAATAGATCAGTCGACGAAGCCAGACCGACCTGGTCATTGTTGTCCTTGGCCGTTCCCAGAAAATACATCCAGTACTTGCCGCCAATTTTCTCCGGCACAATCGCTCCGGACTTCGTCCAGCGAATGTTCCAGCGCCCCTTGTAAGCGGGAAGGATTACTCCCTTTCGCTCCCAGTGGATCAGATCTCTCGATGTTGCCAGGCACAACTGTGCGTCTTTCTTGTTGTAGCCGGTGTAAGTCAAATAGTAAGTGCCGCCGAATTGAACCAGGCGCGGATCTTCCACCCCGCCATCTTTCTCGTAATCTTCCGCGGGCGAAAATACCGGCTCGCTCCTCCGTGTGAAGTGGATCCCGTCTGCACTCTCGGCATATCCCAGCCGCGAGGTGCCGCCCTTGTCCTGCGCCCGGTAAAGCATGACAATTTTCCCGTCGCGTAGAACCACGGAAGGATTGAATGTCCCTGCCGACTCCCATCCATCTCCTCGCGGCGAAATTACCGGGCTGTCGGATAGACGGCGCCACACCCCAAACGGCCAACTTGCGCTATCCTGTGAGGCCAGCGCCAGAAGCAGAGCCAGCAGCTTCACGCAGCTCTTGATGGAAATTGACCTGGTCATAAGAACCGGTACCTCTGACGTTGAATGATTTTTGTTGCGAGACCTGCGCTATGCGGCAAGCTCAATGCGTGCGTCCCGATTCTCCGCCTGTTGCCGCGTTCCTGCAACTCTCAGTTTCCTCGAGAAACCCTCCATGTTGAGCAAGAAAAATACGGTCGTAGGTTTGGGTGAGTTGCTTTGGGACCTGTTTCCCTCCGGAAAGCTTTTGGGTGGGGCTCCAGCCAACTTCGCTTACATTACATCTCTGCTTGGGGACGAAGGAATTCCAGCGAGCCGCCTGGGCGACGATGCGCAGGGCAGGGAAGCGATTGATCGACTGGGGCAGCTTGGCCTCTCAACTGAATTCGTGCAGAAAGATGCGGATCATCCTACGGGTACAGTTAAGGTCGAGGTGGACCGTAGCGGCCAGCCTTGCTTTGAGATCGCTCAGCCTGTTGCCTGGGACTTTCTCGATTGGACGCCGCAGTGGCAGCGGTTGGCGCAGCAAACCGATGCGGTTTGTTTTAGCACGCTGGCCCAGCGATCCGAGCGCAGCCGCGCCACCATGCGCAGTTTTCTCGTTGGCATGCGGCCTGCTGCATTGCGTGTTTGTGATATTAATCTGCGTCAATCCTTCTTTACAGCGCAGGTGGTGGCGGATTCGATGAAGCTGGCAAACATCGTCAAACTAAACCATGAAGAGCTTCCCCGTGTGATGCTCTTACTTCAATTGGAAGATGGCAGCGAGCAAGCTTCGGCGCGCCGCTTGCTCTCTTCTTTCGACTTGAAGTTGGTCTGCATCACTCGCGGCAATCATGGCAGCCTGCTGGTAGCCGGTGACGAAGAGACAGAGCATCCCGGTTTCAAAGTCAATGTTGCCGACACCGTCGGCGCTGGGGATGCCTTCACCGCCGCATTGGTGCACGGATATCTGCAGAGAGTGCCTCTGGCGCAGGTCAATGAAACCGCGAACCGTGTCGGAGCGTGGGTCGCCAGCCAATCCGGAGCAACTCCAGTCCCGAAAGATGGCGATTTAAAGCTAAGCCTCGCTGAGATCCGTTAGTGCATCACGCGCAACAACTTTCTTTGTTATTCTTTCTCCTTCCTTCTGATATACGTTGGAAAGTTGCTACGAACGAAGCTGATACGAACAAGGTTCTGGCGGAAGTAAGGGTTGTCTTCCACGCGTCCCTGCAATTTTTAGAGTAGTCTGTGTGGTTTGGCATTGGTGTCTGAGGGGGCCCAAGTGACCATATTGCAGGCAGTACGTAATCTGCTCGTTTGTGTTTCGATTCTGTTGCCTCAGGCGATCATCGCACAGCAGATTCCCGAGAACACATATCAGGAACTGCATTGGCGCATGATCGGCCCGTTCCGCGGCGGCCGCACTCGCGCCGCCACCGGTGTTCCCGGCCAGCCGAATGTCTTCTATATGGGCCAAGTCAACGGCGGCGTCTGGAAGACGGACGACTACGGCCGCACCTGGAATCCCATCTTCGACCACGAGCCTACTCAGTCCATCGGCGCAATCGCCGTGTCTCCGTCCAATCCCAACATTATTTATGTCGCGAGCGGCGAAGGGCTGCATCGACCCGACCTCTCCGTTGGCAACGGAGTTTACAAATCGACAGACGCCGGAAAAACCTGGACCCACCTGGGCCAGCCCGACGGCGAACAAATTCCGGCCCTCGCAATCGACCCTCGCGATCCGAATCGCGTTTTCGCAGCCGTGCTCGGCCATCCTTACGGTCCCAATGAAGAGCGCGGTCTTTTCCGTTCCACCGATGGCGGCCAGACCTGGCAGAAGATTATTTACAAAGATGAGAATACAGGCGCCTCCGATGTGGAGATCGACCTCTCGAATCCTGATGTGATTTATGCCTCAATGTGGGAGGTCCGCGAAGGCCCATGGGAGGACAATAACGAAGTCAACGGAACCGGCGGCGGATTATTCAAGTCCACCGATGGCGGGAACACCTGGCACCCTCTGACGAGCGGCTTGCCGAAGGATTTATCGCAAATCTATGTCGCAATCGCTCCCACTGATCCTCGCCGCCTTTATGCCACGCTGGGGATGGCCTCCGGCGCGCTCGCCGTTTACCGCTCTGACGATGCGGGCGAAAACTGGTACAAGGCAACCGACGATCCGCGCCCCTCTGGCCGCATCGGCGGTGGAGATCTCCCCATTCCGCGAGTCGATTCCAGGAATGCCGACATCGTTTACAGCGCCAGCACAGTAACAATGACGTCGACCGACGGCGGCAAGACCTGGTTCGGCTTTCGCGGCGCGCCGGGCGGCGACGACTATCAGAATCTCTGGATCAATCCCAACGACCCAAACATTATTCTTCTCGTCAGCGATCAAGGTGCGCTCGTGACCGTCAACGGCGGAGTGTCCTGGAGTTCCTGGTACAACCAACCCACCGCGCAGATTTATCACGTCTCAGTAACTCCAACTTTTCCCTATCGTGTCTGCGGCGGCCAGCAGGAGAGCGGTTCGGTCTGCATCTCCAGCCGCGGCAACGACGGCGAAATTACGTTTCGCGAATGGCATCCCGTCGGCGTGATCGAATATGGCTACGTCGCCCCTGACCCGCTGGACCCTGACGTTATTTATGGAGGCGGCAGAAGCGAAGTCTCCAAGTTTCACTGGTCCACCGGGCAGGTCCAGAACATTACTCCGATCCCGCTGCGCAACTCGAAGTACCGCACCGACCGCACCGCGCCCACAATGTTCTCGCCTTTGGACCCGCACGTTCTTTATTACGCCAGCAACGTTCTCTTCAAAACCACAGACGGTGGAACTTCGTGGCAGACGATCAGCGACGATCTCACTCGTGAAAATCCCGGCGTGCCGGCTAGCGTTGGTAGCCTCATCCCCAAAGGCGCCGACAAGCAACGCGGCGTTATCTACGCGCTCGCGCCATCATTCAAAAACATCAATACGCTCTGGGCCGGTACCGATGACGGACTGGTTTGGCAAACTCGTGACGGCGGGAAGAAGTGGAATGACATCACTCCCAAAGATCTGATCCCCTGGAGCAAGGTCACGCAGATCAGTGCATCGCACTTCGATGACGATACCGCCTACGTGTCGGTGAGCCGCTTCCGTCTCAATGACAATCACCCTTATCTCTACCGCACTCACGACGCCGGCAAAACCTGGACACTGATCATCGCCGGCCTTCCCGACTTCGGTCCGGTGGATACCGTCCGCGAAGATCCGGTGCGCAAGGGCCTGCTGTTCGCCGGCACAGAGAATTCCGTCTGGGTTTCATTCGATGATGGCGATCACTGGCAATCTCTGCAACTGAACTTGCCGCACACTTCCATGCGCGATCTTTGGATTCACAACGATGACCTCATCGTCGCCACCCACGGCCGCTCATTCTGGATTCTCGACGATATTGCCCCGCTACGCGAAGTAGCAAGCCTCACCGCTGCCGCCGGCGCTCATCTCTTCAACCCAGCCCCCGCTTTCCGCATCCAGCGTGACACCAACACTGACACCCCGCTTCCACCCGACGAACCAGCGGCCGCAAATCCGCCTCATGGCGTGATCATTGACTACTATCTGGCGAGTTCTTCGTCTGATCCCTTGACTCTTGAGATTCTCGATGATCACGGCCAGCTCGTTCGGAAGTTTTCCAGCACCGATAAGCCACCGGTCACGGAAGAAGAATTGAAGAAGCAACTCATTCCGCTTTACTGGCTGCGTCCATTCCGTTCCCTGCCTTCCGATGCCGGCATGCATCGCTGGGTTTGGGATCTGCATTATCCCGCGCCCGATGCGGCGCGCCACGAGTATCCCATCGCCGCCATTCCGGGTGATACTCCCCGCTTGCCGCTTGGACCTACGGCTTTACCGGGCACTTACACAGCACGGCTCACCGCTGATGGTAAGAGCTCTACCGCGACTTTCACGGTGAAGATGGACCCTCGCGTAAAGACTTCCAACGCTGGCCTTGAGAAAAAATTCCAGCTTGAAGCACGGCTGGCAGCATTGTTGACGCAAACTTCTCGGGCAGTTCAACAAGCTGGCTCCCTCCGTGGGCCGCTGCAAAAACTCAGTGAGCAAGCTAGCGGACCGGCACGCGATGCGGTTCAGTCCTTCCAGAACAAGCTTTCCGCCGTGCTGGGAACGGCTGCCGGCTTCGCTGCGCCACCATCCAGCGAGGTCACACTCTGGCGAGTCAATGGCCAGATTGCGACTCTATACGGCCAGGTATGGCAAGTAGATGCCGAACCCACGCCCGCGCAGACTGAAGCGGCAGCAGCCACTGCGCGCGACGCCTCGGATGCAATGAAACGCTGGGATACGCTCAGCACCACTGATCTTCCGGCTCTCAACCGCTCTCTCGGTAGCGCAAATTTGCCGGAAGTCAAAATCGATTCGGACTCGCACCAGGAAGAAACCAATATGGACGAAGAATAAATGCGCCGCCTACTGAGTTCCGAGCCCCTGCGGGAATACGACATCGTTCCCCGAGGAGTTCCCAACAGCCCCTACAAAGCTTCCACTGCGGTCTGTAACTCCCGTGCAATCTGCGCAGGATCACTGCCAGCGGCAAACTGCATCGGCTGTCCAATATGGACTCCAATCTTCCACGGTCGCGCAAACTTCTTGCCGGATTGCTTCACTTCAAACAATCCTATAATTCGCATCGGTAATACAGGAATATTCAAATTGTTCGCCAGCAATCCAATTCCCGCGCGAAACGGATTCATCTTTCCATCCACGGTGTGCCGCCCTTCGGGAAATACCAACACGCTATATCCGCGATCCACCGCCTGACCGGCATAGGCAAAGCTCTGCCGGAAACCATGTTCGCGAGGCAACGGAAACAGATTCAGCAGAGAAACTCCCAGCACCCACTGAATCCGATCGTAGATTTTCCCGAAGAAGCTTCTGTCTGCAGCAGGGGAGTGCAACTTCTCCAAAGCCTCGCCGCCCGCCGCTGTTGCCAATCTGTTTCGCAACCGTGCCGGCAGGGCCGTTTTCACGAAACCCACATCCACATCGCCAATATGATTGCAGACCACGAGCAGAGGCCCCTTCACTCCCCGTAAATTCTGCCGGCCTTCAATCCGCGGCCAGCCCAGCAGCATCACGGCCGGCATCATTAATGAGTACTGCGCCAGCCATCGCACCCAGGTCACCGGCCACCGCAATACCCAACCCGGATAGTGATACTCGGCGCGCGACTTCACCTCACCGCGCAACATTTTCTCCACGTCGCCCACGGCCCGCGCCGAGCTGAAACTCGTCTCGCTTAGATCCACTTGATATCGATCTTCCAGCGCGCTGATCAGCTCCACGCGATCCAATGAGCTCAATCCCAAATCCGAGTCGAGCCTCAACTCAGCATTCATCCTCTGCGCGTTTCGCCCTGTAATGCGCCCGATCATCTGCATCACCGGATTATCATTCGCAACATCTTTCTCTCCTCCCTTCCGGATTTGTCTCCCGGCGAACTCTGCAATTACACTCCGCCGCGGCTTCTGCGTACTCGTTCGCGGAAAATCTTCCTGCGGCCAGGTCACCCACATTCGAATACGCTGAAATTCCGCCAATGATTGGTTCGCGCGTTCCACCACTTCCTGCGCCTCTGCACCCTCTCGCAGAATGAGTACGGCACACGGCTCTGCGTTTCCTCCGCGCTCAATTCCTGCCACCACACAATCTTTCACCTCCGGCTGCCTCCGCAACGCCGCCTCCAAATCCTCGGGATAAATATTCAGCCCCGCCGGCGTCACAATCACGTCTTTCTTTCGGCCTTTGAAGTAAAGATTCCCGGCGTCATCCAGCGCGCCAACGTCTCCTGTGTGGTACCAACCTTGTTGATCGCTAACTCGCTGTTGATGGTCTCCGCTCCAATATGCTGACGCCACTCCGCCGCCGCGGATCAGGATCTCGCCATCTTCGGCCAGCTTCACTTCTCGCCCCGGCAGCACTTTCCCAATCGACCCTTTCCCTAGTTTGAAAGGGTGGTTCACGCTGATCAGTGATGTCGTCTCCGTCAGCCCATAACCCTGGATGGCCGCATAACCCAGCCGGTCCCAAAATTGTTCGGTCTCGGCATCGAGCGCGGCGCCTCCACAAATGAACGTCCAGAATTTCCATCCGAACTGGCGGCGAATGTCGCGGAAAATCCACCATCGCATCAGGAAATGTTTTCCTTCCGACGCACGAAATCTCCGGCGAAAGCCCTCAAGCCTCCCGCCCTCCTCGAGGTCACGCTCGACCTTCTGTTTCAGCGACTGCAAAACTCTCGGCACGCTCACCAGCACGGACACACGTTCACGAAGGATTGTGCTCACAATCTCCGACGGCTTCAGCTCCTCCTGAAAAATGACTGTCCCACCGAGCAACGGTGGCAAAAACATTCCCAGGAATTGTCCGAACACATGGCTCAGGGGCAACAAGTTCAAAAACCTCACCGGATGCACCCACCGCTCATACTTCAAGTAAGGCTGCATCGCCCGCTCCAGCGGATCAATGTTGGCCAGCACATTCCCATGCGTGATCACCACGCCCTTAGGCTCCGCGGTGGTACCGGAGGTAAAAACGATCTGCAAGATGTCATCACGGCCGACGGCTGCAAACGATGAGACGGGGGTGCCCCACTTCTCGCTGCCTTTGCGAGAAGTGGGGATTTTGATTTCCTCAATGACAACGATAGGAGTCGAAGCAATACCCTCACTCGCATGCTTCCGGGAACAAACCGAAAGTTTCGCCTTAACTTGCTGCGAAACGCGCCGCGCAAAATCCCCCGACGCGGTATCATCCATCGGAACCACAACAACGCCACACATCGCGCAGCCAAAAAACGCCGCAACCCACTGCGCGCAGTTCTGGCCCCACAGCATCACCCGGTCGCCCTTGCTGATCCCGCGCGCCTCCAGATCCCGGCAAAACTGAAACGCCATCTCCAGAATCTGGCCGTAGGTGAACCACTCCATGCGGTAACCGCGGCGCTGCCCGTAGGCGCGGGCGTTGCGGTTGCGATGCGCCTGAAAGTTCGTCAGGAAAAACTCTGATAGCGATTCGGACATGGATGAGGAGGAGATGCGACAGAGAAAACCGAAGCCTTGCCTCTATGCAAGTTTAGTTGCAGAGGGGAACAATCGCATATCCGCCAACCAGATTCCTAAGCCATACCAAAAAAGTCTCGATAGCGTGTGCCGAGGATTAGGAAGTGAATGCCTGACTGCATCAAGGGTCGGGACGTCGCACTGTCAGCATCTAGCAAACCTGAAATGATTGCCACCTGGCGGCAAAGCAAATTGCAAGCCATAAAACCTGCGCGAGTATCCAGCTGGTCTTCTTCACGACTAAAGATCGTAGTGAAACAGCATTCTTGCTAAGAGTATCTGAAGGGCCACGGGCGGTACCCATCGCAAAATCGCGTTTTGACCTCAGCGCTCTCAAGAAAAAACTAACGCCTCTTCAAAAGACCTTACTCTCGCCCCACCCCCAGCGCATCCGCCACCCGATTAATGTAGTTAAACCACGACGCAATCAGTGTGATCTGCAAAATCCCGCGATCGTCAAACCCGGCGGCCCGCAGCCCCTCAATATCATCCTTCCAAACCTTGGTCGCGTCCTTCGTCAACTTCACCACATAGTCCACCATCACGCGCTCCTGCGGCGTGATGGGCGCGGTCGTGTAATCCTTCTCCAGCGCCTCGACCAGTTCTTTATCCAGCGTCACCCTGCGCAGAAACTCTGCGTGTGATTCGATTCAATATACGCACCGGTTGGTCACCGAGACCATGGTGGCAATCATTTCATGCTGCCGCCGGCTCAGCGGCAACTCCGGCGACATCAGCGCCCCAAACGTTCCAAACGCATGATATAGCGCCTCAGGAATCAGCGAGTGCGAAGCGACAATCGTCGACCCTCCCGATTCGTCCGGATGCACCGGCGTGGCATACTCCACGGGATACAACGCCCGCTGCCCCTCCATTGCCCGGCGCAGCTTATCATCCACCTCCGACAGCGGCACGGCTTTAATCCACGTCATGATCCACTTTTCCTTCCATGGAGCGCGAACTCAAGGTTTGAAATGGCGGCTTTACACCACGCCAAAAAAGTCAAAAAGCAACATCCGGCGGCGCGACGGACGGCACACCTTCAAAGCGTATCCGGAAGATTACACTCTGCCGCATCTGCCGACACATAGCGCTTTTGTATTAAAGAGAGAGACCATCCCCGCCCGCTTCCACGGCTGATTCCCATCGTAACTCGTTCGTACAATCCCTTTTGGTAACCCTTGGTAACCATGCGATTCCACACTGCCAGCCGTACAATTGCACTTGTCCAACCGGCCACCTCCAGAAAAGGAGTTTGGCCACGTGGCGTCCCGGGTCAACTTCCCGGGAGCAGTCAGCGGTTTCCAGGGCAGGCTTGCTTAGTTCACACCAGGGCTGGAGTTAGTACTCTTATGGCGTTCGGTTTCGGATTCAACAAACAGAAGGCTCTCAGCGCTGCGGAGAAGTACGTCCAGCAGGGAAAGCTGCAAAATGCCATCGCTGAGTACGCAAAAGTTATCAAGGCCGATCCCAAAGACCTCACGGTCACGAACACCATCGGCGATCTTTACTCCCGTCTCGGCCAAGCCGACAAAGCCACCGATTGTTTCAAGACCGTAGGCGATGCCTATGCCACGCAAGGTTTCACGGTCAAGGCCATCGCCATGTACAAGAAAATCAGCAAGCTCAAGCCTTCGCTCGAAAGCGTGCTGAAGCTGGCTGAACTCTATACCCAGCAGGGGCTCTTCAATGACGCACGCTCTCAATACCTGCAGGTAGCCGAAGAGTTCCTGAAGTCCGGCGAACTTGAGAATGCCGTCCGCATCTTCCAGAAGATTCTGGAGATGGATCCGGAAAATACCAACATGCGCACGCGCCTGGCGGAAGTCTATCTCCGCCTTGGAAAAAAGACGGAAGCCTGGCAGATTTTTTCGGCGGTCGCCGAAAGTCTGCGCGCCAAGGGTTCGTTCGGCCCCGCGGAAGATGTCATTCAGCGCATGCTCACCCTCGATCCCGGCAATAGCTATGCGCTGCTCATGCAGGGTCGCAATCTGCTCCTGTCCGGCGACGTCGAAGCTGCGATCGTTTCTCTGCAGAAAGTTCCCGACCTCGATTCCAATCCGGATGGCTTGCGCGACCTGCTTAGTGCCTACTTGAAAAATGGCCGCTTGTCGGACGCCGGCACACTCGCGAGTAAGCTTCTGACCGTGCACAACGACTTGGCGGCTATCTCCATGTTTGCCGACGCCCTTATGCAGGCCGGCCAATATGAAAATGCGCTCCAGATTTATTGCCAACATGCCGACCGCCTGCTGGCCGAGGATTCCGACAAAGTCTTAAAGAACCTTCACGGCGTCATCGGGCACGTTAGCGACAATCCTGCCTCGCTCGAAAAGCTTCTCGATCTCTTCCAAAAAGCAGGAGAGTCCACTCACGTCACCGAAGTCATCGAATTGCTGGCTCATTCCTCATTTCAGTCCGGCGATCTTCCGCGAGCTCGAGATCTGTATCAAAAGCTGGCCGCCATGGAGCCTGGCAATCCGATCCACCTGAATCATTACCAGCAGGTGGTCAGCCAGCTGGGTGGACCTGCGGCCGAAAAATTGATCTCCGCCGAGGAAGCCGCCGTCATCGTCGACGAATTGGAAGCTACTTCGCCTTCCCTTCACCAGCACTATTCCGATGCCGTGGCGCTCGCCGTGCGCTCCGCTCTTACCGATGCGGAACTCTTCATCTCTTACAACATGCCTGCCAAGGCCCTGGACCCGCTCATGGCCGCGCTACTTCAGGCGCCCAACGATCTTCGCCTCAACCAGCGCCTTGCCGCCCTGCACACTCGTGCGGCCCGCTTTGCCGAAGCTGGCGTCTGCTGCCGCACTCTGCAGAGCGCGTACTCCGAAGCTGGATATCCCGAAGAAGCGACCCGCTACGGCGAGCTCGCCGAGCGCTATGAGCACCGTGCTGCGACTCACGTTATTTCCGGCTCCAGTTCTGGGCCCGCAGGTATCGCGGTCGAGCCGACTCCAGAGGCTGCCTGGCCCACGGCGTCGAACCAGCCTGCGGAAGAAGTTGAATTTTCCGTGGTTGCCGATCAGGCTGATGATCATACTGATAATCAGGTCGCTGACACCCATATTCGGCTCCACGAAGTTCATTCCGCCGAACAAACCGTGCATACTCCTCAGCCCGAGGTAGCCGCCGCTGCGGAAATCGATCTTTCCTCCGAATGGGAGGACGCCATCACGATCGACGCCGACGAATTCTCCACTCAATCTGCCGGGATCGAAATCGCTCACGCCGTCGGCGATCATGACGTTCCGAGCACTCAGCTTGCCGCGAAAAAACTTACCCCGGAAAAGACCGCCGAAATCGTCGACGAAATTCGCTTCTACCTCGAGCACGGCATGCCCGAGCAGGCGTCGGCCACCTTTGAAAAGCTTCAATCTCTCAGCGGCGACGAAGCGATAATCAGCGCGCTTCGGGCTGAAATCGCAGCATCCTCGCAACAGGCCCCCGCTGTAGAGGAAGTGACCGCTGTAGACTCCATCTCTGACTTCACGATCGACGAACCTTCAGCCGAGCCTACCGCTAACCAAATCCCAGTCGCTGCTTCCGAGGAAGCGGTCGCGCAAATTACCCCACACGCGGAAAGCGCCGCAGCCGACGCTACCGTCGTGGAACCTTCTGTCGATCCGGCGCCCAGCGTCCTTCAGGATTTTGTCTCCGATCTTGAATCCTCTCTCGGCGGAAGCTTCCTTCCCGAATCCGTCTCACATCAAGCCGAACCTGCCGTCAAGCATGCTTCCGCAGGTGCGTCCCAACTCGAGCACTCGGTCCAGCCAGAACTTCAACCGGTTGCAAGTACGGCACCCTCGGTCCTCGGCGCGCCTCAACCCGAAATCATTGGCGAGTTCGTAGCCGATCTCGAAGCTACCTTAGGTGACGGCTTCCTCAAGGACGCTCCAGTCCCCGATCCTGCGCAGCAGCCTCAGCCCATACTCAAAACCGCGCACGTGCCCACTGCAACTCCGGCGCCGGTGTCGGGCATGAAAGCCGCCAGCGCCGCAGCCGCGGCCTCTTCCCGTGGTGCGTCAATCTCATCGCACGTTTCGGCCCCGGTGCCGCGGCAATCGGCAGCCACACTTGCGGCGCCTGCACCGCAAATTCCTTCAGCTATCCCGCCAGCAACAAACGCCCAAGGGTCGCCCCTTGGCGAGGAAGCCGGAGTCGACCTCGCCGAAATGTTCGGCGAACTCAAACAGGATCTCGAATCCGGAGCCGCTCCCACGGAAGAAGACCCTGAAACCCATTACAACCTGGGCATCGCCTTCCGGGAAATGGGCCTGCTCGATGAGGCCATCGGCGAGCTGCAAAAAACCTGTCAGGCCGTTGACCGAGGACATCCTTTCCCGCAACTCATGCAGACCTACACCTGGCTGGCCCAGTGCTTCCTCGACAAGGGAGTTCCCGAGGCCGCCATTCGCTGGTACCAAAAGGCTCTCGCAGCTTCATCGATTGACGAAGACACTCGTACCGCTCTCCACTATGAGCTTGCCGGCGCCTATGAGACCGCCGGTGACAGGCCCTCCGCTCTCAAGCACTTCATGGAAGTTTACGGCCGCAACATCGATTATCGCGACGTCGCCGAGCGCATCAAGCCCCTGAAGACGTAGAATAACCCGATGGGTTTTTTGCCCTATTCTTCATTATCGGCGTACGGTAATCCCTTCCGCGCGATTCCATACCAGCCGGAGCGGAGCGCCCGTTGACCACTGATCCTAAGTTACCCGTCGAGAGCAGTCCCGCGCCCGCTCCGCCCTCTGAGCCTCACGAAACCATCACCGGAGTCCTCGACCAAAAAGCAGTTGTTGCCCATTCCGCCCAGACCGGAACGCAACTCTGGCTGCATCGCACTTCCGTCTTCTTGTTCGTGCTGATTAGCGCCGTCGCCGGCGTTCTGCTCGTCATCCTGCCATGGACTCCCGAGTGGACCGACAATTATCTTTTGCTCTCCTATCCCTCACTTCGCACCCTGGTCTCAACCGGTTTTTTTCGCGGCCTGTGCAGCGGCCTGGGGTTGCTCGATATCTGGATCGGCTTCTGGGAAGCCCTCCACTATCATGACCGTCAGTAATTTAGGAGCAATGCTGCAGGCCCTACGAACCCCAGATCAAGAATTAAACTTCAGGACGTGAGTCTTATAAATGGTAGATAAGCTTAAACCCGCACCTCTGGCATACGAGAATCAACCTTTCCTCAAGAGCCCTGACGGACGCATTCTGCGCATCCTCTCGGAGTATCAGGAACCGCTATCCCGTTTTCGCCGCGAACAAATTCAGGACACAGTCGTCTTTTTCGGTTCAGCCCGCTTTCAAAGGGGAGATGCCGCCAAAAATAATCTCTCTATCATGGAGGCAAACGACCAGAAGGCCGACTCGTATCACGCCAATCTGAAGCGCGCCCGCGCCGCCGTCGATATGGCGCGCTACTACGAGGACGCGCGCCGCCTTGCTTTTCTTCTCACCGAATGGTCCATTCAGATTCCCGCTCGCCGTCGCCGCTTCGTCGTCACGACCGGAGGTGGTCCGGGAATCATGGAAGCCGCCAACCTGGGCGCACACGAGGCCGGAGGCAAAAGCATTGGCCTGAACATCAATCTGCCGTTCGAACAGAATCCAAACTCTTACATCACTCCGTCACTCAATTTCGAATTTCACTATTTTTTCATGCGCAAGTTTTGGTTCGCCTACCTCGCCAAAGCACTGGTAATTTTCCCAGGTGGCTTCGGCACCATTGACGAGCTCTTCGAAATCCTCACCCTTGCCCAAACCGACAAACTCGCCAAGAAAATTCTCGTCGTCATCTACGGCAGCGAATACTGGCATCGCATCATGAATTTCCAGGCCTTCGTCGACGCGGGTACAGTTTCTCCGCAAGACCTCAAGTTGTTCAAGTTTGTCGATTCTCCGGAAGACGCCTTCACCTTCCTCCGCGACGGCCTCACCGAATATCATCTGGGTGGCCCGCTGCCAAAGAAAGAAAAAGAACAGGAAGTCTTACCCGAAATCGCCAAAACTCGGCCGTAAGATAAAGGCAGTCGAGAAAACCTTTAGCTCTACCTGTGAAACCCGGCGCCCCGTTGTTTAAAATTTGGAAGGCCCATGAGCAGAACTGATGCCCGCCTCCTGTATCCTCTACTACATCACTGACCGCACCGCCTTCCTCGGCGACGACCGCACCAGACGCCGCCTCCTTCTCGACAAAATCGCCGAAGCCGCAATCGCCAACGTTGATTACATCCAGCTACGCGAAAAAGATCTCTCCTCCCGCGATCTTGAGTCGCTAGCCCGTGAAGCAGGCCGCATCATCCTTCAACTGAGAACCGAGAACCGAAAACTGAGAACTGCCCTTGTCATAAACTCCCGCACCGACGTCGCCCTCGCTACATCGGCCGCCGGAGTTCACCTTCCCGCAAACGACATCTCGCCAGCGGATGTGCAAAAAATTTGGAAGAGCCCTTGTGGGGGTGGCGCGCCTTCGACAGGCTCAGACCAAGCTCCCGCCCGCGAAAACTCACCAAAAAGTCCGCTCATCTCCATCTCCTGTCACTCACCAGAAGAGGCAGTCCAGGCTGCCACCAGCAACGCCAACCTCGCACTCTTCGCCCCTGTCTTCGAAAAAAAAGATGCACCTGGAATCGTTCCCAAAGGACTCGACGCTCTCCGCCAATCCTGCCGCGCAAAAATTCCGGTCCTCGCACTGGGAGGAATTACACTGCAGAATGCCGCGTCCTGTCTGCAGGCCGGCGCAGCCGGCATCGCCGCAATCCGTCTCTTCCAGGAAAACGATATCGCCGCAATCGTAGGCAGGTTGCGCACGAGTTAGTCGTTTGCTCTGCGAATTCTTCTTTTTAAAAAGCGGTTTGCCTGGGGGTTTTGCTTTTGGGTGGCGCAGCTCTTTAGCGCTGCGATCATGTTTAATGCTGGCAATCGGGCTTCAACTCCCGAGTTAAAGTCTTTCCTGGCACTGCTAGAATCATTTGCAATGTCGGCCGCCCACTCACACTTTCAGTTAGACCCTGCAATCTGCATCGAGCCTCACTTGGTCTCGATTCCGGCAGCTTCGTTCCTTATGGGTTCCGCCTCCGGTCAGGATTGCGAACGCCCGGTTCACCGCGTTTGCGTTGACGCCTTCCAGCTCGCCGCCACCCAGGTCACCAACGCCGAATATACACACTTCCTCCGTTCTACCGGGTCGCACTCTCCGCCGTTCTGGACCGACAAGAATTTTAGCGATCCCCGGCAGCCCGTCACCGGCGTCTCGTGGTTTGATGCGGACCTTTACTGCCAGTGGCTGTCCTCGCAAACCGGCCACGTGTACCGACTTCCCACCGAAGCCGAATGGGAGTGTGCCGCCCGCGGCAATCTCGAACAGCAGGATTTTCCCTGGGGCAACGATCCGCCGCAATCCCTCCCCGACTACGCAACGCGCTGGCAAACCGGACCAGAGCCAGTCGCCTGCTATGCTCCGAATGCTTTCGGCCTTTACAACATGTGCGACAACGTCCACGAGTGGTGCAGCGACTGGTACGATGCCAACTACTACGCGACGTGTCCCGAACGCAACCCGCGCGGTCCCGAGCTCGCACAGCGCAAAGCCTCCCGCGGCGGATCATGGCGCCATCACGTCAAAATCTCCCGCTGCTCCGCCCGCTCCAGCATTCCTCCCGAGTTTCAGTATGCTGACTACGGCTTCCGCGTCGCATGCAATCCCCTATGATTTTTGTCCGAGTCGCTATTCTCCGCTGCCCATATAATCTGTCATTCCGAACCAGGCGCCAGCCCGGTCAAGGACTTGGTGTTCCCTGAAAGAATCGAGGCACTCATGTTCCACAAAGATCTTCTCCGCGACAAGCGCATCCTCATCACCGGCGGCGGCACAGGGCTCGGTAAGGCCATGGCGCGGCGATTCCTCGAGCTCGGCGCCACCGTCCACATCTGCGGTCGCCGCGAGGAGGTCCTCGAGCAAACTGCCGCCGAACTTGCCGCCGCCTCCAAAGGCACCATCCACGCGATCCCCTGCGATATCCGCAATCTTGACACCGTCGAAGCCATGATCGGCACTATATGGGAAGAAGACCCGCTCGATATTCTCGTCAACAACGCCGCCGGAAACTTCATCGCCCGCACCGAAGAGCTTTCTCCGCGCGCCTTCGAATCGGTGATCGGCATCGTGCTGCTCGGCGCACTCCATGCCACCATGGCCTGCGGGCGGCGATGGCTTAAAACCGAACACAAAGGCACTGTCCTCAGCATCTCGGCAACGTACGCCCCGGTTGGTTCGGCTTACGTCGTTCCATCCGCCATCTCGAAAGCCGGAGTCGAAGCCCTCACCCGCAGTCTCGCCGTCGAGTGGGGCAATCGCGGAATCCGCATGAACGCTATCGCTCCCGGCCCCATTCCCACCCAGGGCGCGTTCTCCCGCGTGTTGCCGCGTCCCGAACTCGAAGCGCTTGCGTTAGAACGCAATCCGCTGCGCCGCTTCGGCACCACGGAAGAATTAGCGAATCTCGCCGCATTTCTGGTGAGCGATGGTTCCGGCTACATCAACGGCGAAGTCATCCGAATGGACGGCGGAGAATTTCTGCAAGGCGCCGGAGAGTTCAGCAACCTCGGGCGCGCCCTGACTGACAAAGACTGGGAATCTCTGAAGCCGCGCAAGGCCGCCAAACCAAACCAGTAACCGACGCGAAATTCGCAAACACACATGATGGGCATTGGGCATGCGGAAGATTCGTTTCAGGCACCAAACTTACCCGCGCTCTCCCGCCGGATGCACCAACCACCTGAGAATCATATTCACCAGGCTCAACACGATCGCGCCAACAAACGCGGCGAAGAACCCGTGCACCTGAAAACCCGGCGCCAGCAGCGCAGACGCTAGTTCCAGCATCAGCGCGTTAATCACCAGCCAGAACAATCCCAGCGTGACTAGCGTCAGCGGAAAGGTGAGAATCTTCAGCAGCAGACCTATGGTCGCATTGATAAAGCCGATAACCAACGCGGCAATCAACGCCGCCATCGGTCCGCTCACAGAAATCCCCGGCACCACGCGCGACACAATCCATACAGCCAACGCGCTCAAAACCCAACTCAGAATCATTCGCATAGTCGCTCCTTACGCATCGCCCTGTCACTATACTCTAGGATTTCAGGAAAGCGATCGCTCTATCCTGTGATCCAGTGGGACCTCTGTGTTTAAGAATTGTGGTTTCCCCAAAGAAATCCAAACGCGCCCCGTCTTCCGCGCCCCGTATGCGATACACTACACAATTCAACTTTGCTCTTGAGGAGAAACGGTGCATGCCCGAACCCGCGCTCAGCGGTTCCGAATTCAAAAAGCAGTTGCATGAAGGAACGCCAAAGATCGGCCTGTTCCTCAACTCGCACAGTCCAACCGTCGCCGAGCAACTGGCGCACAGTGGCTACGACTGGTTGCTTGTCGATACTCAACACGGCCCCATGGACCACGAGAAACTTTCCGCCATGCTGTGCGGCATCTCCAATGGTGGCGCCAAGTCGATCGTACGTGTCGGCGGATACGACGACCGTCCCGGCATCCAGCAAGCTCTCGATCTCGGCGCCGATGGCGTCCTCATTCCCTACATCAACACGGTTGAGGAGGCTCGTCAGGCCATCAGTTGCACCAAGTATCCCACCGTCGGCACGCGCTCCGTTTATTTTCCTCAGCGCAGCATGAATAAAGCCGGACTCCTCGGCTACGCCGGAAATTTCAATAAAGAAGGCATCGTCGCCCTGCAAGTCGAGACCGCTTCGTGCATCGAAAATATCGCTGAGATCGCCGCCGTTCCCGGCGTCGACATTCTCTTCCTCGGTCAAAACGATCTTTGCATGTCCATGGGCCTTTATAACAAATACGAGTTCCCGCACATGTACACTTCGCCTGAACTCGATGCCGCGACCAGGAAATTGATTGAACACGCCCGTAAGAACAATGTGATTCTTGGCATCTTCTTGTTCGGCACCCCGCGCGTTGGAGAATTTCTCGAGAAAGGATTCACCTTCTTCAGCCTCGGCAACGATCTGCATCACCTCGTTACCCAAGTCGGAGCTTACGTCAACGACGTAGAAAAAGCTTCGCAGGAAAAAGGCAAGCCCTGGAAGCGCCGCCCCACTGCACTTTTCTAAAAGTGAAGTGGGTCTTCCCTTTTTGCGATTTATGCAAGAGGGTTTTTTGACGGTGCACAAGACTTTGCTGCCACGGGTTGGAGCGTAAGAAGGTGCAATCCACTATAGTCACCTGCGCCTCACGAATCGCTCCTGCAGTACAATCCACTCCGTGGATCTCCTCACTGATATCGAGGTGCGCGTTCTCGGCTCGCTGATCGAAAAAGACATTACCACTCCGGATTACTACCCCCTCTCGCTGAACGCTCTGGTGAACGCCTGCAATCAAAAGAACAATCGTGACCCGGTGATGACTCTCGATGAGGATTCCGTCAGCGACGCGCTCGCCACACTGCAGGAAAAACGTCTCGCCGGCCCCGCCAGCGGCGCCGATAGCCGCGTCAGCAAGTATGAGCATCGATTGCAGGAAGTTTTCAACTTCGATCGCCGCGAGATCGCCGTCCTCTGCGTGCTTTTCCTCCGCGGTGCTCAAACTCCTGGAGAACTTCGCGGCCGCACCGAACGCATGTATCGCTTCGAAGCCCTCGACGACGTAATCACCACTCTCGACCGCCTCAACCAGCGAGACCCGCCGCTGGTTTCGGTCCTCCCGCGCCAGCCGGGCACCAAAGAAGCGCGCTACATGCAACTCCTGTCCGGAGGCATACCTGCGGTCGATGCGGCGCAGGCGCATTTGGCCGCGCCGCACGGCCGCACATCCGACGACGATCGCCTATCCCATCTGGAAAACGAAGTCCTGGAATTAAAAAGAGAAGTCGCAGAAATTCAGCAGCTGTTCGCCGCCTTCCGCAAACAATTCGAATAAACGTCGGGTGTCTCTCTTCGCGCCGACGGCGGCCGTTGTTACCGGTCCCCGTGAGAAGCTTTTGGTGTAAGCTCATAGCAAGCGCGCCACTCAAACAGGAGCATTTCATGCACCGCCGCGAATTCCTCATTCGCTCGACCACCGCCGTAGGAGCCACCTGGCTCACATCGAAAAAGTTACTCAGCGCATTAGCCGACCAGCAACTCCCCGCGAAGTTCTCCGCGACAGATACGGTCACTCTCGGCACCACCGGCATCAAGACCAGCCGCCTCGCTATGGGTACCGGGACCGTCGGCTCCGGTCATCACTCGAACCAAACTGCGCTTGGCGTCAAAGGACTCTCCGATCTTCTCCTCAACGGTTACGACAACGGCCTCCGTTTCTTCGACGCCGCCGATTCCTACGGAAGCCATCCTCACGTCGCCGAAGCCCTCAAGCACGTGCAGCGCGACAAAGTCACCGTGCTCACAAAAACGTGGGCGCGCGATGCCGCCACCGCCCGCGCCGATCTCGACCGCTTCCGCCGCGAACTAGGCACCGACTATCTCGATATTTGCCTTATGCACTGCCTTACCGAATCCGATTGGACGGAGCGCTACAAAGGCGTCATGGACGTCTTCTCCGAAGCCAAGCAAAAAGGAATCATCCGCGCCCACGGCTGCTCCTGCCACAGCATCGAAGCCCTGCGCGCCGCCGCGAAATCCCCGTGGGTCGAAGTCGATTTCGCCCGCATCAATCCCATCGGCTCTCACATGGACGCCGACCCCGAAAGCGTGGTTGGGGTTTTAAGAAGTATGAAAGCCTCTGGCAAAGCGGTCATAGGAATGAAAATTCTGGGCCAAGGCGATCTAGCCACGCGCCAGGATGAAGCCATCAAATACGCTCTATCACTCGGCATCCTAGATGCCTTCACCATCGGCGCCGAAAGTAAGCAACAACAAGACGATTTGATTCGCCGCATCGCCTCCGCTTAGTAGCTCATACATGGACAGCCGCTGACCAGCGGTGTTGACGAGAGTAATAGTCTTGAAAGGCGCGGCTTTGGCGCGCCGTTGTGACCAATCGAGATATGTTCACCCCGCGACCAATCGGCTATGTGACCAGCCCCTACAAGAGCACCAGCGAAATTCCCAAAGGTTTCGGCGTAAAACATGAGGCCGAGGGCATTCTCAACCTGCAGCCAGAGTTCGAGCTCGGCCTCACCGACATCGAAGGCTTCTCGCATCTCATAGTTCTGTGGGAGTTCGATCGCTCACAGGGATTCGAATTGCTCGGCACTCCGCCCATCGACAATCGCCCGCACGGAGTTTTCGCCACTCGCTCCCCGCACCGCCCGAACCCGATTGGCCTCACCGTCGTGGAACTCCTTCGCCGCGAAGGCGTCGACCTGCACGTGCGCGGCGTCGACATGCTGCATGGCACACCGATACTCGATATCAAACCCTATTTATCCAGCATCCCGCCCGAAAAGCTGCGCCGCGGCTGGCTAGCCGAAGCCGAGGCGCGTAATAGCAGATGACGTTGCGGACAGAATGACGCTTTTGTTGCTGTTCCTCTTTACTTGATGATTGGAGGCGCACTTCTGGCGCCGGCGTTCCAGGCAGTCGCGTGGCTTGTCATGGCAGTCCCCACTCGCCTTGCCGCTGGCTGTGTTCGAAGGACTTTGTGCTTACGCGGTACGGCGGCGTCGTTGGTTGGGTAGCGAGGCTCCAGTGTTTCTTTCTGTTCGGCTCGTCTTTGTTCCCGGAGTTGAGTGAATGGAGCGCACGGTGGCGGCCCAGCTCCCAAGCCTGATCCAGAAGTATTTATTTCTCTTTTGCCGTAATGCCGTGCTCGAAAAAAAATTCCCTTTTCTCGCCAGATGGCAGGGTCACGATCGTCTTGACAATGCCATATTTCTGGTCAACCACATATTCATATCGGTATACAGCGCCATCGGCCAGCGTCTGTTGTGAAACCATGATCCCATTGCTGTAACTGTTCCGCACGAGCGTCTTCCAGTTGCCATCGGTAATCGCGGTCATCAGATACGGATCGTAACCCCGTGCACGAAGCAACCGTTCGTACTCGAAGCGAAATAACACGTGCGATGCATCCGTCACGGTCTCCAGATGTCCGTTGGATCCGTATGAGTACTTTCGGACATTCCCCGCATCGTCGCTCGCCTCCACAATTCGATGCAGCTGATCGTACTTAAAACTAATCTTCTGTCCGGAAGAAGAGATCATCTGCTGCAGGTCGCGCTGGCTGTTCCGTTTCAACTGTATGCGATGTCCATCGGCGGTCTCCATTGCGGTGGGGGCGCCCTGCGCAAAACTATTCGCGGTATAGGCTTCAGGGAAGATGAACCGGCGACCGTCGCGGAAACTCAGCGTCCAGCCATCTCCATTCCACGCAATCTGTGCGCCATAAAACTCCGAGGACGTTTCTTCGTGTCGAAACACGGCATCCGCATAGCCAGTTCCCTTGGAAATGCGCCGAAAATGAACTCTTTGTCCGTCCTCCAAGTTCAGGTCAATATAGGTATAGGGATTTCTCGTACCGGTGGGACAGATATCGTAAGGGTGATTCGTACCAGCGCCGAATGCCCGCGTTTGCAACTCCCAGGAATGATATGTGCGCGTCAGCGACAAGGGCACAACATTCTGCCGCGAAAAGATCAGTCTGCCGCAGCACGAACATTCCCGAATGCAGATCGACTTCAAATTCGTCCACCGGCGAGTCATGGCGAACTGTCGGTTGTATCCGCATTAGCGAAGCCTTGAACTTCACCGGTTCCGATCCTGAATCAATCGCAGAAATCACCAGATAAGGATATGATCCGTCCCACGCCGGAGGCGAATCCGTGAAAGGCAGGAGTTCCACCTTGACTCGTTGCGTGTACCGAAATAACAGCACCGCTAAACCGGCGAAAAGCAACAGCGAGCACCATTGCCGAAGCGACGAATGCCAAAAACGAGATAGCTCCATGACCTATTATCCCTTCTCAGCAAATTGCCTCTCTCTGGGCCCTTTGTACTCCGTGTCCCGCGCCCCACACAGTGTACGAGTCAACACGACTCGAACGGTCCGCACCAACCACAACCCTCGCAAAATCAGCGCCCCGCGCACTGGCCCATTCCATGCACTCCTCCTAAACGCTGCTCAGCAGCAGGAGGTGACCAACCATGACCCGTATCAACCTGTTTCACACAAACGAAACCAACGATATATTCGACAACCCCAGCGCGCTGGTCTTCGCCGCGCTCCTGATCGCCTGTTCATTCGCCGTCGGATGCTCCAGCGAGAAACCCAAGCCCGTAACCTCAACCAACGAAGTTCCCATTACTCTGCCGACACCGCCACTCACAACCATGCAGACTGCCGCAATGCCCACGCCGCAGCCCTCAATGAAACCTGTACACAAAAAAATTGTTCACAAAGCCCCGGCAACATTGACCTACGCCGACGCAACTTCCGGAGTTTCTTTCCAATATCCGCGCAAGTACGCGCTGAAGACCGGAGATGCCGCCACCGAACTCGTTTCCGCCAGTCCCATTCCGATGGACTTCGTGCAGTCCGGCGGCGTCACCATCGCAGCGGTCGCGCTTCCTTACTCTACATATCCCAACTCGGATCTGGCCTCGGCCTTCTTCAACGTTAGCGTGAACAAGACTCTCACCGCGGACCAGTGCAACGAATTCTCCGTCCCCCAGCCCGACCCCGCATCCCCCAATGATCCCGCCATACGGGCGGCCGCGCAGCTCTCCACCCCGCCAATCTCGAAACTGATGATCGGAGACATGGAACTCCAATCCTCCGAGACGACCGCTGGCGGGCAAACAAATGACGGTCAAACAAATGACGGCCCTCGCGAAGAAGCCTCGAAGTATTACCACGTCTTCCAGAACGGCGCTTGTTATGAATTTTCCTTGAAAGTCGCGACCACAAGACTCGACAGCACAAGCGACTCCACCAAACCAGTAGACCGCGAAGAAGTCTTCAAACGTCTCGAAAAGATTCTGGCCACGGTGAAGATCAATCCAGTCACGCAGCTGGTTAACAGCGAAGTAAAAGCCAGCACACAACCCGGGTCCGTCGAAACGCCCGCTCAGTAAGCAACTCACTAACACCTGGCGCCGGTAGTGGCTCAAATGGCCGGCGCCTCGCTATTTTCACTCCGTTGTTGTTCCGAATCGAGAGGAGGCCCGGTGAGAGCTTTTCCTGGGCGGAGCCGAAATGAACCTGCTGTTTCCGCCACTCCGCCATCCTGCCCTTTCAGCCGAGTCCAAATCTGCTCTGCGGCATCGAACCGTTAAATGGAGGTTTCTATGTTTGTTATTCTCGGAGCAAGCGGCAACACTGGACACACAGTCGCAAAAACTCTTCTCTCCCGCGGCAAGAAGGTTCGCGTCGTTGGCAGAAATGCAACTCACCTGCAACCCTTGGCAGCGGAAGGTGCGGAAATATTCGTCGCCGACCTCACCGATTCTCCCGCCGTCACCAAAGCCTTTCAACAGGCCGATTCCGCCTATGTCATGATTCCCCCCAACCCGACGAGCAACGATGTTCTCGCTTATCAGGGGCGTGTTGGCGACGCCATCGCAAGCGCTGTTCAAAATGCGCGACTGGAAAACGTCGTTTCACTGAGCAGCATCGGCGCCGACAAATCCAGCGGCACCGGTCCCGTCGTCGGCCTTTACAATCTCGAGCAAAAGCTCAACCAGATCGACTCGGTTAACGTTCTCCACCTGCGCGCGGGATACTTTATGGAGAACACTCTGCCGCAAGTCGGCGCTATTCGCATGATGGGCTCGGCGGCCGGACCTGTTCGCCCTGATCTCAAACTTCCCATGATCGCCACTCGTGATATCGGAGCCGCGGCCGCGGACGCACTCACCGAACTCGCCTTCCGCGGCAAACAGACCCAGGAGCTCCACGGCCAGCGCGATGTTGATTACAACGAGGTTGCCACCATCATTGGCCGCGCCATCGGTAAGCCCGATCTGAAATACATCCAGGCGCCCGACAAACAGATGCGCGCCGCCATGGTTCAGATGGGGATGTCCGATAACTTCGTCGGCCTGATCCTCGAGATGGCCGCCTCACTCAACTCGGGATACATGCGGGCGCTCGAACCCCGTACTCCGCGCAACACCACCCCAACTCCCTTCGAAACTTTCGTCGCTCAGTCCTTCGTCCCCGCCTACCAGCAACAAGTCGCAGCCTAGTCGCAAGACAAAAGGCCACGTCATTTATTGAACGTGGCCTTTTCTTGTAGAGCAGACGCCCCTGTCCGCAGCCTTTGAGTTTGGCGTTTAATTGAGCTCACTAAATGCGCTTTTCCATCTCCGCTTTTCGCATGCTGACTATGACCGTGTGCGCCAGGCTCTCCGCCACGGCAACATCGCCCTCATCAAAGTTGAAGGGCCCGTTTGAGAACACCATGAGCAGTCCGAGCGTGCCGCGCTCGTAGCGAACCGGAGCAGCCAGGATCGACCGTACACCCAGCTTGCGGCAACTCTCCAGGTCGACCCGTGGATCGTGATCCGCATCATCGCACCGCAAGGATTTTCCTTCACGAAAACATTCGCCCGAAAGGCCGGAATTCACATCCAGTCTTGTTCCCAGCCCAGGCGCACTGTCTCCCACACTGGCGCGGCATACCACGCCGTCTTTATGAACGAGAGCAATCGCCGCGCTCGTGCCCCGCGTCAGGGACCGCGCACGCTCCGCAATCAACCGCAGTGCCGCCGTCAGGTCCGTTCCCAGTGAAGTGAATTCATATTGCACAGTTGCCGACGCGCCACCGCCATCTCCCAGCCCCGCGGCCCATGTTTCAGCTTCGAGACTCACGGCCATCACGCCTCGATCCGCGCTTCCCGCAAACTTCGCTCCCGCAGGCCAAGCCATCCTGCTCAATGCCACCTTCGGCGCGATCTGGCTCGGCGCACCAGCATTTAATTTCAGCCATTCGTTCAAGCGTCGCCTCGATTCTTCCGGTAAGTCTGAGAAACGCACTCCAGCACGCCCCAGCGCATCAGCCCACGCGATATAGCCCGTGGTCTCAAAACGCGCATCGGGGTCAAAAAGATCAAGCTTCACGTTGACCCGCCGCTCGCGGTCCAGCATGTGGGGATCGCTGTATCCCGTTTGCATCGACAAACCCTCTTCGCTCAAATCCAGAATCATTCCGCCGGTCACTCCATCGAAGCTGGCAAATGCTGGGGCGTGCACCTTCTGCCGCCAGCATCTTCGCCGCTCCCCACCGACCTCTTGACTTCTCTCCATGCGTTTTGAAGACAGAACTTGGGATCGGGGTTCCCTTGCTTGCAGAACTCCACGCACCTCATCGGATGATGAGATGCCTACCTCACCTTTTGAAAGTGTTACCGCAGGTTCCCCCGGGCCGAATCCATTGGCAAGCGCAAGCCCGAGACTGCATTCACACTCAATGTTCCGCTTCTATTTCTTTGACAAGGTATTTCTTAGACAAGCTTTTCTTTGACAAAGTGCGAAATGTAATCGAATAGCGGAGCTGCTCCATGGGCGGGATGCTGTGCTGGAAGTTCCACCGCGCCGCTCCACTGATCACATAGATTGACCGCGGCTCCAGGATCACAGAAACAATCTTTCCTTTCGCCTTGTAAGGCTTCAGCCGCATGCGACAAGAGCTTTCAAGCGATACGCCGATGATGGTTTCGAACTGCGGCGAGTCTCGATGCCAGCCAATCGGAGCCCCCGGCGGATACTCCGTGACCATACCCTGCGCGATCTCTTCCGGCCGCAGCCCGGCTACACAGGCTGCACGTTCGCGAATCGAAGTCAGAAATTCCGGAATGGCCTTATCCGCGATGCTCATGCGGCGCGGCCCGGAGTCATACCCTCCCCCGTAAGCCACCACCCGCCGCTTGGCAATGTAGCCGCGAAAATCGTACGCTCCAAATTCCAGCGTCTTAACGGTGCGGAGCACATCGGCCTCTTCACTTTCGCTCAAGAAGTCGGGCTGATAGAGAAAGCCCTCGGGCAGCTCCGCCGGAGGCGCAGGTTTCCTGGATGGCATAATCGTTGGCAGTAAGGTGCCGAGCTCAATTCGATGGTTGCATCTCGAGACCGCAAAGCCTTCATTATGCTAGCGGCGACTTGACCCGCCCTGCCGCTTGCTCAGCAACCTCTCTCCGCATTCGTCCAGAGCCATGCATCGGCAGTTTTCCTCCCACCGCGAAATCAGCCTCTTCATGATCCTGATGTGCCGAATTAACTCGTCCAGTTCCGATTGCTTTCTCTGCGCTAACTTTCTCCAGCGCACAGAGGGCGAAACATTCTCTTGAAATCCGGAGAACAATTGTTGGATTTCATTCAGCGTGAAACCGCACTGGCGCGCTCGCTCCACGACCGCGAGCCTTCGCAGTACAGCATGGTCGTAACGCCTTTGGCCGCTAACCCGCCGGGCGGGAACAAGAATTCCAATTTGCTCATAGTAGCGGATTGCGGACGGGCGAATTCCCGCTAGTTCCGCAATTTCAGAAATAAGCATCTCCGGCATGCCAAAAGTCTAAACCATCTTTACCGTAGCTTTGAGAACGAAAGCCTAAAAACAAATCACTTCCCTTAAAGCGGACTTTAAGTCGTAGGTTAGTGGCGGGAGGATTTTATGAAACAGAATCTTATGAAACACATGAGTGCGATCGCTTCGTTGATGCTGCTTCTCGCCTCATTGCAGACCACGCATGCGCAGACCTGCAAGCAATTTCGCGAGCTATCCAACCGTCGCGCTACCAGTCAGGTCATCGATTACTGGGTCACGCTGGAGGAAGAAAAGCTTGTAGCGGTCGCCGAGGCCATGCCTGCAGACAAATACACCTTCGTCCCGACCGACGGCGAATTCAAAGGGGTCCGTACCTTCGCCGCCCAACTCAAACATCTCTCGGCGACGAATTTTATACTGGGCGCAGCCATCCTGGGGGCGGTGCCGCCTGCTGATGCGGGAGATGAGACCGGGCCAGACTCACTGCCCACAAAAGCGGAGATCATTCGATATCTGAAGGATTCATTTGTCTACCTTCACAAGGCCGTAGCCGCAATCGACGACGGCAACGCAGCGGTAGCCAACAGTTCCATCTCCCCCATGCCGAAGGGGGCCGCGACCCGCCTTGGACTCGCAGTAGAAACGTTAATGCACGGCTACGATCACTACGGACAGTTAGTCGAATATCTTAGGATGAACGGCATCGTCCCGCCCGCGAGCCGCATCGAGAGAAGTCCTACCACTTAGCCATGAGCAGCTTACTGGGGATCCCCTGTCTATTCGGCTCTGGAGTGATGATCGCGGGCTTCGCGAAAGGTGGGATGTCCACGAAGCTGAGTTATACTTCCACGCCTATGGATAAATCCGAGCTTCGGGAGTTCGCCACGGATGCCATCAAGTTCTGGGAGCCGTGGAGGTTACTCTATAACCTGACTCTGGCAGCGATTGTCATCATCTATTTCGCCATCGGATACCCACTGTCCAAGGCCATAATCTCGGTCGATTTCTGCTTGGGCCTGTTCTTGCTTGCAGTCATCGCCAACGTTGCTTATTGTGCGGCTTACATCGTTGACATATTCGCTCAGGCCTCTGGATTCCGCGAAATCTGGCGGCAATACCGCAAGCTTCTTTTCGTGATAGGCACGCTTTTTGCTGCCATCATCACTCGATTTATCGCCATGGGAATGTTCCACCCCGGCAGCTAAATGAGAGAAGGAAGTCTAGCAAGAGTTCTTTCCTCCGTAGGACATCCATCCTCCCAAAGTAAAATTTCCGGTGGCCCAATTCTTGCCGCCTTTTCGGGAAGTGCGACTCCGACGCTCAAGCAACTCTACCTCCTCACCCTCTTTCGCAAAATCTCCCAAGCCTCTCTCCACCGCTCAAACCGCGACCGCTTCCCCCGGCTCTCCGGATACAGCATCAACGACTTCAACTCCTCCACCACCCGCACCGGCATCACATACCACGCCTTCATCGGACGGGCATACGCCACCAGCGCATCAATATCCTCCGCCGTATAAGACCTCTGATTATGATCGTGCGCCCGAAAGCTGCACCCTCCATCCGCTCCCACCGTATGCGCCGACTTCACCTGCACCCGCCAGAAATAAAAACTCTTCTTCGGATTCACAATAAAATCATAAGGCTCGCTGTCCCCCCACGGCTTCGCCACCACCAACCCCATCCCCACCGCCTTAGCAATAAACTCCGCCTCCGCAATCTCCCCCAACTGCTTCGGAGTAAGTTTCCCCGGCCTCTCTTCCGCCATAGCCCAAATCGTGATCCCACCCATGTCGATTGATCCCTTACATAGATTTGTCATTCCGAACAGGGCCAAAGGCCCGGTGAGGAACCTGCTTTTGCCTGTCATCCTGAGGCGACGGCTTTATCGTCGCCGAAGGACCTCCTCCTCAACCGCTCTGTCCCTCCGTGTGCCCCCCAAAACACAAAAGCCCCCTCCGACCACCGGTCGGAAGGAGCTAATTCAGCCACATCGGCTATAACTAAATGATTACACCCGATTCAAACCAAGTCAACAAAATAAGCCGGACAGGTGACGTCAAGCTGCTTGTGTAAATAGGTTGAGGGTGCGGGTTTTCCACTCCAGGTTGAATCTGTGGAAGATGGAGTAGATGATGCGGTCGACGCTTTCGACGTTGACGAAGCACACCATGGGC
>JBAVZU010000294.1:0-3840 GCA_049588915.1 Candidatus Sulfotelmatobacter sp.
GACGTAGTCTGGCCGAATTCGGCCATTGCCTGTGCGGACGACTGGACAGAAGCGCCAACTCTCAGACGCGGCACCGCCCAGTTTCACGTACTTTGTGAGATTGACGCGCCCCGCATGGGAGTTGCCGGTCCACATCATATGACCTCCAAATCAGGCTTGGAGAAATTAGGTCCAAACGGAAATTCGGTCAAATTCTTAAGGCTTCGGGTCAACCAGGCGAGTCGCCGAGAGAGAGTGGTGAGTGAAGAGGAGACGCTTGAAGGGAGCTGGAAGCACGACGCAGCGCTTATTTGCTTGTGCGACGCGAGCGTCGGCTCACCGTATGGCGAGTTCGCTCCTGGAGTGTAAAGATCGCTGAATTTCATCACATACCGCCCGTCTGATGGGTTTTACGGTATGGACGACGGTATGGATGGCAGTTAACTCGTTGAAAGCAAAAGAACTGGCGGAGAGAGTGGGATTCGAACCCACGTTACCCTTTCGAGTAAACACGCTTTCCAAGCGTGCGCCTTCAGCCACTCGGCCATCTCTCCGGCTAACCCTGAAACAGTCTTTTCCTATTTCCTAGAGATTACTCCTTGCGGCAGGTAGGAAACGGGAGTTGTGTCGCCACGGCTCACTCATTCTAGGGGCTTGGAGGCGCCGCGCGCAAATCGGGCACCGACAATCGGACGGCGGAATATTGCACTCAGGAAATTTTTGGGGGCTCGGAAGGGGAGAGCGTAAGTGGACCTGAAGAAGCAGCTGACACCCTCGACATGGTGACACCCGCAGATGTTCCGGCTGCGGCGGCGTTTGCTAAAGGACCTCCTATGGCCGCAACTGAATTTTCTGGAGCCGGTGTGGCCACAGGAATTGGCGGAGGCTTCACGCCGTCGACGACGTGATGGCTCAGGCAGTAAAGAGCCAACTCGAGGCGATCGGCTACGCCAAGTTTGTCGTATACCTTGCGCAGGTAGTTCTTTACCACCTGTTCGGTTGTACCCACCCGAGTTGCAATCTCTTTATTCTTCATGCCCTGAGTAACGCAGGACACAATCAGCGTTTCCTTGGGCGTGAGCTGGACCTTGGGGCGCGCTCCAGATGGGCGCAGGCTATGGCCGCGAAATGCTTCCATGACCCAATGAACGGCTTGGCTCTCAAGCCACGGTTCGCCGGCTGCAACTTTGCGCAGGCACTCGATCAGGATTTCCGGCTCTACTTCGCGTGACAGAATGCCATGTGCTCCGCGGCGGAAGAGATCAAGAGTAAGTTGTTCATCCGAAGCGGCTGTTACCACCACAACTTTGAGATGCGGCACCTGACGCAGCAGCTCGGTCACGGTTTCGACAGGATTCTGGGATAATGCTGCCTCGAAAATAAGGACGTCCGCTGAGAATTTTGTCACTGCGGATTGTGTCTGCGGCAGGGTTTCGGCCTGCGCGACAACCCGAATATCGTCTTCGAGAGCAAATATTTTCCGCAGACCCGCGCGGAAAATCGCCTGCGTATCGGCAAGGATCACACGGATCAAAGGCGTCGAGCTGCTATCCTCGTGAACCCCGTTGTTTTCGCCGATGCTAAACGTGCTCGCCATTAGTTTCTCAAGTTTCTCAGGGCCTTATGCTCGCTCGAAATGGTACTCGTCAATCACCACGCCCACACCTCGCCGGCCGTTGTCCTCGAAGCTGCGGACCACACGGCCGTGGCAGTCAATCTGGACGTCAGAACGCGAGCCCACAACATCGCCCGGAAGCAGAATCGTGAAGTCCACCGTCGAACCCACGGGAACGTCGGACTCCATCGCGAAGAGAACTCCATTGGCAGAGATGTTTTGGGTTTCGGCCAGATACTCCCCGCTTTGCGATTTCAGCTCTACGGGAAGATGCAGCGGAAAGCGCGGAGCACTCTGCATTTCGGCGTAGTGCCGGATCGCAGTCTGCTGCTGCGCTTCCGACGTCAGTTGCTGCTCTGCTGCTTCGCTGGGCACCGTTTCTGACGAACCTTCCCTCCGCAGCGCGCTTTGCGCGTTCGGATTTCTCGGAACCATTTTCACGAACTTAAGGGCAGCGTACACCCCGGAATCAGGCTCGCAAAGTTACGGAAGTCATGGAACGACAGAGCGTTAAATGCTTCAGCATGAGAGGATTACAACGAATCGAGGATCGGTCACTTACGTCGCAAGGAGAGAACGCGCTGGTGCTAGAACTTGGTGACTTCGGTGAAGTTGAAGTCGCGGATCTTCATCGCGGGTACGACCATATCGAAGGACTCCTCGCCACAAGAGCGAACCGGAAGGCTCATGGATTCCACGCTCGAGAGCATGTGGATGAGGCTCTGGTTGAAGCGAAAATTACGCACGCCCTTGCCTATGCGGCCATCCTCGATGAGAAATGTGCCGTCGCGAGTCATGCCGGTGACAATCTTTTCGTAGGGATCAACCTCGCGGATATACCACAACCGGGTCACGAGAATCCCGCGCTCGGTGGAGGCAATCATGTCGGCGACCGTCCGCGGATTTTGCGGTGCGGCGAAAACAATGTTGAGCGGCATCTCACCCATTTCGTTGGGCAGCGCAAAACCGTGGCCCGTGGCCGCGATGGGCCCAACCTTATCTTTCTGTTCTGAACGTTTCATGCGTTCGGCGGTGGCGCGCGCATAGACCACTTGCTGAACGACTCCGTTTTCAACCAGTGGCACCTTCTGTCGTCGCATGCCTTCGCCGTCAAACGGTGAACCAGTCTGCAACGGATGCCCAACGTCATCCCAGATGGAAATATTTTCGCCGAAGAGTTTGCTGCCGATGCGGCCCGTGAGGAATGAACGCTGGTCGAGAATTGCCATGCCGGAGTAATCCCAGAACATAAAGCCAACGATATCGAGGACCGCCGCAGGCTCCAGAATTACGGTGTACTTCCCTGCCGCAATCTCGGCAGGGTGGGCAGAATCAATCGCCTTATTCGCGGCGATCTCCGCCAGCGCAAGCGGATTAACATTCGCCACGTCGGGTGAGTTTGCTTTCTGCCATCCCGAGGAATCTCCTGCCAGCATGGTGATGGAAACCTCCGCCAGAGTCTGGCCGTGCCATTTGCTGAGACCACGCGAGTTGAAAATTCCTTCAACGGACTCAGCGCTGGAAACAATTCCGGCGGTCGTGAGTTTATGCTTCTTTGCGATGGCGACAATTTTCTTAACGCTGTCGGCGCGAATCTCCGGAGTAATGGCTGCGGTCTGCTCAAAATGCCGTGACGGAATGCGATCTCCGTTTGCAGGGCCGCCAGCCGCTTCCTGAGTATCTGGCACAGGCAACAAGTCGAGATCCGGATGCTGCACTTTGGCCAGCGCCTCTGAAGATTGAACTACGCGGCGCAGGCTGTCATCGTCAAACTTGTTGGTGAAGGCGCGAGCTGTGCGTCCGCTGAATACAGTACGTACCGAGACGATATGATTTTCGTCTTCGACGTTTTGATGAATCGTATTGTTTGCAAAGCGCGTCAGAGCAAATCTTCCGCCGGAAAAAAGAACTTCGACCTCGTCGGCGGTGGAGAATTTCCCTAAGCGGTCGAAGATTTCCGCGGCTTGGTCTTGGGTCAACATTCAGTAATTAGTAATTAGCAATTAGCAATTGGCGGCAAACGATCGGGGCGCCCACTTTCTTGGAGCAATGCTGTCAACATTTTTATCAGTCCAGGCCTCAATAACTAGTTGGTGATTGCCAACTGCTCCAGTCCAGGCCTCAATAACTAGTTGGTGATTGCCAACTGCTCCTGCGACGGATGTCACGATCCTTTATAAGCGCTTCCCACCTTGATCTTCCGAAATCGCGAGGGCGCCGCTCCGTGGCCGGTACCCATGACTTGC
>JBAVZU010000295.1:0-2106 GCA_049588915.1 Candidatus Sulfotelmatobacter sp.
AAGCCTGCAAGCAGTTGCACGTCTTCAGCTTTAACCGATCCGAGGGCGGCGATTCCGTTCGCGGCCAGATAGCCCTCATAATCGAAAGCTCCCGAATTACGGAAATTGCGGGGGAGCTTTAGTTTGACAGGAAAGCGGAGACGCTCGCCGTAGCGAAACAGGCGCTCCGTTGGCGAATTTGTTTGGGTCGGGGTAGAGGCGTTCTGGCGGTCACCGTACAGGCCCAGGCGCACACCTGAATGAAGCCGGATCCGCGTACCGTTGTCGGTGAGGATTTCTTCGGTCTCGACATCGAGACTTTGCCGGAGCTCACCGGCAGATGCTTCTCGTAATCTACCTTCTCGCGCTACGTGCGCAGTTATCTCAACTTCCGGACCGTAGGCGAATGGCCGAATCGCAGTGTCGAGATTACTGAAAGCGCTGCGTAATTGGATGGGGAGAGCGCCGGCGAATACGAGTGCTCCAAGCGCCAGAGCTGTGGCGAGCCATTCGCGCCTGGGAATGAAGTACAGGGACGCGCCGAGAAAAGCGAATCCAGCCAGTACCCACCATGAGGCGGGGCGCGAGAGGTATGTACCAGCGATTATTCCCCCGGCGTAAGACAGCGCGGCCCAGAGCATGGGTTGCCGGGCGGGCTTGAACTGGAATTGGAATGGAGTTGACGGAACCGATGGCGGCGCGAATGTTGGGAGCGGCGGCATTCATGGGCCGGTTCGGGTAGTAGAGTGCGTCCGGCAGTTTTAGATCCGAGCAGCCTCGCTGCACTTGGCTGGACAGCACGAGACAGCTGTCCTACAGGGGCAAATCAGTTTTGCATCAGTGTCCGAGATTAACGCGTTAACTGCAGCACGCTTTCGAGGTGATAGGTTTGGGGGAACAGGTCGATCAGATGGACCTCATCGACGCGATAGCCCGAGGCCTGCAGCGGAACCAAGTCACGGGCCAGCGTCGCCGGATCACAGGAGACATAGGTGACACGCGGCGCGTCCATTTCCGCTATCAAACGCGCCACGCGATCACCCAGGCCAGCTCGAGGCGGGTCAACGACCACCAAGTCGGGCTTATGGAGCAAATGGGGGAGAGCTGCATCAATCCCAGCCCGACTTTTCTTTCCGCGCTCTGCCAGGTACTGCTCGGCCGCGGCGTGAACCGCCTTTCCGTTCAAGGGCAGATTGTATTGCAGATCATTAAAGGCGGTCTGTGACGACTCTACTGAAACGATGTGACGGATGCTACGTGCCAGGGCTGTGGAAAACAATCCCACGCCAGCATAGAGATCCAAGCCTAAATCGCCCGGGCGACCAGCCGTGACGATGCTAACGAGTTCGTCAACGAGAAAACGGTTGGTCTGGAAAAAAGCCCCCGCGCTGACGCGATAGGCTGCATTTCGCGTCTGATAGGTCAAATTGGAGGCTCCGACGGCGACTAAAGGTTCCTGCACACCCTTTTGCGGCTCGCGAAACGCCACCACGCCGACAATCTCGGGCATGGAGCCACACAATTCCTCGGCCCAGGCGCGAACCGCGGCGCGCCGAGCCTCGGGGGCGCACAGGACCTCGAGCAGCAGACGGGATTCGGTTCCGTTCGAATCAGAGTCTGAGAAGAATTCAACTTCCCGCACACCTTCCGCGACGTTGCCCGCCCTTCCCGATTGCCAGAGGGCAGCGATGCCGCGGTTGATCAGCGGCGAGCTGATAGGACAATGCTCGACGGGCAGTAAATCATGCGATGCGAATTTGAAGTATCCCGCAGCGAAGGCACGGCTGGTTTGTACTTGCAGACGGGAACGGTTGCGATAATTCCATGGTGGCGAGGGATGCACCTGAACTTCAGTCTGCAAGTCGAGTTTCGCAATGCGCCGCAGGTTTTCGCGCAAGATCTCCTGCTTGATTTCGAGTTGATGATCGTAGCTGGCGTGCTGATAGTGGCACCCTCCGCAGCTGGCAAAATAGGGGCATGGCGGCGGGATACGGTGGGACGACGGTTCCAGGATCGTGGCCGCACGGGCACGGGCAAATCCCGGCTTCTCCTCACCGAGAACCGCTTCGATTTGTTCCCCAGACAGAACGAAGGGGACGAATACCGCCTTGCCGCGTCCCTGATCGT
>JBAVZU010000296.1:0-2742 GCA_049588915.1 Candidatus Sulfotelmatobacter sp.
ACCGGACATATCATGTGCTAACGACAACCGTAGTTGTGATAGACAATCCGCTCGCCGTCCGGTGACCAAGCTAGGTTGACCACCTCCTCGCCGAGGAAATTACGCGGCGTTCCTCCCGTCAGCGGCATCAGCCGCAGGCGCATACCCACATCACCACCGCCGATCCAAACTTCCGAGCCGTCGCCCGAAAAGCCCACACTTCGTAAAGGCCCAGGTAACGGGCTCACCTTCCCCTGCGTCAGATTGATCAGACGTCCGGTACCCACCTGAGTGAGCCATACATCGAAGGGGCCGTCATGATCGGAGACAAAAGCCACGAACCTGCCGTCCGGTGAGATCGCCGCTTCCACGCTCTTGAAGTCGGTCACGCGCGTGAAACGCGCTTTTTCGAGCGGGTTGGCCGGTGCCGCCGCCGGTCGACGCATTTCCCATACCGCAGTTCCAATGAGCAGTGCAGCGGCTATGACCCACGGGAGCCACGCTCGTGTTAAGTTCGCCTTCGGCTGCGACACCCCCTTCGCGGTCGACGTTCCGGTCGTTACTCCGGACGACGTTCCACTCAGCGATTCAATGGCAAACGCCAAGTCACTGGCGGATTGGAATCGTCGCGCGACATTCTTTTCCAGGCATCGCGCAAGAATCCGTTGCAGTTCCACCGGACCTTGCCAGCCAGTATCGTCCAGCGCCGGCGGCTCTTCGCGCAGTATTGCAGTCATCGTTTCTGCGGACGTCGCGCGTTTGAAAGCGCGTTTGCCGGTGAGCATCTCGTACAACACCGCTCCAAAACTGAAAATATCCGATCGCGCGTCGCACGCTTCGCCCCGCACCTGCTCCGGCGACATGTAGCCGACCGTACCCAGCACCACTCCCGGCAGCGTCGGCGGACTCGTTAGCGTCAGTGCACTTTCGCAGCTTTCCTCCGGCCTGACCAGCTTCGCCAGCCCGAAATCCAGCACCTTAATCCGTCCGTCACGAGTGACAAATACATTCTCCGGTTTCAGATCCCGGTGCACGATTCCTTTCTCGTGGGCCGCCGCCAGTCCCTCCGCGATGCCCCGCGCGTATTCGATCGCGCGCCGCACCGGCAGCGGCCCTGATGCCAGCTTGTCCCGCAGTGTTTGTCCTTCAAGAAATTCGCTGACCAGAAACGGCGCACCGTCGTGCGCACCAATATCATGAATTCCCAGGATGTTCGGATGGTTCAGCGCCGCAATCGTGCGCGCCTCCTGTTCGAAACGCCGCAGCCGATCGGCATCATGGGCCAGCGCCTCTGGCAGCACTTTGATCGCAACATCGCGTCCGAGGCGCGTGTCGCGCGCGCGGTACACCTCGCCCATGCCGCCCGCTCCTACTGGCGATACGATCTCGTATGGCCCGAGTTTGGTGCCCGTGGTAAGCGCCATTGATGCGCGCAATTATAGCCCGTACACTTTGCAGAGAGTGCGTACCGATTCCGGAAGGTTGGTCGCTAACAGGAAGTAATTTCGATGCGTAGCGATGGACCCCATAATCCAACCACTATCTACCGAGAGGCTCTTGGACGGCTCCCGTGTAGATTAGGTGCACATGCCACCGGAGTTTTCTGTCACCAGCAACCAGGAACCAATAGTAGACGATATCGTGTCATTGTGTACTGTGTGCTGACTTTCTTCATCTTCTTTTTGGACCGGCGCGCTTCTCGGGTAAGGCTCGTCTTAGCGAAAGAAAGAATTCTTGAATGCCGCGTTTCGCTGATGTGCTATGTCCAAAATCTGAGCGAACTCGGGTTCGCCGTGCGAATCATTCAGCAGTGGGTCTTTTTCAATATAGGGATAGCTGAAGAAACCGGATTCAACGCTCATTCTCAGCACATGTAAAGCAGAGCTTTTGTTGCCCAAGATGGCATACGCTTCGGCGATTTTGTATGTGGCCTCTGGATCCCCGACTCCTCGCTCTCTCTTTGTTCGCTCCAGTCCACTCAACAGCTGCAAGCCTTGTGCTCCATGCTGATGAATCGAGTCACTCAGAGCCTTTCCAATTCCCGTGTACAAAGTTGGATCGAGTTCGTACGCGCGATCAAAATCTCTTGAGGCTTGGTCGAACTGCTTTTGGTGAAATTCTCCGAAGCCACGGTAAAAGAGTGTGAACGAGGAATCGTCGACCGGCAGGCTCTCCAGAAACTTCTGGTATTCCCCCAGATAGAGGTAGCTGTTTAACACCGACCCGTTGCCCTTCACGAAGGGGGACAGTTGACGCGCCCGCTCGCATTCCGCCACGGATTCGTCCAACATTCCAGCGAATCGGTATGCATATCCCAGTTCCCAGTGAGCGGCGGCGTAATTGCCGTTCGTTCTTAAGGCGTCTCGCAACAAAGGCACAGCTTGCTCAACTTTTCCAGTGTCAATCAGGAAATTCGCAAGGAAGATTTGTGCGTCAAGCAGGTTCGGTCGTATCAGCAAGGCCCTTTCATACGCGGCTTGGGCACGGCGATATTGCTCCCGCCCGCCAAGCTCGAAGGCCGCATCCGAATTATATGAAGCTCCCAAGTAGGCCCACGCGGGAGCGTAGTTGGGGTCCATCTCAGTGGTCTTTTCGAACATTTGGATCGCCAGGGGAAACTTGTGCTGTCCGTAAAGATCAAGTCCCTGTAGAAAATATTCATAGGCGAGTGGACTGACCGACGCTTCCGGTTTTAGATGCTCCGTTTCAACTGGAGACAAGTTCAGTTCCAGTTCTGAAATCAATTGGCCGGTAACTTTATCC
>JBAVZU010000297.1:0-15020 GCA_049588915.1 Candidatus Sulfotelmatobacter sp.
AGACTGCGTGGCAATGGGAACAGGGTGGCCGCCAGAAGGCGCGAAAGCTCTAGCGTTCCCTCTCTTCGGGCGCGGCGCCAAAACCCGTTACAATCAAACGTTACAAGATTTTCTTCGGGCGCACTCAGGAGCGGGAAAAGAGGGAATCAACAATGGGGGCAGATCTTTCAGGCAAAAAAGTCGCAGTGCTGGGAGCAGGGAAAATAGGCGGCATACTTCTCCAGGCGCTCTTGAAAAACGGCCTTCTTGTTCCCGAACTCACGACTGCGACAGTCGCGCATGAGGAGCGCGCTCGCGCTCTCACCACAAAACTGGGCGTACAAGTGGGTACTGATAATTTGCACGCTGCCAAAGACGCCGACGTCATTCTGATTGGAGTGAAGCCACAGGTGGTTGAGGAAGTTGTGGCTGAACTCCGCGGTCATATCTCGCCGCAGCAGTTGGTAATCTCAGTAGCAGCCTCGGTTCCCAGCAGTCTGATTGAGAAGACGTTGGACGCCGCCGTGCCCGTGATCCGCGCCATGCCCAACACTCCCTGCCTTTTGGGCTGCGGCATGACCGCCCTGGCTAAGGGCAAATATGCCGATACCCAACATGTGGAGACGGCTACGGCTATGTTCGACGTTGTGGGCCGAACAGTAGTAGTCGATGAAAAGCATATGGATGCAGTGACCGGCCTTTCCGCCAGCGGTCCTGCGTATATTTACATCATCATCGAATCCCTTGCGGAAGCGGGCGTCAAAGTTGGATTGCCGCGTGACATTGCGACCTTGCTCGCTGCCCAAACTACGATGGGAGCCGCTCGCGTGGTACTTGAAACCGGAGATCATCCGGCGCTACTGAAAGACGCGGTTACCACTCCGGCCGGCTGCACCGTGGATGGCATCATGGAGCTTGAAGAAGGCAAATTGCGTGTAACGCTTATCAAAGCCGTTGTGAAAGCAGCGCAGCGAGCCAAAGAACTAGCATATTCAGGCTAATAATTCCGGGCGTTGATTACGAGCAATGATCCGGAAATGATTGCCGATTGGCAGTTGTATCTTCAGTACCAAAGTACTATTTACCGGGATTCTCCTGCAGGCTAAGTTCACACAGGGCTGCGTCGTGCCTAAGTGAACGTCCTCGGCCATTGTCATAAACTCGCCGAACAATATACGAAAGATTCTAAAAAGGTAGCCGGCACTTCTATGCCGCGACACGCGATGGCTCTCAATCGAGCGGGATGGATGAAGTCAATGGGCAAACAAGACACCCCGGTCTGGGGTAGCCAGTGGTGAGTCTCGCCTCCATCGAAAGCGGCAAAATAAAGCCATCCATTCGAGTACTGGCTATCGACAGCGCTCGTCTGAACGGCGAGAAGGTAGCCGATGAATTGGCGGGCGATAAGCGTTTTCGGGTAGTCTCAACCAACCCTTCCTCGGCGGCAATCTTTGCGGCCGCAGCCTTAGAAAAGCCGGACGTGGCAATCCTGTGCCCTTTCTTCGATAGTGACGCTTCCATGGGTTTTCAGGTGGCTCGGCGATTGCGCGAGCTGCATCCTGCAATCCGCATTGTGATGCTATTGGAGCGCTCCGAGCCGAGTTCTGTTCTGGAGGCTTTTCGCGCCGGTGTAAGCGGAATTTTATCTCGCACGGAAGCACCGAAATATCTGCCCAGGTGCATCTCTTGTGTTCACGAGGGCCAGGTCTGGGCGAATAGTCGCGAGCTCAAATTTCTGATTGATGACGTTTCGGCATCGCTGCGCGCGGGTTATCCGGTAAGGGCCGGGAATATTTCGGGCCTTTCGAAGCGTGAGCACGACGTGGTTCAAGGCGTGGCAGATGGATTGTCGAACCGCAAGATCGCCCATCGTTTGAATCTTACGGAGCATACCGTCAAGAATTATCTCTTTCGCGTCTTCGACAAGCTGGAAGTTTCCAGCAGAGTCGAAGTAGTTTTGTACGCCTTCGGCTTGCCTGGAGGGTCCCCACGCAAGTCCGTTACAAGACCTCGCAAGGGACGAACAGGCGGTGCTGAACGCGGCAACAAAAGTCCCCGCAAGAATCCGAGCGAACGGGAGGGAAGTGACATTGCTCCCGCAAGACAGTCGCGGAAAGAACTGCCGCTTTGAAGACTCCAGCGTTTTAGGCCGGTCTCTCACCGAAAAATCAAGCCTGGTTCGGGTGAAGAATGGTTCTTACTGCAATCCCAGAGCGGCCGCAGCTGTGCTTACAATGTTGCGTCCGATTACCAGGGAAGCCGTTGCCGCCGGAGAGGGAACGTTGAGCACATGCAACATTCTGCCTGAAGGTACAAACTGAAAATCATCGACCAAAGCCCCTTCGCGCGTAAGCGCCTGCGCGCGAACCCCTGAGCCGCCCGGCACTAGATCCTCGCTGTTCATTTCTGGAACCAGTCGCTGCAGCGCGCGGACGAAGGCCGGTTTCGAAAACGAGCGATGAAATTCGTCCAGCCCGCTGCGCCAATTTTTTGCCGCCATCCGCCAAAATCCGGGAAACGCCAAAAAGGAACCCAAGTCACGCAGACTGAAGTCCGTGCGCCGGTACCCTTCGCGACGAAAGGCCAGCACGGCATTTGGTCCGGCGTCCACGGTGCCGCTGATGCGCCTGGTGAAGTGCACGCCGAGGAAGGGAAACTGCGGATCTGGCACGGGATAAATAAGGGAACGTACCAGCGAAGAACGTTCGGGGATCAGGTCGTAATATTCGCCGCGAAAAGGCACAATCATTACCTGCGGATCGTCCCCGGCCATGCGGCTGATGCGATCGCTAAAAAGTCCGGCGCAGTTGATCAGCGATGTCGCGGAATACGATCCGCGGTTCGTTTCGACCACAATCTCATTCGCGGTCCGCTTGATCGCCAGGACGGCATTGGAGGTGAGAATGGTTCCGCCTCGGCCGCCGATAATCTCCGCGTATTTGCCGCAGACGGCCTCGTAGTCTGTGATGCCGGTAGATGGCACTACCAGAGCCCGCAGCCCGCTCGCGTGAGGCTCAATCTGGTGCAACTCTGCCGGGCCGATGGATTTCAGCCCTGTCAGCCCGTTGGCTTCGCCTCGTCGGCGCAACTCCTCGAGTCGCGGAAACTCCTCCTCGCGAGTGGCGACGATCACTTTGCCGCAGATGAGATGAGGGATGCCGTGCTCGCGGCAGAATTCCACCATGGCGGCAGCGCCTGCCACGCACAATTTCGCTTTCAGAGATCCCGGTTTATAGTACACGCCGGAATGGATGACGCCGCTGTTATGGCGGCTCTGATGCTGGCCTACACGGTCTTCTTTTTCCAACAACAAGAGGCGAAGCCGCGGAAATCGTTCCGTGATTTCCAGACCCACCGCCAGCCCGACAATTCCCCCGCCGACGATGATGACGTTGTAGCGTGAAGAATCAGTCATGGTCTGCGGTCGCGCTTTAAGCAAGTCCGCGACATTCTATTCTATGGGCGGCCTGCGCTTTCTGCGCGATCTTCACTGATTGACGATCATTGATTGACGATCACTGATTGACGATCAGGGTTACTTTGGCAGCTTGATGGCTCAAAGTCCCCGAGGTGCCGGTCACGGTAATTGTATAGGTACCGGGTGCTGTGCCCTGTTGCTGGCCACCGCCTCCTCCTCCACCCCCACCGCCGTTGCTTCCGCCGCCTCCACAGGAGGGGAACAATGCCAACAGGAATAAGGCGAGCAGTGAGGCGGACAACCTGCGCCTAAAGGGTTTTTGGCCGCGTTGTCTAGAGCTAAAGAAAACAAGTCCGGCTAGTGGCAGCCACAGGGCATAAAAGTACGGAGACCGGAACGAATTCGAAGAACTCGCGGTGGTGGATATGCTCATCACCACCGCAGCGGAGCTGCTGCCTGGAGTGACCTGACTCGGGGTAAAACTGCAAAGTGAGACTGCGGGTCCCCCGGCGCATGAGAAAGTTACCGCGCTGGCAAAGGAGGCACCGACAGGGAGCACGCTAAAGTTGTAACTCGCGGCTTGACCTTCATTGATCGTTTGCGTGGCCGGAGTCAGGGAACCGACGTCGAAATCTTGGATAACCGTGATCGGAAGAGAAAGTGTCTGACTCGGCTGTCCAGATGAATCGGCCGCAGTAAATCCAACGCTATAGGGATTGGACGGATTCGGAGCGGCGCTATTGGGCACGTTGAGTGTGAGGATCAGGCTGATGGCCGTACCTGCAGTGATCGATGTTGAACCGGGTGTGACGGAGCACTGACCGGCAAAGCTGCTCGCGTCACAACTTGCCGTGATTGAGCCGCTATAAACTGGAGTCAGCGATACTTTAGCTGACTGCTGCGACCCCGCATCCGCGTTGGTAGGGAAAGCCTGACTAACCGCCACCGTGAATCCTGCCGGCACCACAACGAGCGATACGGCGGTCGAATGCATGAGTGAACCTGACACTCCCGTGACCGTTATCGAGTAGCTGCCGGGATTGGTGGCGGCGGGGGTGGAAATGGTCATCGCCACAGCTGCCACCGCACTGCCCGGCGTGACCGGATTCGGAGCGAAAGTGCACTGGGCACCGGGGGGAAGTCCGCCACAGGAAAGAGCCACGGCGCTGGTGAAAGAAGTTGCAACCGGCGCGATCGCCAGATTGTAAGGATTGGTGACCTGTCCGGCTGTAACAGACTGGCTGGTAGTTGATGAGCTGATGGTGAAGTCTTGTCCCACGGTGAGCGCAATGGTCAGGCTGTGACTAGGGAAGTTTGAAGTGCCCTGAGCGGTGATGACAACGTTATGTACTCCGGACACTCCGTTCCCGGGAACATTGATATTTGCCGTAAACGGGAAGGCCACTCCAGCATGTACGGTAATCGGATTCTCGGGACTCACGGTACAAACGGCGCCGGATATTGTGCTGGCATTGCAGAAAGCATTGATCTGGCCGTTGAAGAGAGCAGACGGTGTAAGCGTAAGGTTCTCTGTTCCCTGCGCGCCCGGCATAACGGAGAGCGATGGTGGACCGGAGAGTTGAAAATCCGCGACGTTGAAGGGGATAGCCAGCGTGTTCGTCGTTGCACCGGAAGTTCCTACGAGTGACAACTGGTAACTGCCGGCAACTAAGGATGCAGCATTGACCTTCACGTTCGCAGTGGCTGGAAAGGCACTCACAGAGGCTGGGGTTGCGCTGCAACTGCCATTTCCGGATATCAAGCTGCAGGACAGATTTACCGCGGCGGTAAATCCATTTACGGATGTGATGCTTATCGGACCGGTGGTATTACTACTGCCCGCGTTGACGATTGGAAACGGGGAAGGCTCGCCGAGGACGAAGTCAGGATTTGTGTTCACCGCCAGCAGGAAGGAGGTGGTTTCCGGTGGCCCGCCTGGGGTGGAGGCGAGCACGGTGACGGTATAAGTGGCCGCTGTAGTAGAGACTGGTACGGCAACCGTTGCAGTCATGGAAATTGCAGCACTCGAAGTGGGGCTGACTGTGGCTTGTGGGGTGAACTTGCAGGCAGCACCGACTATACCTGCGCTAAACGTGCAAGAGAGAGTGACCGTTTGGCTAAAGGATCCTTGGGCGGTGACTTGAAAACTCACTGGCTGAGAAGTTGTGCCGGTGGGTACAGAGACGGTGCTGGGAGAGGGACTGGTCAAGCCAAAACTGACCACGTGGAGCGTGAGGGCGGTGGTATGCGTTGTGTTATTCGCGTCGGTACCGGCCCCTTGCGCATTAAAGTTGTAATCGCCGGCGTTGGTCGTGCCGGTACTGATTGAGAATGGCGCCCCAGCGAGGGTCGGTGTGAGGGTTGTGAAATTCGGCAGGCACGGGCTGGGAGGCGGGGATGATCCAGCGGAGCAACTCAGCTCAACTGTGTTGTTGTAGTTGTTGATCGACGTTAGGGTGCCATTGAAGGTCGCCGGTGCACCTGCGAAGACGGTGACTGTAGACGTCGGAACCGCGATTTGGAAGTCCGGGAGCAGGTTGTATTGCCACACGCCACGGCCGTAAGTGGAAGCGCGCAACAACTTCTGCCCGCCCGAATTGAAGAGCGCCAGGGCCGTCACGGCTACATCTGGCAGGAAGCCGACTTGCGGCGCACTCGGACTTGGTCCGACTTCGGTCCAGGCTGCACTTGATGTCGGGCTTTGGAAGATCCCAACATCAGTGCCTACAAAAACGGTGTGACTGCTGGGGTCGACCACGACTGCGTTCGCGGGGGAGTCTGGAATGGCGCCTGCGGCGGTACCACTGAAATCAGTCCAGTTCGCTCCTGCATTCGTGGTTTGCCAGACGTGCCCTGGTCCTCCGGTAAAGCCCATCACGGTGACATAAGCGGTGTTGCCAGTAAGATCCGAGGAGTCAATCGCGACAGCGGAAACCGGGAACTGGTTGGGATTGATGCTGCCGCCACCCGGGCCGTTCAAAGTAACGTTGGAAAATGTGGAAACCGTACCATTGACCGCCAGGGCGTTCGTGGTGACCCAAACATTTCCTCCGATTGGGGAAGTTACTTCGCTCGGGCCCGGGCCGTCGGTGGTGGCATAAATTACTTGCGAGCCGTTGGCGTTTGCGGGACCGCCGGCCGCTAATGCGCGAACTACGTTGACCTCGGAGCCGGCACAAGTACCGAGACCCAAGGTATCGAAATTGAGGCTGAGCAAGGTAAATGCCCCGCCGGTGCGTGGCCCGCTCCACACCCGGCACGTCCCAACCAGCATGGAGGTCGGGGATTGCGGATCAAGCAGGTAGGGGAAATAAAATGAGCCATCGTCACCCCCGAGGTCGCTGCTGCCTGCGACGACATTGAAAAGAGAATCATTGCAGCTTGCTCCGGAAGAACATACCTGAATATTTCAGCCCAGCAGGTGGCACGTCTGGATTCGAGGCAAACCAGTTGCCGGTGTTGGCATCGATGGCGTTGTAGCCGCCATCGCCGCTGAGGGCATTGCCCCAACTCGAACTCGTCGTCGCTGTTGCACTGGCCGGAGATCCATTGTCCTGTGTGCCTCCTAAAATTGTATTTGCCAGCGTGGGATGTTGCGAAAAACTGACGAACTGGGTCATCGAGCCGAGATTCTGATTCAGATCGTCGAATTGATTCGAGCCCGAACACAGCCCCGTCGTGAGACCGGTGAATCCGTTCAGCGCGCGGTAGATGCCGCCGTCATTTGCAAAATACATCAGGTCGGCGCCAGAGGGCGGAATCGTATAGGCCAGCGCGTGCTGGTCGGGATGGACATGTGCCAGCGCGCCCAGCGGATCGCAACCGTAGACGTGGGTGAGATTCACGAAAGGGGGATCGGAACAGGTTGGATTGCTGGAGTTGATTGAACACTTGTAAAGATTGATCGCGCCCGCGTAAAGATCCGTCGCCGCTGCTCCGTTCGGAACCGCAAGCAATTCAAGGTTGTAGAATCCCTGCTCTACCCCACACCCATCGAAATCGCCGCAGTTGGCGATGCCGCTGTCGATGATTTGTGTCCATGAAGCGCCGCCATTCAAGCTTTGCCAAATGCCTTGATCAACTGGATTGTTGTTCAAGTCCAGAGAGATAAACCAGACGTACATCTCGTTGCGGCCTGGCACCACTGTGATCTCGCCACGATAAATCGGGCAGGTGGTCACGTAGTTCTGAGGACATGCGGAGGTGGACAATATTCCGGCAGCCCCCGGCTGATTGGCCAGGGGCGTCCACGTCAAGCCATCGGGAGACGAGTAAAAGCCGTGATAGCGCAACGCCGCAAAAAATAATCCTGCGACCGAGTTATATACCACCGAAGTAGCCGATGTTGCCTCGCCTGATCCGCCCGGAAAGAGTGCATCGTAAGTCCAGGTCTGCCCGGCGTCGATGGAAGTATAAAGACCGCGGTAGGTATTGCTGGTCAACGCGCCAGAAGTTATGCCTTCCGCGGTTGCTGCCATCGCTGCAACCACTGTGCTGGTTTGTCCACTGGCGGTGCTGAAAGCCATTCGCGTTGCGCCTAGCCCGCTTAAGGAAATCGTGCCGGCATTCGCGGTTGAGATCAGCGGCGCCCAAGTGGCTCCGCCGTTGCTGGAACGTAGAAACCCCAGCCCGAAATAAGAGTCCGCAGCATTATCGGCTTCGCCCGTGCCTACGAGAATCACACTCTGGTTGGGATTTGAGTTTCCTGGTTGGATCGCGATCGAGCCGATGGAAAGCGTGGCTTCGTCGTCGGTGACTGGCTTCCACGTCACGTTGTTGGCAATGCTGGTGGCCGCATTCGTCGACTTCCACACTCCTCCCTGGGCCCCTCCGATATATGACGTGTTGCCGGTCGCGTCCGCCGGATCAATTGCAACCGCAGTCGCCCGGCCTGACACTTGGTGATAATCCTGAAAGCCGGTACCGGAAGCGTCGGAGGCGAGCGGTACTGGGCCCAAGGGACTCCATTGACCAGAGACGGTTGCCGATTGTGAATTCGGCTGCGCAACGAGAGAACGAGCCTGTCGAGCCGCCCGAGCCTGCATCTTTGCTTGATAAGCACGATGCCGTAGTTCGGCGGAGGATTTTCCAGGAACCACGCGCCCGCGCAGGAACCACTCCGAGCGTTTCTCCTCGTGGTCTGCGTCGGTATCTCGGATCGGAGCCCCGGATGATGTTTTCTTAGCTCCCTGAGCCAGAGCAATCGTTAACAATGCAAATGGCAAGATCACAATCAGGGAAATGCGAAGCACCTGGCGGAACCTGGGTGAACTCATGGTCGCTCGACGATGAGGCCAGTATCGAAGCGCTAAGAAAGAGCGGTCAACTTCAAAAGCAACTAAACGTACGCTTAGAACCGTTCCGGGAAGCAATTATGGGAATGTGATTTGCTTCGCGCCTAGGCGGGCTCGTTTAGGCGCAACGTGCGGGTGCCTGTACAATTTCCACGGCTTCCCTATCGAAGGCTAAACTCTGAGGTAATTGCATGCAACGTCTGGCAGCAATGAGTGTGATTATCCTGCTGATCTTCTTGTGTGGGATTTCAATCCCAGCGATTGAGGCTGCGGACCACGAGGTTGCGGTAGCTGCGGCTGCCGACCTGAGTTCTGCTCTACAGGAGATTGCTGCTGACTATCAAAAGCATTCCGGTGTCGTCGTGAAGCTTTCATTCGGCGCGTCCGGCGTTTTGACCCGGCAGATACAGAACGGAGCGCCATTCGATCTCTTTTTCTCTGCCGATATGGACTACCCGCACCAATTGATCGCAGACGGCCAGGCGGAGGGTGCAACCTTGTATCGTTATGCCGTGGGGCAACTGGTTCTGTGGGTCCCCAGGGATTCGCCGCTCGATGTCGAGAATAAAGGCATGGATGTTTTACTCGATCCATCGGTAAAGAAAATTTCAATTGGCAATCCTCAGCATGCGCCATACGGTCGCGCTGCGGTGGCCGCGCTGAAGCATTATGGTCTATATGAAAACGTCAGCGATCGACTTGTGTTGGGCGAGAATGTTTCCCAAGCTGCGCAGTTCGTGGAGTCCGGAAGCGCGCAGGCGGGTTTCGTTGCGTTGGCTCATGCGGTGGCTCCCGCGATGCAAGGGAAAGGGAAGTACTGGATCGTTCCTGCCGAGGCCTATCCACCGCTGGATCAGGGTGTAGTCCTGATTTCCCGCTCTTCCCACAAGCAGGACGCGCTTGCGTTCCTCGATTATGTGAAATCCGCGGAGGTAGCAGCCTTGCTGCAGCGCTATGGTTTCACCGCCTCCGAGCAGAAGCAGGAACGGACTAAGTGAATGATTATCGACTGGCAGGCATTCCTTCTCACCGTTCAATTGGCTCTTATTGTTTCGGTCATTCTTTTCGTAGTGGGGCTGCCTCTCGCTTACTGGATTGTCTTTGCGCGCTGGCGCTGGAAATTTCTAGTGGAAGCCATGGTTGCATTACCGATGGTGCTCCCGCCCACAGTGCTCGGATTTTATCTACTGGTCGCTCTCGGCTCCCGCAGTCCGCTGGGACTCTGGTGGCAGTCTTTGACGGGGCATACTCTAGCGTTTACCTTCAGCGGATTGGTGATCGGGTCTATTCTTTATAGCTTGCCGTTTGCAGTGCAGCCTTTCGCGGCCTCATTCTCGCTGGTCGATCGCAAACTGATGGCCGCCTCGGCCACGCTGGGCGCTTCTCCGTTACGTACTTTTTTTCGCGTGGTAGTCCCACTGTCTCTCCCCGGACTAGTCGCTGGCGTCGCACTGGCCTTTGCCCACACCATGGGCGAATTTGGCGTGGTGCTGATGATCGGAGGGAATATTCCCGGCGTGACCCGCACCGTCTCCATCAGTATTTACGATCAGGTTGAGGCGTCAAACTACGCCGGAGCCAATGCGATGGCCTTGGTCCTGTTAATGTTCTGCTTCGTCGTCTTAACCCTGGTCTATGGACTGCACCGGGGCGGCCTGAACTTTCTGAGGTGGAATCAGGGAAGGTTGAATCAGAAATCGTGGTCCGTAGGCCCGACCGAATAAACCCGATGGCCACAACCGCGGAATCAAAAAACGCAAATGCTTCTTCTGCCGAAGCGGCGTTGAGCGTGTCCATTCGCAAGCGGTTTCCTGCCAGAGAACGCGAATTCTCGCTCGAAGTGGAATTCAAGGCCGCGGCCGGATTCACAATTCTATTCGGCCCCTCAGGCGCTGGAAAAACGACATTACTCGACTGCGTGGCCGGACTTGTCCGACCGGATGCGGGGAGGATTTCAATCGGCGATAGGGCCTTGTTTGAGTCTAAGACTCGAATTCATGTTCTGGTCGCCAGACGGGGCGTGGGTTACGTGTTGCAAGATCTGGCATTGTTTCCGCATTTGAGGGTCGAACAAAATGTTGAATATGGCCTGACGCATCTGTCGCGCAACACCGCAAAAGAACGGGTTGCCGCAATGCTGCAAGAGTTCCGCATCGATCACCTGCGCCATCAATTTCCCGCAAAAATCTCTGGTGGCGAACGCCAGCGGGTGGCCTTGGCACGCTCTCTCGTTACAGATCCCTGCGTTCTGTTGCTCGACGAACCTTTGATGGCTCTGGACGTGTCGACCAAGGCCAGAATCATCGACGACCTTCGCCGCTGGAATCAGGTTCATCACATCCCGATTTTGTACGTAACCCATAGCCGAGAGGAAGTGATGGCCTTGGGCGAACGCGTGCTTGTGATAGACCAGGGGCGCATCATCGCGCAAGGGACGCCGCATGAGGTGCTGCGCGCTCCGCTGCAGGAGACCGTTGCGCAGTTGGCTGGTTTTGAAAACATCTTTGACGCTGTTGTGGAGTCGGTGCACGAAGATCGCGGAACCATAATGTGCCGTTTGCTCGGCGAAGCCGGGAGCAGCGTCGCTTTGGAAGTTCCCCTGATTCGCACTGATGCAACGTCACGGCTGCGAGTCGGCGTTCGTGCCGGCGACATCCTCCTGGCTGCGTCAGAGCCGATGGGCCTCAGCGCCCGCAACATAATGGCCGGTCGAGTGGTTGCTCTGGAGAGGCGTGACATGATCATTTCGGCGCGCGTCGATTGCGGCGTCGAGATGGAAGTCTACTTAACCCTCGCCGCGCGCGACGCATTGCAACTGGAAGCGGGCCAAATCGTTTGGCTTGTGATCAAAACCCACTCGTGCCATCTCATGCAGAGATAAAGGCTGGAATCCGAAGAAGCTCATTTTAGTTTTTCAGTTTATTATCCTGATTTCTGCATTCTGGTCCTCTTCCTGATCCACCTCAATCACTGCGATCCACTGTCCCTTGCGCCGTTCTGAAAAAACGATGTGGCCGCCGAGAATCTGTGCCGCCACGAGCGCCGGTAGATCGCGATGGAAGCCAAAAAAAAGGGTCTTCCATTCTGTCCAAGTCCGCCAACGATCCCACCTTGCAGGGCCGGGCTCGTATTTTGTCGAGAAAATGAGGACCGCTTGATAGTTGGAACGAAACTCAGCCGCCGAGATGACTTCCTCCATGGAGAAGTCCTCAATGCGCATTACGCGCATCGGTCGAGTGATATAGCCCAGCCAGGGCCGGGTCAATTCATCGGATGCAGGCCACGCCGTCAACACATGGGCCATCGGGTAGCGCGCTTCGAGAGAGCTCTCAGCATCTTCGTGGAGCACAATGTAATCGCGATAAGCAAGGTTATCCTCTGGAGAAAACCCATACGGAGGATTCCAGAACCACGCGACGACAAATGCCAGCACAACGAAAGCTACCGCCGTACGCCAAAAACGCAACCGGCGCCACAGCGTGGAAACTGAAAGGATGATGATCAGGGGAATTGCTGGAAGCATGTATCGAGCCAGCACAGCGCCTCCGATCAGCGCCATGGCTACTACATACGCCAGCACCACGACGTAGAAAACCATCTGCACAGGAAGAGCGATCCTTGGACGATCCAGTTCCGCATCGCGCTGCGGCGGGAGCATCCACATCGCCAGCACCGTGGCCAAAGTCAAAACCCATAGATGAAGATAGCCGCTGACTTGCCACAGCCGCATGGCCAGAGCCAGAAGAAAGCGGGTCGGGCTCAGCGTGGCCGCTACGTTGTAACGGAAGAACTCGGGATTGCCGAAAACGTATCCCACACGCCGGTAGTGATAGAGATACCAGAGGGTCAGTGGCAACGCCGGAAGCAGGAGTGAGAGGAAGTGTCGCGCGTTGCCCCCACTCGATATCAAGTCGCTTTGCTCATGTGCTCTATCCCATAATTTGCGCAGCGATCTGCTTCGCACCAGCAGTCCAATCGCCTCCCATCCTGCAAGGGCGAACGGAGCAAGAATCGCGGTCTCCTTGGCCAGCGCCGCAAGCGAGAACCACAAGATTGTCGTAGATGTACATCCCTCCAGATACGCCGACATTCCCCAGAAAATAAAACCCGCCGCCGCCAAATCCACATGAGCCAGCGAGCTTTGTGCGAAGAACACCGGATACACCGCCGTGCACAGCGTAGCCGCGATCGCAATGCTCCTGTTCGCTACGCGTTCGGCCAGGCGAAACACACCCAGAAGGGAAAATGTCGCCAGCATGAGGATTGCGGTTCGCGTTACCAGCGGAGCAAACCCGACTACCTTCCACCACATGGCCAGCCACGCCATCACCAAGGGTGGATGTGCGTTTGACACCGTGGAGTGGGGAATGAAACTTCGCGTCAGCAGGATGTCGCGGGCCGCAGGGATGTAGTATCCCGCCTCGTCCCAGAAGTAGGGAAGCCGCAGCAGGGGGAAGTGAATTAGAAGTATGAAGATAAAAATGGCAGCAAAAACCGTAGCGGGGTGGGTGCCGATCCCTGCCACCCGACCGTTCTGGGCCGTCGGGTAATCTTTCAGATGCCCTCCTCCCGATCGCCATCGTCGAGCAACAGACTAGCGGTCAGCAAGTCACGTGTTTCCTCTCTTCTCCTGCACTTGTTTCAGAAGTGGAAAGCTCAGTGGACCTGCCCCCCGGTACTCATGCGCGGGTCCAGTTTGATTTCGCCGAACGCCGTCTCGTAGCCGGAGACGTTTTGTTGCAGTAGTCCGAGCAGAGCCTTGGCTTGTTGCGGGCTGAGGTAGATACCCTGAAAGTTGCGAATCTCCACTTGAGTTTCACTCTGTTGTTGGACCGTGCCGAAGACCAGGAAGAAATCCCATACGTTCACTCGCATCTGCACGCTGTTGGCATACGCTTCCCGATACTCGGGGGCATTAGTGAGCTTGACATTAGGTTGTGCCGGAAGATTCATAGAAAAGCAGTGTAATGACTTTAGCGGTCGAAAGGAAAGTCGGGAGCCCGAACTCGATCGCCCGCCAATTGCTGTCACCCAGAGACAGTTGTTTGATGAACGGTTTTTGCTTCGCCGCCGCGAAAGGTCATGGTCGGAAGCTACTTTGCACAAACGAAAGGGGTTGTAGGATGTCAGTACAGCTGTTATCCGGCGTTGAAAATGCGAGTCCGAAAACGATTCGTATATAGCATTTATGGGCACTTCTATGACTCAAAAACCTCAGGACGCAGCCATCGAAGAAGAGAGCACTCTTCCTGAAAATCTTCTCCCTCTAGGACCTGTATTGGGGGAGGATTCTACTCCTCTGGAAGTCAGCATGGCTCTGGCCAAAGTGTTTCGTGTCCAGTATGCCGAAGTGGCCTTGCTGCGGCTGGAAGGTGGTCTGCTCAAGTTTGTTTTCCCGGAACATCTGCGTACTACGGGTGCGATCCCGATTTCCAGCAAAGCCATAGCCGCACATACTGCCTTGAGTAAAAAGCCGGAAATCTTCAACAACTTTGCCCGGGTAACACACGCCAGTATCTTCGAGACGATCAAGCCGGTGGGATTTGAGGAAGAGCCTGCAGCACCGCCGGCGCCCATACAGAAGCTCATGTCCGTACCGATCCTGGATCACAATTCGACCGTGTTGGGCGTCCTGCAGATCTCACGGAAAGGTCTGGATCCCCGATTTACTCAGGACTTCAGCCGCGAAGACTTGCACGATCTGGAACTAGCGGCTGGACTACTAGCTGGCTCACCCATAATGCTCGCCAACTAAAAGGGCAATCAATTTACCCTGATTGCGGATCGAGCGAGGCTCTGGGTGCTTGTTTCCGGCCATGCCAAAGCGTCGCGGCGAAGTGATAACATCGAAGGTTGAGCGGGGCTGGCGGAACTGGCAGACGCGCTGGCCTTAGGAGCCAGTGGCCGTAAGGCCGTGCAGGTTCAAGTCCTGTGCCCCGCACCATTGTGTCTCAAGATCATGCTGTGTCTCAAGATCATGGGGCAAAAGCCGGAAGTAATGGTACAACCAGTGGCGGATTAAGTTTTTTTCTGGCCCGTCGAAAAATCCTGCAACTTTTCAAACATCCTCACCAGTTCTGGTACTGAGTTGGCGCCCATTTTACGCATAAGTTGGCTGCGATGAACTTTTACCGTGGCTTCGGAAGTTCCAATTTCCGCGGCAATTTGTTTGTTGAGTCGACCGGAAACCACCAGAGGTAGTACCTCGCGTTCGCGGGACGTAAGCGATTCATAGTGCTTCCGCAACTTTGCAACCTTTGCTTCTTGGACGCTTCTGGTAGTGTCCCGCTCCAGCGCTTGCTGAACGGCATCCAGCAGATCCTGATCGC
>JBAVZU010000298.1:0-10475 GCA_049588915.1 Candidatus Sulfotelmatobacter sp.
AGAACAGAACGCGGCAGGTGTGGGCTGTCGCTGTTGAAAGCAATCACGCGTCGCTGAGGACCTTCCGCGAAGTGCGCAAACACCGAAGTGAGGCCTGCAGCAAGGCCTTCACCATTCTGGGCAACTACGCACACCTCACTGCCGACCAGTTGTGCCAGCTCGTTTACGTCCGAGTCCGGGCACATGATCGCGATTTCCACATCGCCCAATGACCGCCCCAGCGCCAGCGTGTCGTGCAGAAGACAGCAATAGAAAGCAGTGACAGCCGGGGGAGAAAGGCTGGGAGTCAGGCGGGTCTTGACCGCACCCGGCCTTGGCGCCTTCGCCATGATGACCAGCACACGGTCGCTGCCCGACGAACGAGCAACTGTCTCAATTGCGGATTCCGAATCGTGGTGCAGTTTGAATCCTCTCGCCTTACGATCGCGATGGAGGTATGGAAACCTGCTTCGCTGCAAGCCATGCCGCCACAGTCAAACATAATGTAATCACGATTGAGAAAGCGATGGGCAGGATAAAAAGATATCTCCAGCTCACAACCGTGATGGCGGCAAAGCAAAGAGCGAACGCCCACGCTGTGCCACGCATGAGCGCCAAAGTCGTTGCCGGGAGGCCACCTAGCTGCCATGCCAATATCGCCGCGAACACATAGAACACGCCGACAGAGAATCCGGCGGCCTCAAAGAGGTCCCAATATGTGCGGTTGAATCCCTGCACGTCAAAGTGAATGGACCGCATTGAGCCAAGAAGGGCATCCACTCCCCATGTGGGATCAGACTGGCGAAAGCCGAGCGTGTGTCCTACCGCAAAAAGCAACAGAAGAACAGCAGAGATTCGATAAAACATAGATGGTTTCATTCTTGCCTCCGGAGATCACGACAAGCGGGCACCGCTATCCTACCGAGCAGCTTCAAACTATGCCCCTACCGGCTTTCATAAATGTTGATGTGGATCTAGGCTGGCCGTGGCGTCTCGGCTTTTCGCTGCCGGAAATAATAGCGCACGATCAAGCTGAGAATGAACCAGGCTGCGCCGACCGTACCCTTCAGCGTACCGCCGATCTTCGATTTTCCGATGCGCGGGTAATAACTCACCGAAACTTCAACCACGCGGAATCCTGCCACGGCGCCTTTCAGGATCATCTCAACCGCCCAGCCATAAGTGGTTTCTTGCAAGGCGAGGGCGCGCAGTACGTCGGCCCGGGCAGCGCGAAATGGGCCGAGATCGCTGATTTCCACTCCATAAAGAAGCCTTATCAAGCTAGCGGCGAGACGATTACCAAACACCTGATGCCAGGGCAAAGCCCCAGCGGAGTTTTGCGAATGCAGGCGGCAACCGAGTGTGATGTCCGCACGCCCCTCAATGATTGGCGCCAGAAGAATCGGCAGTTCGGAGGGCCGATCGCTGTAGTCGCCATCCAGGAACACAACCACGTCAGGGGAATTTGCCGCGGCGAGACCCGTGAGGCACGCGCGCCCATAGCCGCGGCGCGGCTCCGGAACCACGCGGGCTCCCATTCTTGCGGCGATCTCGGGGGTCCCGTCATTTGAGTTGCTGTCGACGACGATGACTTCCATCGTGAGATCGGACGGAAGATCCGCTAAGACGCGCTCAATCGCCTGCGCTTCATTGTGGGTAGGAATGATGACGGATACTCGCACGGGATCGCGTTCAAGTGAATCTGGCCCAATCACCACAACAGTGAAGATGGCCAGCGTTGCGCGAGCAACGCATCAACGCCCCATCGCCGGCCAGCGCTGCCGACAGCGAGCCCAAGCGATGCCAGCACCGGAACCAGCAGCTCCCAGATCCACGCCGTGCCCCACTCCGAAATCCAAAGGCTGCCAAGATACAGAAACGCCACAAACGCGGCCGGTCGGGTAAGTAGACCGATGACGAGCAGGATGCCGAGACCGATCTCGGTCATCGCCTGCATAGGAGCGGCCATCGCGGCGTGGTTTGCGGCCAGCGCCATGACAGATTTCCAGATGGCCGGCGAATGACTGTTCTTGATGTAGTAATTGATCAGATTCGCATAACCCGCCGGTGTGTAGAGGCCTTTCCCCAGATTCTCGAAAAAGACCCACACTAACATTGCGCCGATCGTCACTCGCACGATTGCCAGACCGTTTGCCGCTTGCGGTCGATTGGCAGCTGAGGTGACGTCACTTCGCGATGAAGTCGCGATCGTTGTCATGGTGAACCTCGTCTAGTGGATGCTACACGACAAAACGTATCAAATAAGCGCGCTCTGCGTTTATTGCGCGTTCATCCATTTATCCGAGCTTGACAGCTTAACTGATACGTCAGAAATGAAGATGTGAAGCGGCTTGCCGTCCGCCGTCCCGCGGTGCTCGGTTGAGATCAGCAGAGGACCTGCCTTTTTGTAGCCAGCCCAGGTTGCCTTGACGAGGCTCGGCTTTTTGTCTCCGCCGTGACGGAACACGAGGTACTCGACGCGGTTGTCTTTGCCGACGTAAAGGTCCCAGGTGTCGCCGGGCGTGTAGCCGCCGAGTTCTGATCCATATTTCACCGAAACCAGCCTGGCCGATCCAGTCCCAGTCGGCAGTTTCTTCATACCTTCATCGGTCACAGTGGCGCTCGTGTCCCAGTAAGCGTGTAAGGGGAACAGGAGCCAATAATTATCGTTGGTGAACCCGGCATCAGTTTGTTTCTTCGTGTCGTCATTGAGCTCGGAGCGCATGTAAGTTACCTTCACCGGCTTACCGTCTTTCCCCGGTCCCTCATAGGAGACCTTGCCGGTTTTGGGTTCCCACTCCCACTTGCGTGAAACTTTGAAGAGTCCGATGATTTCCCCGTTCCAGGTGTAGCGGATCGCATCAATTTGCCCGAACGAATCGATGCCGTAGGTTTTAGCGATCTGTTCGAGAATGGGCGGTCGCGTCTGCGCCCGGGAAGTTGCAGCAAGGATCAGCAGCCCAAAGAAGAGGCAAAGGATCGTTATTGAACGGGCCGGCTTTTTCACAAGGCGTCCTCCTGTAGATTCATCGTGTAGGCTTTCGCAGTATAGATTGCTTTTTCGATTCGCGCGTGCAGAATTTTGGTGCGTCTGCCAATTGAGTCGTTCGGGACTTCCCTCTGAGCTCCAGACTGCATCACTGCCCTTGCCTCTTTTCCATGACAGACCTGTTGGCTGCTGGTGGTAAAATCTTAATCGATGTCCATCGATTAAGGAGCGTCTCGTGAAGCTGCGAGTTCTCTTGTCGTTGCTGCTCCTCTTTTTTCTGGCACCCCTGTTTCCGGCATGCCATTTGTCCGCCCAGGCCAGTTCGAATGGCGAAAAATTCAGCCCGCCAACACGCACCTTTCGCTTCACCTACAAGGTCACCGTTAAGGATATTCCCTCCGGAGCAAAGCGGGTGCGCGTCTGGATTCCGGTGCCGCAGACTGACCAGCATCAGAGTGTGCGCGTTCTGTCGGTCAAGGCTCCGGTTAAAACGAGGATGGAGCACGAGCCAGAATACGGCAATCGGATGATGTATGCCGAGTTCCAGAATTCTGGCGCGGGCAAAGCAGAGTTCACTCTCGAATACAAGATCACCCGCCGCGAATACTCGCGGGGCGACTACGCGCAACTCAAGCGGACAGATCAGAAGCCTACGGTCGTCTCGGCGTCGATGAGCCGTTTGATTGGGCCCGACAGTCTGATTCCTACTGATGGCAAGATCAAGGAACTGGCGGTCGAGGTAACTGGATCCCAGAGTGGCGCGGTCGCAAAAGCCAAGGCGGCCTATGATTACCTCTTCACGAATATGCGCTACGACAAGACGGGATCAGGCTGGGGACGCGGGGACGCGGTGTGGGCCTGTGACGCCAAGCACGGCAACTGCACAGACTTCCACTCTCCGTTCATCGGCATGTTGCGGGCGGACGGGATTCCGGCGCGCTTCGACATCGGCTTTCCACTGCCGGAAAACAAGAACAAAGGAGATATCGCCGGCTATCACTGTTGGGCTGAGTTCTATGCGCCTAAGATCGGCTGGGTACCGGTTGACATTTCAGAGGCGTGGAAAGCGAAGGAGAAGCAAGATTATTTCTTCGGCAGCGTTGACGCCAACCGCGTGCAGTTCTCAACCGGCCGCGATGTCGAACTGTCTCCCAAGCAGGATGGTCCAGCGCTCAATTACTTCGTGTACCCGTATGTCGAGGTCGACGGGAAGCCGTACGATAAGCTCGACAAGCAGTTCAGCTTTGAGGAAGTAAAACCTGCGGAGTGAAGCCGCGAGTTCGACAATTGGCACTATCAACCATTATTTGATTGGCCAGAAATGGGCTTTATAGGATATCCACTATATCCCCAAAATGCCGGAAGGGCCGTCTCAGCCCCGCATAAACATTGGCGCAAACGAAGCCTCTTTGTAGCAATGCCGAAAGTGCCCTGTAGGTCATCCCGTAGGCTAGATCACAAAGCTCGGACGGAGTCGGAGACACTGCACCCAGCGACATTTCCTGCTGGAACTAACGCTGTAGGGTACCGCTTACAACCGTGTCCGCGTCCGTCTCAATGGCTAGCAACTCCCTCCCGCAGTCCACAACCACAAAGCTGAAGTGCATTTCGGAGCGCCCCTTGGGCGTTATGGTAGCCGTGCCCCTGCAGTCCGTGCCGACCCTGTAAGAGCCGGTGACGGGCTCCTCTGCGAACGTTAGAAACGTGCCATCCTCGCTAGCCGATACGTGTCCGCTTATCACTCCTTCTCCAGAAGGGCTTACCGATAACTTCAACTCACCGATGAAAGCCACAGCTGTGGCGGGCGCCCCTGCGAGGAAGACGCCGGTTGTTTCAAACCCAAAACTACCCTGAACTTCGGCATTGGTGCAGGTCGGGGAGCCCTGCTTCACGGCGAATCCCTCCGAAAAAAGGTGAACGGCCAGAAACCCTGTTGACGTAACCACAAAGGAGAAGGGGTTGCCTCCCGTGGGGTTACCCGTGCCCGTGCAGTTCGAGGCGACTGCGTATGTTCCGGTGAGAGGCTCGGTGGCAATCACGCCGTCATGGGATGCTGTGGTCTCTCCGCTAAACGTGCCTGTGATTGAGTCAAACGTGACCTGGCTCACGGCGGCGGTAGCAGGCGTGCCGTTGCTATCTGTGCCGTCGTGCAGAAACCCGTAGGTACCACTCAGCGAGGCGTTTGAACAAGTCGCCGCCCAGGCGGCGGAACTGAGCGCGAAGCTGGCAAGAACAATCAATGAAGCGATGCAACACATTTTGGAAACCATGTGCTCTCCTCTCTTTTTTGCTTGCCTTCATCTATCCAGCAATGAAGCGAATTTAAGTGGCGCTATTTCCGGCGAACCGCGCCGTTAATCGCTTGCGAGCCGAAGTGGCCGCTCGCCGGCATTCCGAACACCGACGTTATGTTCGAAAATCCGGCGAGGGAGCAACTTCCATCACGGTCAAGCGATACTGAGCTGTTCGCGCCGCAGCCCAAAGCCAGCGTCACCTTGTGAGCAGAATAGGGCCCAAGAACGTCTTGCGACGTATCACTTTCATTGCCTTTATCTGCTCCATTCGAGGCGTGATACTTCACCGCCACTGCGCCCTTATCACTGCCCGTGCCCGGCCGTCCACTTCAGTGCCGGTCTTTGTCACCCTATTCAGGTTCCCTGGGAAGCCGAACGACCCCGTGGATCGGCTGCGGTCCGAAATGATTTGTTGCCTGTGATGGGCCGGTTGAGAGATTCGTAAACACCAGCGTGATGTTCGAAATCTCGAGGTTCGGGCCGCCGCCGAGGCAGACCTGTAGCGGCACTGGCCCGGTAAAGGGAGATCCACCATTTCCCGCTACATCCGCCATTCCGTTCACTTCCAGAACCCAAGTGTAGGTAGGGAAGGGAGTGATGCCGGTTGGGCAATCGGTTTGAGGTGGGTTCCAAACTAGAGTCGCACCCTTCATCGTTATGTGGTGCGTGTGCTGGTGTCGGGAGTCGGTGCTGTACCCAGAGCCGGATCCTAGATCGGAAAACTCCATCGTCAGAGATGCCGAAAAATCTGCCCTTCCGAGCGGTTGCAGGCTCAAGGACCACGGGCCGCGAAGTTCCCACGGACCGGCTGTCGGGTTGGCTGATAATGGATAGTCATTGATCACGCCACTGTAGTACCTGCTTGGCCAATCTTGCGCCGCTGCACTTGTGCCTAGCGCGAGTGCGAGAACCCACGCCCCTACCGACCAGAAGAAAGTTTTGCTGTGCATAGTTGCCTCCAGAGATTTTGGGAACTTGTCGAGCTTTTAGAGGCGGTTCGAGAGTCGCTTTGCATCCTCTTCCCCGCTCTACCACCTATAACGAGAACCGGCGACAAAAACTGCAATGCCCCAATAAAAAACTTGTCGGTGGAGAGTGAACACGGGCGAACTCATTCTGTGGAAGGGGCCCGGTTGTGCTACTCTTTGTGACCAGTCAGGGGCCTGTAGGCTTCCCGCGAGGGTTCAATGGGGCCAACCTCAGTTCACGAGATCACTCAATTATTGCGGGCCTGGAGTGCCGGGGATGAAGAAGCGTTGGATCGGTTGACGCCTCTGGTCTACCGGGAGTTGCACCGAGCGGCCCAGCGTTACATGACCCGGCAACAACCCGACCATACTCTGCAAACGACAGCGTTAGTCAATGAGGTTTACCTTCGGCTGGTCGCTTTTAAGGAAGTGAGCTGGGCGGACCGCGCCCACTTCTTCGCCGTCTGTGCCCAACTGATGCGTCGCATTCTTACTGACTGGGCCCGCGGCCAACAATATCTGAAGCGGGGCAAGGGAGCCCGGCATGTCTGTTTTGACGAGGCACTGGTCGTATCCCCTGAGCGCGGTCCCGACCTGGTCGCATTGGACGAGGCCTTAAAGGCTCTTTCCGATGTCAACTCCAGGAGAAGTCAGGTTGTCGAGTTGCGATTTTACGGTGGCTTGAGTGTAGAAGAAACGGCTGGAGTGTTGAAGGTTTCACCTGAAACGGTGATGCGGGATTGGAAGCTGGCCAAGCTGTGGCTGCTGCGGGAAATGAGTGGAGGCAAGCGGGTTGGAGCCTGAGACTCAATCCCGAGTCGAGCAGCTCGTGCACGAGGCTTTAGAGCTTGCGGAGGAGCAGCGGTCCGGGTTCTTGGAGCGGCGATGTGCTGGGGACAAGCATCTGCGCGCCGAAGTAGAGTCCTTGCTGGCGTTCGAGAAGAATGCTCACGGCTTCATGGAAGCATCGGCCTTGCAAGTAGCAGCCAAGGCGCTGGCGAAGGAGGATTCTCCGGCGGAAGCTCCCGAAGAAAGACATGATCGGGCCTTAGAAGGCAAGACCATCGCGCACTACCGTGTCGTGTCAAAACTCGGCAGTGGGGGCATGGGCGTGGTGTACAAGGCTGAGGACACCCGTCTGCACCGTTTTGTCGCGCTGAAATTTCTTCCCGAAGAGGTTAGCGATGATGCGCAGTCACTCGCCCGGTTCCAGCGGGAGGCGCAGGCCGTCTCGGCTCTGAACCACCCGAACATCTGTACCCTGTATGACATTGGGGAAGTAGACGGACGGGCGTATATCGCATTGGAGTACCTGGAAGGCACGGCCCTAAATCGGCTGGTCGCGGGTCGGCCCGTGGAGCTTGACACTCTGCTGACACTGGCAATTGAGATTGCTGATGGGCTAGGGGCGGCGCATGGGAAAGGAGTGGTGCATCGCGATATCAAGCCGGCAAATATCTTCGTGACCGAACACGGACACGCCAAGATCCTGGATTTTGGTCTGGCGAAGGTGTCAGTCATGCACCACCCGGAGCAGGATACCCTCACGGAATCCCAAACGCCCATGGAGACCAAGCCGGGTACGGCCATGGGGACGGTGGCCTATATGTCTCCGGAGCAGGCGCGGGCCAAGGATCTCGACAGTCGGACAGACCTTTTTTCGTTCGGGGCGGTGCTGTACGAGATGGCGACGGGAACGCGTCCGTTTCGGGGGGAAAGCGAAGCGGCCATCTACGACGCGATCTTGAATCGGGATCCTGTATCGCCGGCAGAGTTGAATCGCAAGCTTCCGGCGAAACTCGAAGAGATCATCCACAAAGCACTGGAGAAAGACCGGCAGCTGCGTTATCAGCACGCTTTAGATGTTCGCACCGACTTGCAGCGGCTGAAACGTGACACCGATTCCGGCGTTTCGCGAGCAACTCCTTCCACTGTGTCCGCGCCGAACCGTTACACCTGGGTGCTGTGGATTCTTGTGGCGTTGCTGGTGGCGGGATTGGGCGGGTGGTTTGCCGCCAAAGGCCCCTGGCCAGCGGTCCGAAATCCACTTTCCAGTGCTCAGTTCACACGGCTTGCCAACTTCAATGGAGCCAAAAGCGATCCTGCTGTTTCGCCAGATGGGAACTTCGCTGCGTTTATTTCCAATCGGAGCGGCACGTTCGACATCTGGCTGATTCAAACGAACGGGAACAACCTGACAAATCTTACCCAGGGCCGAATCGGGGACGCGCGTGCGCCGCTCCGTGCGGTGGGATTCTCCGGAGACGGATTAGAAGTGTGGAGCGCGGGAACAGGAGGCAGCGGGGGAATAGAAGGCAAGAGGCTCATGCTGTGGCCGCTGATTGGCGGTGCGCCACACAATTTTCCAGATGAAAAAGCCGCCGAAGTTGCCTGGTCTCCGGATGGCACTCGGCTTGTCTATCACACCTGGCAAGCAGGTGACCCGACATTTGTCGCGGATCGCGACGGCGGCAATCCACGCCTGATCCTGCAAAACGATCCCGGATTACACAACCACTATCAGGTCTGGTCGAAGGACGGGCGCTGGATCTACTTTGTACGAGGCCGACCCTCCACCCGTGAGATGGACCTATGGCGCATATCCCCGGAAGGGGGAAAACCAGAACAACTCACACATCTCAACACTGATATTGCTTACCCGACAGCGATCGACGAGAGGACGGTTCTGTTCGTAGCCCACAACAAAGACGGGGCAGGCCCATGGTTGTGGGCGTTCGATGCAAAAACGCGAACTACAAACCGCGCAAGTTCAGGTTTGGAACAATACACCGCACTGGCAGCCGCCGCGGATGGCCGTCGTCTTGTGGCAGGCGTCGTGAATGCTCAGGCCAGCTTGTGGAGCGTTCCAATCACCAGACGCCTTGCTGAAGAACGGGACGTCGAGGCCTTCCAACTGCCCACCTCGCGCTCCCAGGCACCACGATTCGGGGGCGGAACGTTGTTCTACTTATCCTCGCGAGACGGGGCTGACGGACTGTGGAGCTATCGTGACGGAAAAGCGCTGGAGATCTGGAAGGGCTCCGCCGGTGCACTGCAGTCTCCAGCCGCGGTGTCTGCGGACGGGAGTGGCTTTGCATTTGCACTGAGGCGAGACGGCAAGCAACAGATGCAAGTAATGACGCGGGATGGAACCCGTCTCCGCCCTCTTTCGAGCGATGTTGATGTGCGGGGAACGGCTTCCTGGTCTCCTGACAGCAAATGGATTGTCGTGGCGGGCAGCGACCGCGACGGACTGGGCATCTTCAAACTTCCTGTGGACGGCGGCTCACCGATTCGGATTGCAACCGGGCGGTACCTCGATCCTGTGTGGTCGCCGCGTGGAGACTTAATTGTGTTTAGCGGGCCCCAGGTGTTCACGCTGGCGCCGCTGCTGGCAGTGCACCCGGACGGCACGCCGGCGAAGCTGCCGGAGATCAATGTGCAGCGCGAAGGTGAGCGGGCCCGCTTTCTGCCCGACGGCACTGGCCTGGTTTACATGCTGGGAAATACACTGGCCGAGCAGGACTTCTGGCTGCTCGACCTTGGCACGATGCGCTCGCGGCGGTTGACTCGATTGAGCAGTTCGGCGGTAATGCGGACCTTTGATATCACACCAGATGGCAGCCGAATTGTATTTGACCGCTTAACCGAAGATTCGGACATACTTCTCATTGATCTTGCGACGGATCAAGATCGACGGTAGTCGGCCACAAATTCGCAACGAAGTACCTTCACTTCCTACAGACTCTGATCGTCAGCTACGCGATTATGTCGTCTCTTCGTTCTCTATGAGGACGGTAGCGAAACTGATGAAACGGCAAGGAGCGCCGGTTCTCAAAGCGGGACAAAGATTCGAGACGCTGCGTAAAGACCCGCGATTCGGACAATTCGTGCGCCGCGTCGGGTTGCCCGATCAAAGCATTCACAAAGAACGTGGCGCTACGTGACGTCTCATGATTCCGGACAGATTGTCGGGCAAAAACCGAAGTTATCCACAAACAGGCTTCGCAGAGATTAACCGGTAAATCGAAACTGAGCGGCACCTCACTTCTTAGAAGAGGACTTCTGGCCGCGTCGTTGAGAGTTTGTTCCGGGGCATAACTTCCGGTTTGCCCGTCAGAACGAAGCCGCTGGCGCGGCGGACGCTGCCGCGTGGGTGATGTCGGCAGTTCTTGATTCTCAACTCAGATAATTTGTGGGTCACAAGGAGGTGTCCCTGTGACCCATCTTCGCAAAATGATGCTG
>JBAVZU010000299.1:0-17964 GCA_049588915.1 Candidatus Sulfotelmatobacter sp.
TTGTAGCAGCATTGGCTTTCGCGAGCTCGATGATGGGCACATGGAAACTCAATGAAGCCAAATCGAAGTTATCCCCAGGAGCCCCAAAAAACAATACGGTAGTTTATGAGGCTGCGGGCGATAAGATAAAGGTCACCGTGGATGGTGTTGACGCAGACGGTAAAGCTACGCACAACGAGTGGACAGGGATGTTTGACGGGAAAGACTACCCGCTCGCTGGTGATCCCACTGCAGACACGCGTTCCTACAAGAAAATCAACGACCGCACCACTGAGCTAACCAATAAGAAAGACGGCAAGGTTGTCGCCACGGGTAAGATCGTCGTTTCGGCCGACGGCAAGTCCCGCACTGTCACTATTAGTGGAACCGACCCCAAAGGCAAGAAGGTCAGTTATACAGCGGTGTACGACAAGCAATAACGTCAAGGGTCGGGAGGCCTTTTGGGACGACGGCGTCCGAGGAATCGGCGCCGCCTATCTAAGTCCACCGGAACCACCTCAGGGCCAGAGCGAAGGAAACGCCACCCCACAGCACCATCACCAAGAGCCGTGGCCACTGATAGATCAAGGGCGTTCCCTCCAGAATGCTGGCGCGCAGAGCATCGTTCAAAGCTGTGAGTGGAAGCGCCTTGATCAACGGCTGAATCACGCCGGGAAATCGCTCATAGGAGAAAAAGACTCTGGAAAAAATCCACATGGGCATCATGACAAGATTCATGAGCCCGCTTACGCTTTCTACTTTTTGCGTCCGGCTCGCGGTCAGCAATCCAATTCCGCCAAAGCACATTGCCCCGACGGCACCAAGGAATACGATCGCCAATACCGATCCCAGCACCTTCATGTGAAAAACGAGAACACCGAGCGTGAGGAGGAGTCCGATTTCAATAATCATCAGCACCAGGCGGCTGGACATCAGTGCGAGCAAGAAATCCCCGCGTCGCATGGGAGTGCCGACGAAGCGTTTCAGCAGTTTGCGTTGCCGCATATCAACCAGTGCAAAGCCGATGCCCCACATGCCAGAGTTCATCAGGTTCATACCGAGTAACCCTGGAATGAGAAAGTCAATGTAGCGCGAACCTGGCTCGGAGGACGTCACCACACTGGTTGCCACCACGTCTTTGCGGCCGGCTGCGGATTGCAGCGCATTGTCTGCCTCGGATTTGGCTAGAACGCTTTCCGGCCGCGCCGGATCGTAAAGATAAAGATAACGTAATCCCCCCTTTTCTTCGGGTTCGATGACGAGATCGTACTTCCCCAGGCGAAAGTCTTTGCGCGCGCTCTGCTCATCCTGCACGGCGACTTTGAAAGACGCGTGTTGCGGGGAATGCAGCAGCAATCCTTGCGCTTCCTGCGTTCCCGGCCCGGCAACGATCGCAATTGAGGATGCATCGGCAGGCTTGTTGCGGAAGGCGATTCCCAGCCCGGTCGCCAGCAGCAACGGAAAGACGAACACCCAGAACACGACTTCTGGTTCGCGCTTCAACTCCAGCATGCGCGCTATCAAGAGATGGAAATATCCGGACCAGCGGCCATTCCGCTTCGGTGAGCGATTCCGCGGAGCCATCTTCTCTACGGCGGGCGTTTGCTCTGCAATGCGCATGGGTTTTTTCAGTTCGGACCCGACAGAATTGGGGGACCAGAATATGAGACCTTCGGACTCCACTTATTCAGGAATTCGAGTAACGCATCCGGCGTCAACGATCGTGCGTCCTCGAACTCACCATTTTTCTGGCTCACCACCAACTTACCGTTACTCTCGACTACCGCCAGCGCGGGAATGCCCTTATTCAGCGGAACGTCGAATTGTTTCACCAAGTCGGCATTCTTTTTTTCATCTATTCCCAGATCGACATGCACCACCTCATAGCCCGCCATGACCGCTGCGAAGTCGGGCCGATGAAGCGCCAGATCGAGCACGTGGCAGTCGTAGCACCAGTTGGCGCCAAAAACCAGAAGCACCCGCTTGTGCCCGGCTGCTGCACTTTCCTCGGCTCTTTTGATATCTGCGTGCGCGTCCGCATCCACGGGATAGATATTCTTGTTCATGTCGGATGGCTGTTTCAGATGAGGCGCATCCGCTCGCTCCGAACTAATCAGTCGCCACTGGTCGCCTTGCTTTTTCCACCCTTGGCCATCGGTTACCCTCAGAGTCTGGCCATTCGGCAACTGTACATTGGCTTTGAAAACAACACTCGTGCCCCAGGGCCGCTCGATCACTGCCACGATTTCTAAATCTATGCTTCGCGCCTGCAGGCTCACCCAGAAATCGACGTCCGCATCCGCGCTGGTTACTATGCCGTTCGCCTGAATTTTCGGCAGCGGATCGGCGCTGTAGAGAGCCTTTAAAGCCACCGCGTCTCCCGCGAGGACCGCGGCTTTCCACTGCTCGAGCGGAGCAAAGTTGGCCGACGGGCCGGCAACGGAAGTCTGCGCAAAGCCACGCTCTCCAGCAAACATCGCGGCCGCTATTCCAGTCAGAATTCCGGCCAGAAGGAGTACGCAACGAAAATGTCTCGTCACACTCATGTGCATCCTCGATGGCCTCGCATCACTCTTCGCGCAAGTGCCGCCCTGTCAGCCGCACGAACACATCTTCTAAGCTGGCCTGACGAGTGGTCAGATGTTGCAGTTCACTTCCCTGCCTTCCAACCGCATCGAGCAGCGCTGGAATCGTTAAATGCGGTTCCTTCACGCTTAATGCCACCATGCCATCATCCTCGCGCACGGATTCTACGCTGGGCAACGCGCGCCAGATGTCGAGTACCGCACCATTCCCATTCTTGTTGACGGCAAACTCCACAACGTGGTGACCGCCCAGTCGCTCGATCAAGCTGGCAGGTGATCCCTCCGCAATGATCTGGCCGTGATCCACGATCGCGAGGCGGTCGCAGAGTCTCTCAGCCTCATCCATGTAATGCGTAGTCAGCAGAACCGTTCCGCCGCCGCGTTGAAAATTTCGAATGATCTCCCAGAGCTGGCGGCGACTCTGCGGATCGAGGCCTGTGGTGGGCTCGTCCAGAAAAAGAATCTTAGGATTGCACACCAGCGCGGTGGCTACCGCCAGGCGCTGGCGCTGGCCGCCCGAAAGCTTTCCGACCCAAGCGTCCGCCTTTTCAGTGAGTTGCAATTCATCCAACACTTCGTCGGACGAACGCGGTTCGCGATAGAAACTGGCAAACAACTCCACGGTCTCGCGCACCGTAAGCTTTTCGGAGAGCCGAGTCTCCTGCAGCGAAATGCCGAGCCACTCCCGCATCTCGCGAGCACTCTCCCGCCACGAGTGCCCGAGAATCGATACGTCTCCCGAAGTTGGCTCAAGCAACCCTTCGAGGATTTCGATGGTCGTGGTCTTCCCTGCTCCGTTTGGCCCAAGCAAACCGAAGCATTCGCCGGTTTGAATTTCGAGATTGAGCCCGCGCACGGCCTCGACCTTGCCGTCATAGGTCTTGCGCAGGTCGCGACATTGGATGGCTACAGCCACGCACGCATTCTAAATCAGTACACTCCGCGGCACTTTTATCCGCCAAAAGCAATGCGCTTCGGCGGCGAACTCCGCGGTCGTTCGGCCCGAGGCCCCAGGCGTGGAGGCATCCGGGAAAAAAGCCTTGGCTTTCTCGTTCGCTGACGTTCATTGGGTTGTCGCGGGCCGCTAGAGTCTGATATTGGCTTACAGTGACGACACAATGTCCCCAGGGCCAGTGGGGGGCTGCGGCAGGTCCGGAGGCGGGGGACGCGGCGCTGGCGTCGCACCATCCGCCGGCTTTGGTACAGAATCAGAATCTTCCCCGGGGCGCCTTAGACTCGGCGCCTTCGCTGGCCGTTCTTCCGGTTCCCTTTTCGCTTCTTTGTCGGCGTCCGGCCGAGGCGAGATGACTTCCCTTTCCGTGCGTACGATCTTCTGGCCGTCCACCTTCATGGTCTCGACTCGCACCACCTCGTCGTCAACGAAGCGCACGAAGTCCACATCAGCCGGGGCTTCCCCATAGATCCATTCTTCATACTGCGTATCACCGCTGCGCTCACGCACTTTTTTGGGCGGCTTGCCTTTGGCATGTAGAACCATTTCCTGATTCATGCCCACGAGCACATGATGCGCCTGAATCGCTTCCTTCACCTTCGGCGGCACCGTATCGAGGTAGGCTTGCTCTTTGCTCCGCGCGTTGAAATCAAGCACTGGATATAACAGGTGTCGCACCTGTGCTGCAGTCAACTCAGGCACGTAGTTATCGAAGTATAGGTCTACGTAGGAGCCGTGGGGATTGGATTGCGGCGCGGCGCCACCCGTGACCGGCGTGCCATTCGTCCCGGAAACCTCAATACGCTGGTACCACTTCTTGCGCAGTACGGGCCCCCCATTGATCTCGAAATGAATGTGATCGTTCTTGATCTGGACAAAAGAAATGCGTGCAGGATCCCCGGGCTTCACCGCCGGCCCCCAAAGATTGAGCATCTGCTGCAGTTCCTCGCCGCCAGGCGAAACGACCCCCTGCCTTAGGATCAGGCCCTTGGTGCCCATGGGAAACGCACTGCGTGCATACACCAGCTGCGTTTCAAAATCACGAATGATTTCAAGGCGCGTTTGCTTGGCCATGCGCGGGGCGTTCGGCGAAAGATCTTTAGCATACTGATCGGGAACAGAATGATCGGGAACAGAATGATCGGAAACAGAATGACCGCCGGAGGTTTGATCGGAGGAAGATCCGGGTGCCGTGGCCGATGCAGACACCGGGGACTGCGGCGGATCGCTGGTCTGGCTGTAGAACGTCGACGAAGCGAAAAGAATCACGCAGGCGAGAAGGGTTATACTGCGAGCCGATTTCATACAACACCCCGACAACCTCCTGCCATTATATGCGATAGAGCACAGGGTTCGGGGGTTGCTGTTGCTTTAAAATTCCGGCTGCAGGGTCAAACGGTTTCGGGACCACGCTTCTTGTGTTGCTGGCATTTGGTCATGATGGCCGAGCGCAGACGCGTGCGGAGGTCTTCTGGCAGCTCGTAGAGCTGGGAATCGCGATAGATCTCGATCGTCTTCTTCGTGGTATCGCAGACGACGTAGCAGTTGTGGCACCAGGAAAGATGATTCTCCAATTCAACCTTTGTAGGTTCGTCGAGAACGCCGTCCAAATAATTGGTCAGCTCGTGTAAAAATTCAGAGCATTTCACTGGTCGCCATCTCCACTCTCGCGTTTCTGGAAGTAACGCCCTAACCGATCCCGAAGCTGCAATCGAGCACGAAGCAGCCTCGACTTCACCGCGGGGACGCTCAATTCCAGCGCCGCGGCAGTTTCCTCGGTGGAAAGTCCTTCCACATCTCTTAGCACAAACACGGTCCGAAACCCCGGGGGCAGGCCTTGGATCGTTTTACTTAAAATCTCTCGCAGTTCGGACTGCGAGTACTGCTGCTCGGGACTCGGACTCCAATCCGCAATCTCCCGCGGAAGAGAATCATCCTCGGTTTTAATATCCTCGTCCAGCGAGACCGTGCGCTCCGGCTTCTTCCGGCGCAACTTCATCAACGCTTCGTTGACGGCAATTCGGACAAGCCAGGTGTAAAACTTTGACTGCTCCTGGAACTTCGCCAGATTGCTATATGCCTTTAGGAACGCCTCCTGCACCACGTCCTCCGCATCTTCGCGGTTTTGCGTGATGTGCTGCGCAATCCTGAAAACGTTCCGGTCGTATCTGCGAACTAACTCCTCAAATGCCGAGTCGTCGCCCTGCTTGGCGGCGCGCACTAATTTCAGCTCGTCAGTGACAGGCTCTTCTAGTTTGTTTTGGATGGTTCCCATTCTATCGGCGATGCAGTATTTTGCGGGTAACGAACCGCGGCGTTGAAACGTGAACTTGTTATTCTACTTGGTAACCCCACTCTTTGCCCAACCGCTTTCCGGTTTCGCCTGGCAGAAGTTTTAAGATAGAGTCGAGGTTGAGCGATACGCGGTCGAACACGTCCCGACGTACTCTGGGACCCTCCAACAAGTGCCGTATAATCAGCAATTAAGACCAAGTCTAAACGGGAGCTAAGACTCGGGTGTCAAATCCCGGAGGAAAACGGTTCTTTTAGCATGTCAGAACGCAACACCAATCACGACGAGCATTCGACCGAGATCGAGCAGGTCGTAGCAAACGCCGTAACGCAAGCCCTGCAAAACCATATCCCACAACTTCAGGCGCAGATCGTGCAGCGCGTATTGGCAGTCGTGCCTTCACGGGGAAACCAGGTTCAAGATAACGCCCAAGATGGCTCAAATGCCCTAGTTCAAGCCGTTTCGAGTATCCATGCCGGTTCCACGCAGAAGGAGATTTTGCGGGCCCTCTTGGACGCTGGCAGCAAGTACTGTTCTCGCATCGCGCTTTTCGTGGTGAAGGCCGGAGCAGCATCGGGATGGCAAACTCGCGGCTTCGAGCGAGAGGAAGCGGCGAAAGACTTTTCGCTGGACTTAAGTAGCGGGCCGGCGGCTGACTCTTACCGCAGTCGAATGGCGAAGTCTACCGATATCGCGGAGATGGGCAAACCATTTGTACAGCATTTCGGCAGTCCGGCCGACAAACGGATTTTGATATTACCGCTTGTGCTCAAAGATAAGGTTGCTGCTCTGGTTTACGCGGACGGCGGTGCCAGCAGCAAGTTGAATTCCAGTTCTTTGCAATTGCTGGTGATAGCAACGAGCGCTTGGCTTGAAGTGATCTCGCTTCGCAGAAACGCGACACCCCGCGAGGACGGTGAGGGCGTAGAGAGGCCAGTTCCGGCGGCACAGACTGTGTCCTCGTTTTCTGATCCTTTCGCGGCCCACGCCCCCAAACATATACCCGTGAGCGTTCCGGCACAGCCTGAACCGGTCGCGGAAGTTGTGGCAGCTTCGGCGCACACAGCCAGCGCCGCAGCGCCCGCTACGGCCGCTGATCCTTTGGCTGGACTTTCCCCGGAAGATGCCGACATGCATCGAAAAGCGCAGCGCTTTGCGCGCCTTCTGGTGGATGAGATCAAGCTATACAACCAGGCGAAAGTCGCAGAAGGCCGCCGTAACAAAGATTTGTACGATCGTCTAAAGGAAGATATCGATAAGAGCAGGGGTACCTTTCAGAAGCGCTACGGCAGCACGGCAGCGGCCGGCGTGGATTACTTTCAGATCGAGTTAGTGCGCAGTCTGGCCGAAGACGACCTCTCGATTATGGGCGATAATTTCAACCGCTAGTTCTTGAGGGGATCTCTGCTTGAGTCACGTTAACGGAATCAAAAACGCGAAAAGTAAAAAGTGGTTCGATTAGTTTCCAAGGGTTGGTGGGTACTCGCGGCTGCAATCTTCTGCAGCTGGTTTGGCGTTCTGCTGGTTTCGGCAGAAGCGCCGGTTCCATTTTTGTTGAGTGCTGTTCAAGAACCAGCGGACTCGTCGGCGACCAAACCCGCTCAAAGCGTTTCGAAGAGCGAAACTAATAAGTCAAAGAAAACCTCACCCTCCAAGGCGGCCGCGCCCCACAAAGCGCCCAGTACCGGCAGCGCCAAACATGTTTCTGTTAACACCCGAAAGCGACGCACGGTTTCTCCTCGCGTCCGCCGCATGCACCAGGCTTTTGTAGCTTCGGCGAGCTTGCGGCCAATGGCACAACAGCTTTTGCAGGATCGCTCTGTTTCGGCGTATGCAGGCGTGCAAGCCTATGCGCGCGCCCATGCCAAAGAGGATGCCGGCGCGCTGGCATGGCTTGTATTGGGCTACGCGCACGTGCTGGATAAAGATTACAACAAGGCCATTGATCCGTTGAGCCGCGCTAAGCTACACGCTGGCGACCTTGGTGACTACGTCGCTTATTATCTCGGAGTTTCTTACCTGCAGACCGGACACACCGCGGAAGCTCTCGCCAACTTGACAGATTTTGCTCCCTCCCATCCGGATTCGCTGCTGGTGCGCGATGCGCAGTTGAGCTATGCCGAGGCCCTTCTCCTCGAAGGCCAAGCGGCCGAGGCTGCAAGCTTATTGGAAAAAGTACGGCTGCCCATACGTTCGGATGTGGAATTTGCCTTGGGCCGTGCCTACGCCGGTTTGGGACAAACGGTGAAGGCGGCCGAGACTTTCGAAAATATTTATTACACAATGCCGGCCAGCACCGAGGCCGACGCAGCTTACGCTGAGTTGAAGAAGCTGCCATCTGTCGCTCCACCCAGCCCCACACAACTCGAGACAAGAGTTGAAGCGTTGGTGAGCCGCAAGCGTTACGCCGAAGCAGCCGAGGAATATCGCACGTTATCGAATCTGGTCGGTCCCGAAGATCGGCCGAGGATGCAGTTGGCCCTGGCCGACGCCCTGCACCGATGTGGCAGAAATCGGGATGCCCGGCAGGTGCTGGCTTCTTTGCCCGCTGTGAGCGGCGAGCTCAACGCCCAGCGCCTCTATCTGCTGGGCCAGGTCGCATGGGCCGGAAACGACAACGATACCTTTTATCGACTGGTAGACGAATTACGGCAAACCGGTCCGACCAGCCCGTGGCTTGAGCAAGCGCTGCTATCTGCTGCAAACCTGCATCTGGTACATCACGAATACGACCAGGCTTTGGATGCGTTTCGCGAGGCGCAACAGCGCTTCCCCGATGGACCTCGGGCTTCGTACGTGCATTGGAAGGCTGCGTGGCTCACGCTTCGGCAGGGACGCAACGAGGATGCCAAGAGAGCCTTTGAGGAACAAATTGCAATGTATCCCTCCGGCGCAGAAACGCCGGCGGCTCTTTATTGGCGCGCTCGTCTGGCTGAGGAAGACAATCAACTCACCATGGCGCGGGCGTTCTACCAGAAACTCTCCGACCGCTATCGCAACTTTTACTATGCGGAGTTGGCAAGGGAGCGGATGAAGCGTCTCCCGCCCATATCCGAAGCAGCAGTGACGGACTACGCTTTGCTCGACCGAGTGCCGCCGCTCAACAGCAACGGCAAAATAACCGACTCGGAGGCGCCGCAAGACGATTTGCACGTGCAGAAAGCACAACTGCTGGGCAACGGCGGACTCGTGGACTTCGCCGTGCGGGAGCTGCAAGCAGCCGCGGCTGCCGACGGTGGAAGTTGGGCTCTGTCACAAACCGCCCAACTCTATACCGAAACCGGTCACTACGATCGCGCCATCGAGTACATGAAGCGCTCCGCACCGAATTACTTTGCGCTGGATATTCCGGACTTGCCGCGAAAATACTGGGAAGCGCTTTTTCCGAAACCTTTTTGGACTGACCTGAAAAAACACTCAGACGAAAATGGGCTGGACCCCTACCTCGTAGCGTCGCTGATCCGGCAGGAGTCTGAGTTCAATCCGAATGCCGTTTCGAGAGCCAACGCAGTTGGGCTGATGCAGCTGCTGCCCAAGACCGGGAAACTTGTAGCCAAGGAAGTGAAGTTGAAGCGGTATAACGCCAGCGAGTTGTACACTCCCACGGTGAATCTGCAGTTAGGCACGCGCTATTTTCGCGGCATGGTCGATAAGTTTGGCGGATCCTTCGAGTACGCGCTGGCCGCCTACAACGCGGGATCGGACCGCGTGGACGAATGGCTCGCCCAGGGAAAATATCGCGATCCGCAAGAGTTCGTCGAATCCATCCCGTTCACCGAGACGCGGGAATACGTTCAAGCGATCCTGAGAAATGCCAGCGTGTATAAGCAGCTTTACGGGACGCCGTAACCTCTATCTGGCACAGATCAGATACGATTGTTGAACCGCTCAACTCTCACGATGCGGAGTTATCTGCGGAGTGCGATTTTGCAAGAAGTATTTCCACGATCAGCAGCCCCGCGCCCACCACAATCGCGCTATCCGCCAAATTGAAAACCGGCCACTGATACTGTTTAACGTAGACCAGCAGAAAATCAATCACGCGCCCCCGAGCAAGGCGATCCCAAAGATTCCCCAACGCTCCTCCCATGATCAGCGACAGGCCCACGCCGGTGGCGAAGTGAGCATGATGGTTTTTCCAGAGGAGGACCGAGACTACAACTAACGCGATTGCGGAAAAAGCAATCAGCATCGTTGTTTTCCATGGTGCATTCGAGTCCGCGAAAAGACTGAAGGCCGCGCCGGTGTTTTCCGTGTGAGTGAGCCGAAAAAAGCCCGGAATCACCTGGATGTGAGCGTAAAGCCGAATTCGCTGCGCCACCATGTGCTTCGTCCAACGGTCGAGCAATACCACAACGAGGACGATAAGAAGGTAAATGGAGCGCGCGGAGTTTTTCGTCATCCCTAAAGTTAGCCTGGAATATCTTAACCTGCTCGGTCCTGGCAGTGCTCGCGATCAGCACTCGCTCGATTCTCTTCTCCTAAGTTTTTCATTTTCATCTATCCGGGGCACACTCGATCCATGTATTCTGATGCCGCCCTGAGCCATGTTTGAATGGCAAGGGGCGGCCCGGGCGTGCCCTGGGTGTTTTCATTCTTATGTTTGTGAAATGCTCTCATGAGGCTTCTGAAACGTTTGAAAGGGCGGACCCTGCTGTTTTTGGCAGTAGTGGGACCGGGAATCATCACGGCAAACGTCGACAACGACGCGGGCGGAATCCTTACCTATTCCCAGGCTGGCGCCCAGTACGGATTTCTGCTGCTGTGGACCATGATCCCGATCACTCTGGCGCTGATCGTGGTGCAGGAGATGAGCGCTCGCATGGGCGCGGTGACCGGCAAAGGCTTGAGCGACCTGATCAGAGAAGAGTTCGGCCTTCGCATCACGTTTCTAATGATGATCGCAATTCTGATCATCAACTTCGGAAACGTGGTGACCGAATTTATAGGCATCGCAACCAGCCTGGAGTTATTTGGGCTGTCGCGATTCGTGACCGTCCCAATTTGCGCCGTGATCGTTTGGCTGATCGTAGTGAAAGGTCAGTACAAGACGGTAGAGAAGGTTTTTCTCGCGGCATCATTTTTCTACATAACATACTTGTTTGCCGGTGCAATGGCGCATCCGCTATGGAAAGACGCGACGATTGCCACGATCAAGCCGCCGACCCTCAAAGCATTCCGTGATCAGGCATATCTATTTATGGTGATCGGCGTGGTAGGGACGACGATCGCGCCGTGGATGCAGTTCTATCTGCAATCCTCCATTGTGGAAAAAGGGGTGACCCGGCGCGGACTGAGAGCTTCGCGCTGGGACGTAATCACGGGTTGCATTTTTACCGATGTGGTTGCCTGGTTCATTATCGTGGCCTGTGCTGCGACTCTTTATGTTCACGGATACCGCGATATTAAATACGCGGCGGACGCAGCCCAGGCGCTCAAACCTCTGGCCGGGCAATATGCGTACATTCTTTTCGCCGTGGGACTGTTCAATGCCTCGCTGTTTGCCGCGTCGATTCTGCCTCTCTCCACGGCCTATACGGTGTGCGAAGGATTGGGCTTTGAATCCGGAGTCGATAAGAAATTCAGCGAAGCGCCGTTTTTCTACTGGCTCTACACTCTGCTGATCGTGGCGGGTGGGATCCTCGTGCTCCTGATCCCCGGACCGCAACTGGTAAGAATCGTATTGTGGTCACAGGTGGTGAATGGAGTCGTCCTGCCATTTGTTCTGGTCTTCATGCTTCTGCTGATCAACAAGAAGGAATTGATGGGAGAGTATGTGAATTCGCATTTGTTCAATGCGGTGGCTTGGGGAACAACTATCCTGGTTGGCGCGCTCTCCCTGGCGCTGGTAATGGGTTACATTACGGGCAAAACAGGCTAAGCGGGGAGTCCAACAGTTCTAGGGCAGCTTTCCGGCGGCCAGATCCCGTACTAACGATGCATCAGCTTCGAGAAAATCAAACGACGGCAAGGATTTCGCAGCCGCCCACTGGAGATCGCGAAAAATGCGATTTTCAATTTCGCCATCGTATTCACGCACAATAAAAAAACGCAATTCCACCGCTGCGCCGTTAGGATAAGTATGCCGCACCCGCGCGATCTCATCACCCACTTTGGCATGAATACCTAATTCCTCTTCCAATTCCCGACGCAGGGCGTCGCGAGGCTGTTCACCCTCTTCGATTTTCCCCCCGGGGAATTCCCATTTGAGTGGCATGCTTTGATGGCGAGTTCGCTGGCACACCAGCAGCTTTCCTTCCTTCTCGATCACCGCAGCCACCACTCGTTTCATAATTCAGAATTCACGCGTTCGATCTTTGGCGCGTCAAACATGGCCTTGGTCCATGTCAGTTCATCTCACTTCCGCCTATGTTCACTTCGACTGCTCCAACTTCTTACCGACGACCTCGGCGCAGAACTGTACGAGCTTTTGATCTTCAATAGCGAAGGCAGCCGCAAAATGGCTGTCGATATCCAGTTCACCAGCCACTTGCCCATGCACGAAGATGGGAACGACAATTTCTGATTTGGTTTCGAGCGAACAAGCGAGGTAGCGGTGGTCTTTACTCACGTCATCGACCACTATAGTTTTGCCGCTGGAGGCGGCGGCGCCGCAAATCCCTTGATTGAGCGGGATGCGAGTGTGCGGCGTCATCGCACCCACGAAAGCTTCAAGCACCAGCATCGGCGGCTTGGCGCCAGCTTCCAGCATATAAAATCCTGCCCAGTTATACTTCAGCATTCGCTCGTGCAGAAGCTCACAAACCTGTTGCATGAGAGTCTTTGCCGCCGGGGCCGCTTCCGCAAGGGCAATAACTTCGTCGCGAAGTTCTTCCATTCGAGTCGCCATAGGCATGAGCGGATCCTTAATAAAGTTATCAGATCGCTGCTGCGGATGATGAAACGCCGGTAATCTGTCGTATTCCCTTCGTGTCGCCGAAGGTCTCGGGGTGAATCGCAGAGGCCAGCGCGTCAAGCCCTCGTAGGAGCGTGGGGGCCGGAGTGTTGAGGTATTCATCTCGAATGCAGTAGACGCGAGCAGCTCGAGCCGCGCGAGTTGCCTGCCAGTTGCGCTCGAAGATGATTTTCTCCAGCGGCACGCGGTCTCCCGCTCCGCACCAGGCCGCAATCAGGACCTCGGGATCCATGCTCGCAATTTCCTCGACGGAAATTTGTCGACCGGGCTTGCCCAGAAATTCGCCTCCCGCGGCGTCGACAAGTTCCGCAACCCAGGGCTGAGAAGCGATAAGCGGCTTGCCCCACTCTTCGCAAAAGACTTTTGGGCGCGGTAGTTCTGCAGTGCGCAGGCGCACGTCTTCAATTTGCTTCCGCATGCGATTTATTGCGGCTTCGCCCCTATCCCCGGCTCCGACTACGCCCGCGATCGTGGCGATGTCGGTATAGATGTCAGACAAACTCTTTGGAGCAAGACCCAAAAATCGCGCTCCGGATTTCATGATTTCGCCCACGGCTTTTTCCTGGTATGGCACGGCGGCAATCACCAGATCAGGATGGACGGAAATAATCTGGTCGGCGCTAGCGGTCCATGAGTCGGCGAGGATCGTGCGCTCCGAGGATTGAATCTCCCCAACCACATCGGCACAATACTTTGTGCACGCAACGACACGATCCAGCTCGCCAATCTCGGCAAGAATGACGGTAGCACTCGGTTGCAGGCTGGCGATGCGGCGGGGGGAGTGGTCGAGCATGACAATCTCTCAGGGTTCAATTTAACTATTTAAGTCGATTGCTTAATTCGATTGTTCACTGCGATTGTTTAATGTGACTAATCGCCTTTGCAAGTGTTTCGCACGCCAAATGCACGGCGTGCAATGATGCTTGCGGCAGGCCGCCAACAGCCGCGATCACGGCTTCGCGCCGGAGCGTCCTTGCTTCGTCAAGCGTCTTTCCAGTCACCAATACCGTCAGCGCAGAAGCACAGGCCATCGCCGCGACACATCCTTTCGCCTTGAATTTCATCTCCGTAATTCGTCCTGCATTTTGCTTCAAGGTCAGGCGCAATACATCCCCGCAGGCGGGATTTTCAATTTCTGCCACGGCGTCGGCATCGGGAATCTCTCCCGCATTGCGCGGATTTTGGAAATGCTCCAGTAACAGCGCGGAATACATGGGCGAGAACTATTGTAAATTGCGGACCTTCGCCATCACACCAGGTTCGTGACTGAGTTGTCTCGGGGAAGTGTTGCCTCGGGGAAATAAACCCGCCAGCCGCGTTCGCGTGCAATTTCCTCGAGGTCCGGATTCGGATTCACGGCAACCGCGTATTTTGCCATCGCCAGCATCTCCGTATCCCAGCGCGAATTCCCAAAAGCTGCATCGATGTCTTTGTTGGCGATTTCGCGGAGTGCATTCGGCTTGCCCGCTCCTGAAGGGACGCGGATTAACCGATCGGTAATCGTTCCGCCCTGTAACTCTACCTTTGCTGCGAGGATGCGGCTTTCGGGTACGTCGAAGTATTTCATTCCAGCGCGGATCACCCATTCGTTGGATGAAGAGACCGCCCATATCTCGCATCCATTACGCTGCAGCCGGCGCACGAGCTCCCGCATCTCCGGAAAAATCTGCGCGACAAAATATTGTTCGAAAAAACGTGCGGCGGCGTCCATGATATTTAGCTCTTCGATCCCATGGTGCATGGTGACCATCTCGCCGCACATCGTGTTCTCGTCGACTTCGCCGCGGCGATAGGCAGCGTAACGCTCTCGCATGGGACTTTCGAGAGACTCAGCTACGATTTTCCCTTGCTTCAATTCCCAATCGAAAAAGCGCTCCCCTGCATCGCCGGACCACAGAGTCCCATCGCAGTCAAAGGCCGCTACCCGCGGCTGCAGGCGCACCATCGAATCGAGAAATTCGTTAGTAGCAGGAAGAAATACTTCTACCTCTGCGGCGTCCATCTAAAGACGATAACGTGACTCGGGCGGAGCGCGCAACGCAGAAGCATTCAAGACGAAGCCGGCGAGAGCTCTGCATAATCCTCCGGGGTGTTGATGTTCACCGCTACCAGGGGATCGAGAACCGGCACGTACTGAATGTGCGCCTGATGGGCGTGCTCCACATCGCGTGCGCTTGCAGTGGCTGCAACCCGGAGAAACGCCTCGATCATCTCGCGGCCCGCGAGATAGGGATGCCCGTGCTTCCCGGAAAATTCCGGCACCACGGCCCAGACGTTTGGCCCCGCAGCCCCGAACGCCGACCGCAAAGTCTGGATGGTTGTTGGGCTGACCGGCGGGCGGTCGACAAGCGTCACCATCGCGGCGTCGCGGCCGTGGTTGAGCACTTCGCGCAGCCCGACTTGCAGAGAACTGAATTGTCCTCGGCCCGGATCTGGATTGACCACGAGAGAAGCCCCTTGCGCATAGATAACCGGCGCCAGTTCCGCTTCATTTCTACCAACCACCACCACCACAAATTCCGTAACGGAGGAAAAGGAATGGATCGCAGCCGAAAGAAATGTCTCAACGGAAGCTGGCATTCCGCAGTCTGCCGGCGGCCATGGTAGCAATGCTTTGTCCCGCCCCATGCGCGAAGACTCTCCGGCTGCCAGGATCACGCCGGCGAAACTGGAGGCGCGGGTCATGCTGCGAAGATAGCAGGGAATGGTGGAAATTGTGAATTTTTTGATTGCGGATGGAATCCGAGAACAATTAGAAAACAAGATCAACAGTCGAGAGCTTTCACTCGTGTTCGTCGACTGCCGGAGCTGGATCGCTCGATTCAGGCTGCGAGTTTCGAGAGCGAAACCAACTCATGTGGGGCAGGTTGCCAACAGCATGCCTGCGAACTGAGATTAATTCCGCGGTGATCGCAACCGCGATTTCTTCTGGTGTAATAGCGCCGATGTCGAGACCAATCGGGGCATGGAGGCGGTCAAAGAGATGCTCCGGAAGCCCTTCCTTCTGCAACGTCTTAGAGATTTCAATCACTTTGCGCCTGGAGCCAATCATGCCAACGTAACGGGCGCGAGTCCGCACCGCCCAGCGCAGGATGCGCATGTCGTCGCGATGCCCGCGAGTGACGATAACGATGTAGGAGTTCTCGTTGGGCTCGATTTTTTGAATCGCCTCATCAAAGTCGAGCACATGAATTTCGCGAGCATCCGGAAATCGTTCTTTGGTCGCGTAGGATGTGCGATCGTCATGGATGATGAGTTCAAATCCCGCATTCGCGGCCGCTTTTGAGAGGGCTGCTGACACGTGACCTGCGCCAAAGATATAAAGTAATGGTTGAGGGAGAACGGGCTCAATGAAAACTTCCAGCGTGCCACCGCATACTAAGCCGGTATCGTACTTGGGATCCTGGTTCAGGTCGAAGGTCAGCGTCTGGGGTTTTTCGGATTCCATGACTTCACGCGCTGCCTGCCAGACGTCAGCCTCCACACAGCCTCCGCCGATCGTTCCAACGATGGAGCCGTCGTCACGCACCAGCATTTTCGCCGTCCGAAACGAAGGGATCGAGCCGCGTACGTTGACGATTGTAGCGACCGCGCCGCGACGTCCCTCGCGCCGAAGCTCGACGATTTGTTCGTAGATATCCATCACCAAAAAACAATGTGTTTCGATTATCAATCGGTTAACAGGAGGGCGTCAACGCGCAAAGTAAAGGCCGCGGGCATAAATCCGGGCCTTCAGAACAATCCCGTACCACACGGCTTGCCAAGCAATTCAATCCTGAACCGCACACGCGATTGGTAAGCTTACTTTTGGTTAGTGCGCACAGAAGAAGTATCCTTGTGCCCGAATAAAGAGGGGGACATTCTTATGAAAGCCGTTCGCATTCATCAATTCGGCGGTCCGGAAGTTTTGACTTATGAAGACGTCCCCGATCCCCAGCCGCGCAAAGATCAAGTCCTCGTGCGGGTGCGGGCTTGCTCTCTGAATCATCTTGATATTTGGGTGCGTAAAGGACTGCCGGGAGTAAAGCTGCCGCATATTCTGGGCAGCGACGTAGCGGGCGAGGTGGCCGAAGTAGGCGAATACGTCAAAGGTCTAAAGGCCGGCCAACGCGTACTGGTCGCTCCCATGCATTTTTGCGGGCACTGCGCCAAGTGTGTTGCCGGACTGCAGAACCAGTGCCGGGAATTTGCCGTGCTGGGGAATGCGGTAGACGGGGGCAACTGCGAACTAATCGCCGTGCCGCCAGCGAACGTCATCCCGATTCCTGATTCGCTGGATTTCAACCAAGCGGCGAGTGTGCCGCTGGTGTTCGTAACAGCATGGCATATGCTCGTAGGACGGGCTGGCATTCGCCCGGGCCAGAGCGTGCTGGTGCTGGGCGCGAGCTCCGGCGTGGGCATCGCTGCGATTCAGATCGCAAGGCTTTTCCATTGCCGAGTGATCACGACGGCAGGAGACGAATCCAAGCTGGCAAAAGGGAAAGAACTCGGCGCCGACTACGGCATCAATCACTATCAGCAGAAGATTTCTGAAGAAGTGCGCAAGATCACGAATAAAGAAGGGGTGGACATCGTGGTGGAGCACGTTGGCGCAGCGACTTGGGACGAAAGTGTGAAGTCTCTCAAGAACGGCGGCACTCTGGTGACCTGCGGAGCTACGACGGGACCAAATGTAGGCATCGATTTGCGCCATCTTTTTGCGCGGCAACTCTCGCTGCTCGGATCGTACATGGGAACCATGGGGGAGTTCCACGAAGTGCTGCAGCACGTATTTGCTGGACGCTTGAAACCGGTCGTAGACCGCACATTCCCGCTTCATGAATTGCGCGCCGCCCACGAATATCTTGAGACGAGCCAGATGTTCGGCAAGGTCGTGGTCACTCCCTGACGAAGCTCGAGCGGAGCTGTGGCGATCACAGATCACGCCTTCTTCTTTTTCGTGGTTTTGCTGGGTTTTGCGTGAGGTTTCGACTTCGAGCCCGGCCCGGGCTTGCCGCTTCCTCCACCAGGAACGCTAGTTCCGGTCACGACAGTGTGGTTGGCAAGATCAACCACAAAACTGTCCACGATGTGGGCCGCGGGCACGCCACTGACTGCATAAGGCGCCGAAAAATATGTTCCCACAATTTGGCCCTTGCTCACTTCGAAGCGGAGGAACCCGAAATTGTCCTGATCGTATTGTTCGAGAGTGAGGCCGCCTCCAAGGTCCAAGGGAGGCGTTGGATACACGTTGTTGATC
>JBAVZU010000300.1:0-15719 GCA_049588915.1 Candidatus Sulfotelmatobacter sp.
CAAGACGACCGGCCAGTCAACGAATACAACTTGCTGCGTACCACGGGCGATCGGCTTCATTGGAAGTGGCTGGAAACCGGCCCAGAGGTTGTAGCTTTTTGGCTTCACCGCATTTTCGAAGGACCAAAACGCTCCTAGACGCGGAGAAGGCATTCCGCTGACCCCAGAACACGAAATCAGAAAAATGGCGCCGGAGTTACCGGCGCCATGAGGCTCGCGAGATGCGGTCAAGCGAGTTTGTAAAATCGCATGAAACTATTTGCTCTCCGCGATGGGACTTGCGCTCAAATCGCGGCGACCATTGACGGCGGTGCGCGCCGCGCGGGCGGCGGGCATATTGGCGGCTGCGGCTCCGTAGCGCTCCAGAAGAATCGGAGCCATGGTATTTTCCGCTTCCTTGACAAAAATCATCTGCGTTGGCGAAGCCATGTCGACGCGGACGAAATCGCCTAGCTTGACCTGACCGGTAGCAACCAGGTTGGCCAGAGGGAATACCAGGTGCCGCTCGATTGCGCGTTTCAGATGGCGCGCGCCGTAGCGGGGATCCGTGCCTTCCTTCAGCAGGTACTGCTTCACCCCATCCGTGCAATTGAAGACGAACTGATTGGCGCCAGCGGCCATTAGAACGCGCTGCTGCACCATGCCGAGTTCGATCTCGAGAATCTGTGAAAGATGCTCATCTCGAAGAGTCTTGAAAACCACGGTCTTGTCGATGCGGTTCATGAACTCGGGGGTGAACTTGCGCCGAGCGGCTTCCACGGCTGTGCGCTCAATCTTGTCGTCGAAGTTGTTGTCGACTTCCACCGCTTTGGGTGCGAAGCCGAAACCACCATCGACCAAATTTGTCATCTCACTGGCGCCCAGGTTCGAGGTCAGGATGATGATGCATTGCGAAAGATCGACGCGGCGGTTGTCGCCGAGCGTGAGCGTGGCCTTATCCAAAATTCCCAACAGCAACTGCCAGAGAGAATCGCTGGCCTTCTCAATCTCGTCAAACAGGAGAATCGAGATCTTCAACTTTTCCGTGAACCACTGATTCAACGCTTCCTGCGTGAGGAGCGGATGTGTCTCGCGATGGCCTAAGTATCCTGGAGGCGAGCCGATCAACTTCGCGATTTCATGGGAGTGCTGGAACTCGGCGCAATCGATCTTGATGCAGGCGTGGGAGTCGCCGAACAACGCCTCTGCCATCGCTTCGACTACGCGAGTCTTGCCGGAGCCGGTTGGTCCCAGGAAAAGCAGATTGCCTACTGGCCGCCCGGGAGCGTTCAGGCCAGCCAGAAACATCTGATAAATTTCGGCGACCTTCTCGACGGCCTGGTCTTGGCCGACGATCTTGCGGCGTAGGGCGGTTTCAAACTCTCCAGCATCGGTGCTGCGGCGGTTCGGATCGAGGACGGTGGCCAGATTCGTTCTCATAAGGTGTCAGTCCGGCTTGCGCCGGTCGTTTATTCCTTTTCCAGGCCGTTGCCAGCCTTGTGCCTGCGTTTCCAAGGATTCTTCGGCGTTGCCTGCGACTGCCCACTTCCTATGATGACAAAATCTGTCATTTGGGAAACCCGCCGCTTACCAAGCCGAACAGCGCGTCCTTGGTGCCTTACAAATAAGCAAGCCGCTGGCCACGGTCCCGCTTGCTTATGCGGAAACGAAAGCTTTGTATCCGCAGGGGTTAACAGCCAGGCCACGAAATTAGAACAGAGACCGGGGGAAAGTCAAAGAGGAGCAGGAGAAATAGTTTGCGCATGCTGGAAGGGACTGTTCCGGTACCACGTACCCGGGTCGATTTTCAGCAACGAAGCTTTGGCAAGTCCAGTAACTCAGGTGAACCTTCAGGTGTTGCAATCTGTTTCAACATAAGCGCGCAGCAGCCCACGTGAGGAGATGACCGCACGTAACTAGCGGGCCCGTTACCTGCCTACTAGCATCCGGATCAAGGCGTTTCTCGGAGGCTATCTTGCGTCGCTCGTCAATCCTTACCATCTCTGCCGTCTCGTCTGTCTTGTTCGGGGTTGCTGCCATACGGTTAAACTCACGCTTCTCTTCTGCTCAAGCGGCAGCCCAAACGGGGCAGCCAGTGCCGGTTTTGGCCGCAGCCACGCCGCCAGGCGCTCAGGCGCAGATCAAGCCAGCGCAAATTCAGCCAACGCAGATTAAGCCGGTCAGCGCGACCGTTTCGACGACAGTTGATACGGCGGACGCACGCCCGGATCAACCATTGCGCCAGCCTGGCATTGAGATCTACACGGCGAAGCGTGGGGAAACTATTCCTACTGTCGCTCGCCGATACTTGAAGGAGACCTCTTACCTCACGTCTTCCGAACTGGCTGAAGCCATCCGTGGCGTAAATGGCGGCGTTGCCGGCAACGTCTTAAAGGCCGGAGAGCAGATCACCATCCCTGGAATCCTGTCCGCGCCCGTTGTCGAAAAAACCGTTCCAGTCGACAAGGACTTTGAAGTTCGCGCCATCTACCTTACCGGCATCATGGCTGCCAGCGATCACGGACTACGTATCATCCGGCACTGGCGGGAGGTGGGCGGCAACGCTGTCGTCTTCGATATCAAGGATTCCGACGGCAGCGTCAACATTCCCTTCGAGCACCCACTTCTCGGCAAGCATCAGGTCTATATCCACGACCTGCCAAAGTTCGTACACTTTCTGCACGCGGAGAACATGCACGCCATCGCCCGCATCGCCATCTTCCGCGACGAGCGCATGGTGGTCGAGCATCCTGAACTTGCGGTGAGATCGAAGAAAACTGGCCAGCCGTGGCGCGAAAACGGCAAGCTGGTCTGGACCGATCCTTCGAATCCGAAGGTGCAGGAATACGATATCGCCCTGGCAAAATTCGTAGCGCAATCCGGCGCGGACGAGATTCAGTTCGATTACGTCCGCTTCCCCGCCGAGGGCGATCAGAAGGACGCCAGCTTCGTCTATCAGAGCGAGCACCCGGACACTGACACCGATTCAGGCAACAGCCGATGCGAAGGTTCCGCCTCGCTGCGCTTCGGCGGGACGGCCGAGGCGGTCGTCGCCACCAAGGTTATTCCCACGAAGGCGAGTCCCGCAAAGGCTATTCCCAAGAATGCTGGCCCCTGTAACGCCGAACGCCCACGCGGCATGCAGCGCTCCGACGTCATCACCGGGTTCCTAAAGAAAGCCTACGCCGAACTGCAGCCGACCGGCGTATTGCTTTCGCTTGATGTCTTCGGCATCATGGCCTGGCAGCGTCCCATCGATCTCTCGCACACCGGACAGGACATCGTAGGCATGGCGAAATACTGCGATGTGCTCTCGCCCATGATCTATCCCTCGCATTTCTTTGGCATGGATGGCATCGAGCTTCCCGGCGACGCTCCCGAGCACTTTATTGGCGAATCCATGCAGCGCTTCGAGCTGATCACCAAAGGGAGTGGGGTGGTCATCCGACCCTGGCTGCAGGCCTTCCGCTGGCGTACCAAGACCTATTCGCCCGATTACATAAAGGTGCAAGTGGCCACGGCCAAAGAAAAAGGTGGTATCGGTTTCCTATTCTGGAACGCCGCCAACGATTATTCGAAGCCCTATACCGCCATGCCGGAAATGAAAGCCGCGGATTTGAAAGATGCCTCGAAGGATAAACCCAAATACTTTCGCGGAGATGAACTCCCGGCGGCAACGGTCAAGGCAACCCTGACGCCCGTGCCCGCCCCTGCGGCAGTACGCACGGAAGCCGCGATCCACTAAAAGCTCCACTATCTTCTATCTTCCGTAATGCGCAGCGCCCGGCGGACGGCCGAGAACATGGATAAGGACAAAAACGGCAAGGTCTCCGGTCAGGCCAATAAGCACGGCTTACCCGCCCGCCTTCAACTCCGTGAGCACCTGCTTGGCAATTTCCTTCAAAGTCTCAAAGACTCCGGTACCCTGAAATGCCACCGCCTCGATCACGGGTTCATTCTTTTTGCGCAGTTCTTTGCTGAGGGCCTCCGTCGGGAGAATGTTCGGCAAGTCGCGCTTGTTGAGCTGCAGTACGTAAGGAATCTTCTTGAAATCGTAGCTGTGCTCCTTCAGGTTCGACATCAGGTTGTCGAGCGCTTCCACGTTGGCGTCCATGCGCTGCTCTTGCGAGTCGGCCACGAAGACGATGCCATCCACTCCTCGCAGAATCAGCTTGCGGCTGGCGTCGTAGAAAACCTGTCCAGGCACGGTATAAAGATGAATTCGGGTTTTGAAGCCGCGGACAGAGCCGAGATCAAGCGGCAGGAAGTCGAAGAATAAGGTTCGCTCGGTTTCGGTGGCCAGCGAGATCATCTTGCCCTTCTGCTGTTCAGCGGTTTTCTGGTAGATCACCTGCAGGTTCGTGGTTTTACCGCCAAGCCCGGCACCGTAGTACACGATTTTGCAGTTAATCTCGCGGGCTGCGAAGTTGATGAAACTCAAGGCTTTCCTCAAGGAAGCGCGGGCGGCACTTTATGTGCGTTTCCAGCGCAAAAAATATGCCTTTTGTGGCTCGGGCTTTTATACCACACGGGCGGGATGCCCGGCAGGTTACTGACGTGACCCCGGGGACGCGACGCCGAGAAACTCCAAAAGTCGCTAAATTGTCGATTGAGGATTTCTCGATTGCAACCTGGCGATTTTCAATCAACATCAACAATCAGCAATCGTTTGGACTACCGCGCCGCGGGTGCCGGATAATATCCATCCTTGGCATAAATCTTCAAATGCGGTCGAGCCACCAACACCTCGATGCTGCGATAGGGTGAGGCAGTCGGCGTCTTGGGTGGGGCAGGGGTATAGCCGAGCGTGTACTGGTTGCGTGCGTCGCTCATGGCCTGGGCGTAGGCATCTGCAATCGCGCTTTGGGAAAGCTCAGTGTAGGGAAGGCCTCCACCGGTCGCGGAAGTATATTTAGGCAGGATATCGCTATAGCCCTCGTGCGGCAGGTGCAGCTTTTCCAGCTTGTCGTATACAGGAAGTGCCGCGCTCCCCACCGCCACGGCCTTCACTTCGATGTTATTCGAAAGCAGAACTCGCTTCACGTCGCTGAAGCTGGCCTGGCTGCCATATTCCCGGCCGTCGCTGATCACAAAAATGATCTTTCGCCGCGTGCGGTCGCGTTTGCTCAGATCGAGCGCCGCCCGCAGAATGGCATCATTCAGCACTCGTGCCTGTTTGGGAGGCGTGTAGACAGGCTGGGTCGGGCTTCCCACCGGAATCCCGTTAATGATCGGCCCATTGGGTGCGAGCGGCCCACTCATGACGGGGGGCCCATTGCTCCCGCCGCGTACCGTCTTATACTGGTTAAATACTGCCTCCAACTTCTGGTTGGGCGCTATAAAATCGCTGACTTGGCCGACCGTGCTGCTGAAGGTGTAAACCGCCACCTCGTCATACGGGGCGAATGCGCCAATCAGTGCGGGAAACGTCTGGTTGATCTTTTGGACGGTGGCATCCGACATACCCAGGTCCAGGACAATGGCCACCGACAGCGCAAAGGGGTCGCTGCTGAAATAGCTCAATGTCTGCAAGGTCCCGTTTTCCTTGACCTTGAAATCAGTGGGCAGAAGTCCATCGACCATACGCCCGTCGCTATCCTTAACTGACACTGGGAGTTGGACGAAATTCGAATGTATTACGAGGGTATAAAGCTGTTCCTGAGATCGCGGAGGCTGTTTGGCAGTACCCGGCGGCACGGTCTTGACCGGAGGCATGGGCGGCGGGGGCGTGGAATTCCCGTCCCCAGAGCCACCCGAATCTGCTGGAGTCTTGGTGTTCGGCTGGTTTGTCCAGGGATTTCTGTCGACGGGGGCGGGCTTCTTTTCCTCAGGCCGGGGAACCGGAGACGGCTCAGGCGTGGCAGAGGGTTGCACGGTCGGCGCGTCCGGAATCTCATTCCCCTGTGGCGGTTGCGCTTGAGTTGGCTGTGTCTGTGCGGACTGTGTTTGGCTGTCTAAAGATTGCGCCGCACCTTTGCCAGCGCTCATCCCAAGGAAGCCGCCGACGCATCCGGCGATTAGAACGGCGGCCATCCATCCGGCTACAACCGTCCGTGGTCTCTTACGAGCCGCGGTTTGGCAACTCACAGGCACCTTCCGTTCCCTATATAAAGCTTACCCCGGTTCAGGGAGCCCAAAAATAAAAACGGCCTTATGCCCTTGGGATGCCTGAACCACTCCGTTTGGTGCATCTAACTTTAAAGGACTAGACTAACAAAGCCAAGAGGGAAACAGCCGTGTCCAATCTATCCGCTAAACGCAGACTTTTTCGAAATCTGGTTGCTGTCTCTGTCCTGCTTTTGACGGCAGCGGTTTTCGGAGCCGCATCGGCTGCCTTTGCTCAGAACTCCACTCCCTCCCAGCCCGCCGGCGCGGGGCAGGAAGCTGGACAGTCTGGAACGGAAAAGTCGGATGAAACCCTCAAAGTAAACGTCAACGTGGTGGGAGTCTTTTTCAATGTCAAGGACAAGCACGGGGCGCTGATCCCGAATCAGACGAAAGATGACTTCCAGGTCTTCGAAGACGGAAAGCCGCAGACCATCAAATACTTCAGCGCCGAATCGAATCTTCCGCTGACGCTGGGGATTCTTATCGATTCCTCCGGCAGCCAGATAAGAGTTCTCGACATGGAGAAGGAAGTTGGCGGAGCATTCCTGCGCCAGATTCTCACCGATAAGGACGAAGCTTTCGTAATCGACTTCAACGTCGAGTCTGAATTGGTACAGGACTACACGCGTGATGTACACCGCTTGCAGGCAGCGCTGAATAAAGTAAAAATCCAGAGCGGCGTCGTAAGTGGAGGCAGCGGCATTCCCGGCCTGGGACAAGGGCCCGTGCCGATCCACAACGCTCCGGGGACGGTGCTTTACGATGCGGTTTATCTCTCCTCCCATGACATGTTAGCCAAAGAAGTGGGACGCAAAGCCATGGTCCTTCTCACTGACGGCGAGGACGAAGGCAGCAAGCTCAAAATCAAAGATGCCATTGAATCCGCTCAAAGAGCCGACGCCATTGTCTATGTGCTGCTCTGCGCGGATCGTGGGTTTTATGGTGGCATGAGCATGGGCTACTCAGGCGAGAGTGAAATGCGCAAGCTCACCGAAGCGACTGGCGGCCGCGTGATCAACGTGGGAAACAAATTCGACAAGCTCAGAGAGGCCTTCGACCAGATTTCCGCCGAACTGCGCAGCCAGTACAACATCGGTTATACCTCCACCAACACGGTGCTTGACGGCAGCTATCGCAAATTGGAAATCAAATCGAAGCAAGGCTATAAAATCCAAACCCGCGCCGGATACTACGCGACAAGGCGTGAACAGGCGCAGTAGGGACAGCGAGCGCTCTGCCTTTGATCTTGGTTTTGTCTCTGTCCCGGCGAAACCAACTATCCCAAAACGCGAAAAACATTTAGCCTGTAGAACGCGAACTCGAAAGACCGGAGGTCCGCCGTGCCGTCAGGAAATCTCTTGCCATTCTCGCGACGTTCGTTTCTACAGTTCTCCACCGCAGCCGCTGCTTTCCACGTGGTCAGCGAGCCCATGCTGGCTGCCGTTGCTCGCCAGAGGCCGTTGTCCAGAGATGGCGTCATGATCGACTCAAACGAGAATCCGCTCGGTCCCGGCCAGGCGGCGCGCGACGCGATTTCTGCAATCATTCCCCAGGGCGGCCGTTATCTCGACAGTCTCACCGATGACCTGATCCACACCTTCGCTCAACAGGAAGGTATTAATCCCGAGTGGATCCATGCGTTTCCCGGTTCCACTCCGGCTCTTCGCTTTGGTGTGATCGCTTTCACTTCATCGCAGAAGAGTTACGTCACCGCGGATCCTGGCTACGAAGCCGGCATGTTTGCCGTATCCGCTACGCAAGCCCGCGTTGTCAAAGTTCCACTCATTAAAACTTACGCGCACGATGTTAAAGCCATGATTGCCGCTGCGCCGGATGCCGGACTCTTCTACATTTGCAATCCCAACAATCCTACCGGCACGCTCACCCCACATTCCGATATAGAGTACCTCGTCGAGAACAAACCCAAAGGCTCCGTTGTAATGGTCGACGAAGCCTATATTCATTTTTGCGATGCGCCCTCGACGCTCGATTTGGTCAAAGCCGGGAAGGATGTCGTCGTGCTTCGCACTTTCTCGAAAACCTACGGCATGGCCGGCTTGCGCTGCGGATTCGCCATCGCTCGTCCCGATCTGCTCGAGAAAATCATGGACAGCGCGGGCTGGAATTTCATGCCGGTTACTGCGGTCACGGCGGCAATCGCCAGCCTTAGGGATCCGCAACTCGTCCCCGAACGCAGGCGGATTAACGCTGCCGTCCGCGACGAGACTTTTCAGTGGCTAGGCCGCAACAAGTTCTCCTACATACCGTCCGAGTCGAACTGCTTCCTGCTCGATACCAAACGGCCTGGCAAAGAGGTGATCGATGCCATGGCCAAGCAAAATGTTTTCATCGGCCGCATCTGGCCGATTATGCCTACCTGTGTCCGCATCACTGTTGGCACGCACGACGAGATGGGACAGTTTCAGATAGCGCTGCAGAAGGTCATGCATGGCACCTCAGCTTTCTCACTGCCACCCGCACGAGCAAATCGGAATTCGAGGAGAACAGCAGCCCTGCTGACGTAGAATCTTTGCCAGAATATGCAAAGGAGGCGCGATGCCTTTTGTTGATACCGAGAATCTCAAGGTGATCGAACGCTTGCCAGGCTGGCGTGGGCGTTATTTCCACTCACCTAGCATGACCTTCGCGCATTACGACTTCACGCGCGGCGCGTCCATTCACGAGCACTTCCATGCTCAGGAAGAAGTCTACGAAGTGATCGAGGGAGAACTCGAGGTAACGATTGAGGGCGTGGCGCAGGTCGCGCGGCCCGGCGTTGTAGCGATCGTGCCTGCGAACGCGAGCCATTCCGCTAGGGCCCTTAGCGACGGCCGCGCAATCATCATCGACTATCCGGTAAGGCGTGATTTCGCGTAGAAGCTGGCGGCGTGGAATGGACCTTTAATCCGTGCAGGGAAGCAGCACGGCCACACTCTTCAAGAGTTTTTCCGCCGCGTCTCCCGGATCTTGTGTGGCAAAATCCTCATCCAGAACGAAGAGTGAGATGGCGGGATCGATCTCGTCCAACGCCTGACGAATCGGTTTGCCGTGTACCGATTGGATGCGGGCTGAAACCACCACCAATTTTGCCTTCGTGGCTTTGAGCAAAATCTGCGCGTCGTCGATGGCCACCGTTGTCATGGCATTGTATCCCGCGCTGCACAGCACTTCCCGCAGAAAAGTGCAAACATCCGTCGACCCGTAAACGCAAAGCAGGCGCGGTCTTGCGTCCCCGGTCTTACCACGCGAATAACGAGATCCTAAATAGGCGGCCGTGATGGCTTCTTCGACCGAATCGTAAGTTTCAAACTGCGGGAGCAGATTCGTCAACTGCAGCACCTTGCGGACCTTGGGTGGCAACCCGCTCAGTTTCAGGTCTCCTCCCTTCGAGCGTGCCGCCTGCGTGAGCCGCACCAGCGCACCCAGTCCGCTGCTGTCGAGGAATTCGACATGATCCAGTTGGAGTACCACGTCGCCGTACTTATCAATCGAGTCTCCCACCTGCGAGTGCAAGGTAAACACCTCGTTGCCTGCGACGATCCGTCCGTGACACCTCATCACCAAGACATCGCCGACCGGGCGGCTCTCCAGGCGCATCTGCATTACGTCTCTCCACTCTTGCGAGTTTGACTGAATCGGCCTGCGGTATCCAAGGACCACGAGTAGCCGATCAATTCGTGGCGAATCTTACGTCGGTGGCACCTACAAGTCAATGAATGCCGCGGAGTTCTTTTTGGATGAGGAATTGGGTTCAAAACTAAAGAAGCACACAGCGATGTTCATGCGACCTGTTCGTTCCACTGCACTGTCTGCTTTTCCCGGCTGCTCTTGTGTGCGAGCAATACCGCGCGCATGGTGCGCAGCGCCTGCTCTGGCGTGACCTCAAGAGGCGACTTTTTTTCGATCGCATCGCGGATGTTCGCGTAGAATCCGCGATAATCACCGCGCTCCGTCTTCACCTTCACGCTGGGTTCCCCGACAATGCTGAGCGTGCCCCACAATTCTTCCGGCTCTTCGCCCCAATCCGCGCCCCAGTCCAACCCTTCCGGAGGGTTTTCTGCGCGCAGCCGGGCCTCTTGCGGATCCATCCCATACTTTACAAACGATCCGTTAGTTCCGTGAATCAGAAAATGAGGCCCCGGCGCATAAGCCACGATCCGCGCCCGCCCCATCGCACGCAGCCGTGGATACTCAAGGCAAACGTCGAACGAATCATCGACTTGCGAGGTCTCACGTTCGCAGAACGCCGACGCAGTGACGGCCTGTGGCTCGCCAAACAGCATCAGCACCTGATCGATCACATGCGGTCCCAGATCGAACAGAACACCCGCTGCGGGCTGGTCCGCTTTTTCGCGCCACGCATTTGCCTTCGGTTCCAGACGAAAGCGGTCATAGCGGCACTCATATTCCACGATCGTTCCCAATTGCCCGGAGTGGACGATCTGTTTCACGGTTCCAAAGTCCCCGTCCCAGCGGCGATCCTGGTACACCGTGATCAGGCGCCCGCGCTCCTTGGCGAGGCGCACCAATTCTTCCGACTCCGACAGAGTTGGTGTGAATGGTTTATCTACCACCACATCCCGCCCAGCTTCCAGGCAAGCACGCGCGTAAGCGAAGTGCGAATCATTCGGCGTGGCGATCACACAGAGTTGTATCTTCTGATCGTTCAGCAATTCTTCGAGCGTTCGCGCCACCCGCACATCGGGGTATTTCTCCCGCGCTCGCGTTCCCCGGCGTTCCAGAATACAAGCCAGTTCCATTCCCGCCACGCCTCGTATCACGGGCGCGTGAAAGGCCTGCCCTGCCAATCCGAATCCAATCAATGCCACTCGTACCATAGGCGAACTCCTTTGATGTCCGCCGCTGCCTCTACTGCAGCGCGGCTAGCAATTTACAGCATTCTGCCGATGTTGACCCCACCTGCAGCGGCCGTATAAACGGAATGAGTTCCACCGCCGCAAGGCTGAACGTGCGCAAGGTTGAACTGGAATGCTAACGTCTTTAGGAGGCGTAGATGCGATTCGGACCTTTTCTCGTGATTGCTCTGCTGCTGCTCATTCTTTGGGCTGGTGGCTTTCTGATGTTCCACGTAGCCAGCGCATTGATTCATCTGCTGCTGCTATTCGCCGTCATCTCCCTGGTTCTGCATTTTGTAATGGGCACCAGAACGGCATAGATCTTTCGGGCTAAGCCTCGCTGGCGGGAGCTAACCGGCTCTGTTGCCGGCCGGGCCGAGCCCATTATTTTTTTTGCGATCGGGAAGGCGGCTCCGATCTTTCAGCGTTTCCGATCTTTCAACCGTCGCACGAACTTCAGACCCGACCAAATCTCTGTCACCGCGCAAACTTTCACATCTACCAGCCCTGCGCGAAGACCAATCTCCCGTACAATATTTTCATCCAGGTCGCTAGGCACTCCCGAACTCTTTTTCGGCCAGCTCACCCAAAACATTCCCGCCGGAGCAAGGACCTTTGCCAAGCGCGAGAATTCCTGTGCCAGCTCCGCTTGTGACTTGCTAAATAACATTACAAAATCGAGCGCGGCGCCCCGCTTGAGAATCTCGCACTCTGACAACGCCGCTGATAATTCCGCAAGCACTTCCGGCGGAGCGTTCGCCAGTTGCACTCGAAAACCAGCTTTGATCCCCAATTTTTTCGGAAGTGGCGTCCCAGAATATCCCGGCATTTGTTTTGAACCGGAGCCCGAAAATGGAAACCCGACTATTGCGCCACCGGCGCGTAATATCCTCGCCGTGCCCGCACCTTGAAATTCTTCCGGTCATTGGCGACGATTTCAATCGTACGAAAGTGGCCGTCCAGCTTGAAATCTGCCGGCTTGTAAGAGACGTCATATTGGCTGCGCAACTCATCCTGAATCTCGGCAAACGCATTAGTAACATCGCGAATCTGAAACGGAAAAAACGCGCGGCCACCGGTGGCATCCGCTATGCGTTCCAGCACCTTGTCACCCGCTCCCTTGGTCCCACTCACGTTTGTGCTGATTGCGTATACGATGGCGTCGGCGCGCTGCGCCATTTCGATAGCTTCTTCGCGGGTCACATGGCTTTGGTTGTCGTCACCATCGCTCAGCAGAATAATTGCTCGCCGCGTAGGACCGCTGTGGGGTTCCTTAAGCAATTTATCGCGACAAGCGTAGTAGAGCGCATCGTACATCGCCGTTCCGCCTCCGGGCCGCAGTTCGCGAACTCCGTGTGCCAGCTTTTCCGTATCATCGGTGAAGTCCTGCGTAACCTCAGGGGTCACATCGAATCCCACCACAAATGCCTGGTCATAACGCTTGCGCACAGTCTGGTTCAAAAACTCGATGGCCGATTCCTGTTCGAACTTGAACCGGTCCCGCACCGAACTGCTGGCATCGATCAGCAAGCCGACTTGCAACGGTAGATTCGTTTCTGCGTGAAAACTTCGAATCTCCGCCGCGGGCTTGCTGTCATCGACGATGCGAAAATCGTTTTGCTTCAAATCCGTCACGCGTTTCCCATGCTTATCCGTCACCGTAAACACAACGTTCACTTCGTTGATGCCTACCCGGATCTTGAGAACATCTTCGTTGTCGCTGTTCGACTTAGGTTCGGCGGGATTAGAAGAGGCCGGAGGTGTCGCGGTTGTAGGCGTAGAAGAGGCGGCGTCCGAAGACTGGGCAGTCGGAGATGGGGCGGCCGAGGATGTCGCGGGCGAAGATGTCCCGGGCGAAGATTGGGAGGACGGTTGCGGCACCGCTCCGGTTTGCGCTACGCTGCCCCGCCGTGCTCCCACGAGCAGCAGCAAAACCAAGAGCCAGGCAAAGAATGTGTTTCTCAAGAAGATGCTTCGCGTAACAGTGCCCCTTATTTAATTGTTCATTATATCCGCAACCGCTGGAGCTCGCGGGTTTCCTACTGGGCGTCTACCTTCCGCAGATAGTCCAGCAAATCCTCTGGCAACTCTGCCTTTAGGGCAAGAGTTTGCCCGGTTCTCGGATGGAGAAATTCCAGCTCCCGGGCATGCAGAAAGTTTCGATGAAGGCCGATCGCCGCCGAAGGCCCGCGAGCCAGCTTCGGCGCTCCATACGTCGTATCGCCTACCACGGGGTGCCCCAGCGTAGCCATGTGCACCCGAATCTGGTGCGTGCGCCCAGTATCGATCTTCACGTCCAGCAGGGTAAACTTTCCAAACTTAGTATCCAGACGGCGCACCACGTGGTAATGCGTCACCGCCGCGCGCCCATTCTCAAGCCCGGTCGTCATTCGCGTACGCCGGACCGGGTCGCGGCTTATACTCTTCGAGATCGTTCCGAGATCCTTTTTTACCAGGCCATGTACCAGCGCGACATACTTCTTCTTTACTTGGCGCGCCGCGAACTGCGCACTCAACCTGCGATGCACCTCGTCGTTATTCGCCACGACGATTAATCCGCTGGTTTCTTTATCCAGACGATGCACAATCCCAGGGCGCAGCGCTCCGCCTAGACCTGACAGACTCGCGAGATGATGCAGCAGCGCATTCACCAGCGTTCCGCGATTGCGCGCATCATCGGTAGCTCCCGCCCCAGCATGTACCATCATTCCCGCCGGTTTATTGATCACCGCGAGATCATCGTCCTCATAAACAATATCGAGCGGAATATCTTCGGCTGCAGCTTTAAGTGGCGGGCGCTGCGCTTCTCCCAACACGCTGACCTGCTCTCCGCCGCGCAGCTTCAGTGAAGCCTTGGCAGGCGCTTCGTTCACCAGCACATGGCCTTCCTCGATCATTTCCTGAACCCGCGCCCGGCTTACAGATTGAAGCCGTGCAGTGAGAAATTGATCCAGGCGCTTGCCCGCGTCTTCGGGCGCGACTGAAATAATGATGGGATACTCTTCCGGCATTCGCTGCGAAGGATACTACAGGCTATCTTAGGAATGGCTGCAGGCGAATAACCCTGTCAAGCCGCGCAAGGAGATGAAATTTGCGATGAAAAAAAATCTGCTGCGAGCGGTGATTGAAATAGCTTTTATCATCTTCCTGTTTTATTCGAATCTCCTGATGGGAGAGTTTGAACGCTCGGGCATGGGACAGCGAAGGGGTTTGGCCTGGGCAATCGGAGATGTCTTTAGCCGCGCCAACTTTGAGATCGCTATCATAGCGGCCATTATTGGCTATGTCTGTTTTGAAGCTCTTCGAAAGAAGTTCTAGGAAAGAGGGTTCTAGTAAATATGCTGTGCATCAGCGGCCAGGGCTACAGTCCAATCGCTATGTTCGCCTAGCGGGTTGCTCCCACGGGTTGCGCCGGAACAGCTTTTGCCCCCGGCCTTAGCCACCATATCAGGCCACCGCCGATTACCAGGCCGATTGCGATCAACTGCGTGCCGGACATCGCCCCGCCGAACACTGATCCGCGGCCGGGATCGTCGCGCAGGAATTCCAGAAAAAAGCGGGCCACGCCGTAGATAAAGAGGAAGGCGCCGAAAACCTGGCCGTCAAATTTTCTGTGTCTGAGCAGCCACATGAGGAAGAAGAAATTAGCCAGCTCCACTGCCGCCTCAAAAAGCTGAGTTGGCTCCAGCGGGACGTTTAGCGGGGTGCCGGTAATCTGATTGGCCAGCGGATTGTGAAACACGACCCCCCAGAAATGATGCGTCTCCTTGCCGTAGCAGCATCCCGCTGCAAAGCACCCTACGCGGCCAATGGCGTGGCCCAGCGCAAGTCCCGGCGCAAATGCATCCACAGTGCCCAGAGCAGGCATGCGATTCTTGCGCACATACCACGCCGCGGCGATAAATGCCGCAATCAATCCCCCAGAAAAAACACCTCCGGCCTGCAGCGTGGCGATGCTGAAGATCTCCCTGGGATGTGCTGCGTAATAGGGCCATTCGTTGATGACATAAAGCACTTTCGCGCCCACAATCCCGCACAGCACTACCAAGATTCCCAGGTTCCATGCCTTCTCGCCGTCGATCCCCAAACGCTCGGAGTTGCGCACGCTGATCCATAACCCGATCAGCACACCCATAGAAACCAGGAAGCCGTACGTAGGCAGAAAGAAAGACCCGAAATGAACTAACTGTGGATACACGTCTTATTAGATGCGGGAAACCGCGATTTGTACGTGACTAGTCTAGCAGGGATAGCCCGGGCGGATACTACTGCCTGCCGCTCCGCAAGGACGGTCGGCAGCTATTGCTGGCCTTCCAACCCAGAGATATGGTTTTCGTGACTCTGAACAATTTGCAGAAGCGCCGAGCTCGCATCCCGCAAAGCACCGACCTGCCGGGTCTGTTCCTGGCTTTCTCGTAGCAGAAGTTCAACTGATTGGGTTAAGGCCTCGTGGCGTTCAGTCAGCCGATCCAGGCGTTCATCAACCGTCATGTGATTATCCCGTCGCTACCTGTTTGCCGTTCGCGCTCACCCAACCAAGCTGCCTGCACGGCCGTGAAAAACAGGGCAACATTCAAGCCGACCCACTGTGCCGTGTGACGGGCCGAGAATGAACCGTCGGATAGACGTTGGGAACCCGCCGAGACCCTTTAGGCATCTCCGCATGGCGGAGCACTGCACACCGGATCCTAGTTCGAGTCGAGTCCCCGTTCATTCAGCATTGGTTCAAAAATCGGTTACCGCCATCACCAACCCCGCAGGCCGGCTTTCACATTG
>JBAVZU010000301.1:0-18700 GCA_049588915.1 Candidatus Sulfotelmatobacter sp.
TCGGTACCCTTCCCCGTGGGTGGGGAGAACAGCCTGTGCACGGAGTCAGCTTCTCGTGTTTTGGCGAGCCCCAACCCAAAAGCCTTGCGCGATGTGTTTTCGGCAACCCTTGATTTAGCCCAGCATGGCCGTCTGATTTGGCCGACCTATAACATCGATGACACCGCCGAGGCAATCCTCGCACTCACACAGTTTGAAGTCATCAAACTTCCAAAGCAATACGGGCATCGTAGGGTTGTTCGGGGTATTGAACGCAATCATGCATTCTTGGAAACTTGATAGGTGCGCCCAGGTACTACTTCGCCGAAAGGCAGGCACCATGGAACATATGGAAGAAATGCGAACCGAACTCGATCAACTCCTCAAGAAACAAATTGAGGTTCTGAATTCACGAGAATTTGGAGTAGCGACCGAGACCGAAATCCTCGAATACGAGATTAGGCAAGAAGTCATTCACAAGATGTGCAATCAACTTGCCAATTCCACTGCTGCATAGCCAGTCATATGACTGCGACCACGCGCCGGCTAGAAAGTCCGATCTATTCATCTCTCGAAAGCTCCGCGAAGCGCGGAGCTTTCGCTTTGCTTGTCGGTGCCGCTAGTCTCGCAATCGGTAAGCCCTGCAATTGGCGGATCAAAGCGAACGCCTCACCTTCAGGAGATTCGTCGTCTGCCGCGCCGAAGCAGCACTCACCTTTGAGAGTTCAATGATAACAATTCGGGCATCGGTTTGTTGATCACGGCATCGCTCTGTCGGATTTAATGAACTCCGCTCATGAACTCTTGGATACTCAGGGGTTTAGGGTATTGTGAGCGCGCGACTGGGACTCTTAGGGTAGAGGAGGATTTGGTAGTGTGAAAAAGGAGCCTGGAGCCGTGGAAGGAAACATGTTCGCGGTGTGTAACTAGCGTGCCCAGCGCGCGCTGCGGGTGGAGATCGAAGATGTAGCTAAGGTCTTGGGTGTCAGTGGGACAAAGGTGCTGCTTGGTTCGAATTCTTGTAGTCGACGACAACCCGGCGGTCCGGCACTACCTGCGGGCTCTGCTCGAACAGCAGAGCACTTGGCAAGTTTGTGATGAGGCTCGCACCGGAGAAGAAGCGCTCCAACGGGTCGTGAAGAACCCGCCCGACATGATCCTGTTGGACTTTCAGATGCCAGATCTAAATGGGCTTGACGTAGCCCGCGAAATCACGAAGATTTTTCCTCAAATTCCCATCCTGATGGTCACCGTTCATCTATCCAAACAGCTGGCCGAGGAGGCTCGCAGGGCAGGGATCCGCGGAGCCTGCGCGAAAACAGATGTTGGTTCGATCGTCCAAGCAGTGGACGCATTGTTACGTGCGGAGACCTATTTCCCGACAATGAATTCGCTTCACAACTGAATTCTAGCCGGTCCGTGGCCCAGGATGTTGGGGTCGGGGCGACCTCGGCACAGCTCCCGTATCAAACTGATGGCGGCCAGCGTAAGCTTCTCCCTCAAGGCAGAAAAGCTGTCTCACCGAGTTCGCGTAGCAGGAGTCGTTCAGCGTTCACTGGATCAGTTTACGTCTTGAAATGCGGTGTCCAACCTTCTACACGATTCCTGCCATTGGCTTTTGCCCGATATAGGGCTGTATCTGCTTCACGAAGAAAAGATTCACTACTCAGGTTCTGGTCATGCTCTGCTGATGCCGCACCCATACTGAGGGTGACGCGCTTGCTCTCTTCACCAATTGTGATCGCTTCAGCCGAAACCAACTTAGCGATTTCCGTGGCTCGGCGGATGGTTGTAGGCAGATCACAGCCGGGTAATATCAGCAGAAATTCCTCGCCCCCATAGCGACCAGCACCATCGTAAACTCTGAGGTCAGACTTTAACCGCTTGGCTACCTCTCGTAAAACCTCATCTCCCGCGAGGTGCCCAAAAGAATCATTAATGCTCTTGAAGTGGTCGATGTCCGCCATCACTATTCCTAAAGGGCTGCATTCACGTTTGCACCGCTTGAGTTCTCGTTCAAGGAGCGCCATTATCTCGCCGCGGTTTAAGAGCCGAGTCAAGACATCGTAGGTCGCAGCCATCCTCAGCGATTCTCGGGCTTCCACCAACTCCCGTTGCAAGTTTAGGATTCGCTGGCCCGCTAGCAAACGTGCCCTCAGTTCCAACGGCTCAAACGGCTTTACCAGATAGTCGTCTGCACCTGCCTCCATGCCTTCAATCAGGTCATTCTTGCTGTCCTTGGCAGTAAGCAAAATGGTGTAAGTGTAGCGGCCTGGTACTTCCGATTCACGTATCTTTCGGCAGAGTGGGAGGCCATCAATTTCAGGGAGAACCCAACCAAGAAGAGCCAAAGTGGGCGGCTCCGGCTGCTGAAGCAAGTTCCATGCCTCCAAGCCGTCCTCAGCGATGACGGGATCAAAGCCCCAATCTTTCAAATGTCCGTTAATCAGAAGTCGATACACTGCCGAATCTTCAGCCAGCAGGACTCTCATGGCGGTGCCATCCAACTTTCCCTATGCCGCTTCTTCAGGTCGGTTTCATGAAAGGCTGCACGATTATAGTATCGGCTAGCGCCGCGTCAACGCACAATCCGATAAATATGCTACAAGGGGGCCGATCGTGCCATCCACAAGTTTCACTTTAGCCGTCCTTCAATGTAGCGTGTACCAAACTCAAATTGGATGTGCTTCGCGATGACCCGGAAGCAGATGGTTCTCTGGAACTACTTGATCTTCCAGGCGGAAGTAATAAAACCTCCTACCAGATTCGACTATGAGCAACAGCGGGTGCAAGGACGCTACCTACAAACGGCCCATGAGAGCCAATATCACTACGATCAGCAAGACCAAGCCCAATCCTCCGCTCGGATAGTACCCCCAGCCGGCACTGTACGGCCAAGTGGGCAGGGCTCCAAGCAGTAATAAGATCAACACCACAAGTACGATGGTTCTCATTCGCTTTTGGCCTCCGATTAAAGGTCCGTTGGAATAGCGGGGGTAGGATACCCCGGTCGACAGCAAAGGTGGCCGACTCATTCGCGAAGCGTCGCCTAAGCGATGAGCCAGCCGGAAGAGGTGCACATAAACGAGATCCTTTTCCGAGCTACGCGAACACTCCTCCATCTGCTGCGCTCCAGCAGCTCTCCGGGGTTTATTAGTCTCCGCAAGGACACGGCGCAGATGGCTTATGGGCCGAAGGTTCTCGCTTGTCCGCGCAGAACCTCGGTCAGGCTGGAACCACGAATCCGGAAGCCTACCGCCTCTATCTCGAAGGCCGTCAGCTCTGGTACGGCCGCTCTCCGGAAGGCTTGAAGAAGAGCATCGACTTGTTTCAGCAGGCCATCGCCGCCGATCCCAACTATGCCCTGGCCTATACTGGCCTCGCCGATACATATAACGTCGCTCCCAGCTACGTCGCTGGGCTCACTTCCAAGCAAGGCGAACTGCTGGCCGACGAAGCCTCTCGCAAAGCTGTCGAGTTGGATGATTCTCTTTCCGCGGCCCACGCCGCTCGTGCTTTCGCGTTGTCGAACCTTCACCGATGGACTGAGGCAGAGTCCGAATTTCGCCGCAGCCTTGCGTTGAACCCCAACAACGCACCCGCGCACTATTTCTATGCTTTTGGTTTTCTCGCCAGTGAGAACCGTCAGGTTGAAGCAATCGACCAGATGCAAACTGCTTTATCGCTCGACCCGCTATCTTCCATCGTCAACACCAATTACGCCGTCGTATTGATGGAAGCCCGCCGCTACCCTGAATCGCTTGCTCAATTCCAAAAAGTGCTCGAGCGAGATAGTGGATTTGGGCCTGCACACTACAAGCTATCCCAGCTATATGCCACGACCGGCCACTTTGCCGATGCGGTAAATGAACTTCAGGGTGCCTTTCCAAAGCCCATCCCGGTTAGTTCGGATGCGAAGGGCTATCTTCAGCTAATCCTGCTGTTGAAGGGCACGGATCGCTCCTCGGCCGCAGCCGTCGCCGCGGCACTCCTCGGAGACCGCGAGCAGGCATTTCAGTACTTGGAGAAGGCCTATGCAGATGGAGATAGCGAACTTCTGATTGGAATCCGCTATCCCGCGCTCGACCCCCTCCGCTCTGATCCCCGCTACAAAGACCTGATGCGCCGCCTCGACCTGCCTGAGTAAGGTTGTGCGGCCTGCACAGATTCCAGCGATTGCAAGGACAACCACGTTGCGATGAAGAGGCGCTATTTCAGGATGCTTTACTTTGCGCTGGGATCGTCGGCCGGGTTGATGTAATTCAACTTCACCGGTGCCTGACCATGAATCTGAATCACAGTTTCCCCCGATGCGCCCGCATCGTGGTGCATGCTCGGGTCAAGATAAGCAAAGCTACCGGCAAGAAAATCCGTTGTCTTGCTGTCATTCCACTTATCTCCCATGCCAACTTTCAGAGTACCCGAAAGAACCGTCACGTTCTCTCGTAGTGGATGGGTGTGTGGAGCGATTTCGTATCCATCCGGCATCTTCAGACGAATGGTGTAATCTCCCAACGTTCCCATGGGATTGCCTTCGAGCACTGCCAGTTGTGCTCCCGCTGGGATGAAAGGCGGAGCCGGTCCCCATTTCACCTGATCTGGGGTAAAGGCGTTTTGCGCCCGCAACGGTGCAGCGAAAAGCGTGCCGACCGAAAGAACAACGACGAGAAACAGTAGTTCCATCGGACCTCCTACAAGTGGACTGCCGCAGAATAGTCAGTCGCGGTCGTCTTTGCAAGAAGTCAGTACTACGATCAACCTCGCGAAATCAGGCGATTTTGCTCATTGAGAATTGGCCGATCCGGGTCAGTGAGTGTAACCGCGATTTCGCGACAGTTATGCCGTCCGTTTAGTTGCCAAAAGGAAAATAATCTTGCTCGGGACCTGGCTTCAGACGAGTACGATCAGATGCATGGCACGATGGAAACCTTGAGTTTTAGCAGATGGTGACACAAATGATATTCGCTGCAAGTTGGCTGAGCCATTCTAGTGTAGTAGTTTCGCTGATCAGGGTTGGCTTCATTCCGAATGAGTGGGCGCGGTACATTATCGCCAGCCTGGTGGCGGTAGCGATCGCGCTGCTGCTGCACCGTGTCTTCTATTTCATTCGCTTCAAAATAGCGCGGCGCACGTCGAGCATCTTCGACGATTCGCTGCTGCATCGTAGCGAGCGCCCTACCAGGGTGCTCTTGCCGCTGCTGGCAGCGATGTCGGTGCTTCGCGAATCGTCTGTACCGGGAAAGTTCATCGGGGACTTCAGCCACGTACTGTGGTTGACCATCATCGGCTGCACCGGCTGGTTGTTCATCGAACTGTCGAATATCTTCCACGATATTGCCGTCAAACGTTATTCCCTGACGCTCGCCGATAACTATTTCGCCCGTCGCATGCTCACGCAGGTAGCCGTGCTGCGGCGAGTGCTGGTGGTGGTCATTGTCGTCCTGACTGTCGCCTTCATGCTGATGACCTTCGAGCCGGTTCGGCACTTTGGCGAGACGATTGCCGCATCGGCGGGGCTGGCGGGCATGGTAGCCGGTCTTGCAGCCAAGTCGACGATTTCGGGTTTGGTTGCCGGAATTCAGGTCACGATTACTCAGCCGATACGACTGGACGACGTAGTGATCGTCGAAGGCGAGTGGGGCCGCATCGAGGAAATCACGACGACCTTCGTGGTGGTGCGCATCTGGGATCAGCGTCGCCTGGTCGTGCCGTTGACGTACTTTATCGAAAAGCCATTTCAGAATTGGACCCGTCGCAGTTCCGACATCATGGGCACGGTGTTTCTGTATGTCGATTACACGGTGCCAGTGGAAGAGATTCGGCAGGAGTTGCAGCGGCTGGTCCACAGTTCCGACTTATGGGACAGTAAAGTCTGCAGTCTCCAGGTCACGAATTCGACCGACCGTTCTATGGAGTTGCGCTGCCTGATGAGTTCGGCCGATTCCAGTCAGAACTTTGACTTGCGCTGCCACGTGCGCGAGCGCCTGATCGCATACATCCAGAAAAACTATCCCGAGGGCCTGCCGCGCGTGCGCACGGAGTTGGGGCAGGTGGGAAGCGCGGGAGAGCAGCCGAACAAGGCAGTGCTTCGCGCCGCAGCGGATGAGAGTGAAGGAAGGGCGGCATGAACGAAACCGTCACAGAGTTAATGCGGCTCCCCTCGGGAAAGGCTTGCAGTTGCAGATCGAGAGCCTGAATACCGATCTTCGCCAGATCATCCGGCAGCATCAGCTGGATCCGAACCTCGTCAAGTCGTTTCGTGCTCTCCGCAAGGCCTTCTCCTTCGGCTTCAGCATCGTGAAAGAGATCAGACCCGCGAAGAGGAGACGCAGGAGATCTTCGAAACAATTGTGAGCGGGGTCGCGACCGGAGCGGTGAGCAGTTACTCGTACCCTAACCTTTCTTTTTTCCGGGTGCGGCGATCACAGCTTGTCGCCGCGATTTTGCGAATCAAAGCCACTAAGTGATTTGTTTTAAGCATTTAAAAAAGTGCGAGTTTTGTAGCTGGATAGGCGTTGCGGCAACGATCGCTGCCCGCCCTACCTTTCGCGGAGACATTCAGGGTACAGCCGGCACGATCCAAAGTGGATCGTTCATCGCAGCAACTGCATCGTCATCGCGCGCAGAGGGAACACAAAGGCGTTATCAGATCCCTTCACCCGAAAACGTACCAACGAACTAGTCGATTTAGCCTTACACGCATAACGACCTGCATTGCTTGACCGGCGCGGCAGTGAAACGGGCGTGAATGCAGAAAAGACCCCGCGCAATCTCAGCATCGTTATGGTTTGTGTACGGTAAAACCTACGCGCCAACGCGAAAATTTGGTCACAGGCGGGGACTTATCTATGTCTAAGTTACGAAAGTTACACTCTTCGTGAACGGAGTCTCCGCTCTCATCTATTGTGCAATTTTCGGGGAAAACCGTCTGGCGGCAGACATCGCATGTTGGAAGTAGAAGAATTGGCAACCAGAACACATGGCCTCCAAATTCGGACGGCTTGTCGTGTCGCACGATAAATACCAAGAACAACCATCTCCAAGTTCAATGCCCTAACTATTCTTCACAGGAGAGTCTTATGTGCGATCTTGCAGGTTTTCGGACGAGGCGATATGAGTCGCGGAGGACTGATGATTTTGCGGGCGTTGCGCCCAAGCAAATGGACCGCAATAGAGAATGATCCTTACCTTCGAGGACGAGCTCTTGACCAGTACAGAGTCAGCGCTGTGTCTTCGGATTTCCGTAACCACTCCACCACATCTTCTTCCTGGAACGGGCGGTCCCCAAGCTCCAGTTCACGATTGAGCAATTCGGTGATTTCGCCGGCCGTGCTAGGCTTCTTAATCTGGTTCAGCGCTTTCAAAATGTGATCGTTAAAACCCTGCTTCGAATTCCGAATCTTCTTCATCGGGGCGGGAGTGTTTTCTGCGGGCCGCTATTACGAGGGCAAGAGGAGGACACTACAAATGTTAAAGGCTGTGACATTGGTTATGCTCTAGCCGCTAGCTCCTGCGAGGGAGCCAACAGCGTGGAGGCACGCACCGTCACAGCCCTTGATGCGATCACCGCTTTCGCGGTCCCAAACCCCAACTACTCCTCGCAGAAGCAGTCGGTTTTTTCAGGTCTGGCTGCTCTTCGGGTTACCCCACCGAGCTGATCACTCAGCCTACTTCGGACTGGCAAAAGTTTAATTAAGCCAACCCTTTTCGACCGTCGACGAGTGTCACCCTAAACACTTACTTCACAGCTGTCAATGCCGCTTTCCAGTGCACAGCCCAAATTAGCGGTGCTCGGATACCAAAGTTGCAATGTGTTGAATGCTTAGCGGTTAGTGAATCGACTGTTCACTTCTCCACAGCTGTCCACAGCTTAATTCACAGCGCACTGCGGTCGGTCCACTACGACGGGGGTGCGTGCTCGGAATTCCCTACGCGCCCGTTGCCGTTTCTCTCGCGGTCGCGAATTTGGTTGTTTCGGAAGAACGTGCGAATGAACTGATCGCATTTAACCATCTCGGTGCCAAGCAACGATGTACCGTGCTTAGGCCCGATTTATTCATTTGCCCTGCAGGAGGTTTTCATGAGCGTGAAGCCGATACCAGAAGGGTTTCATACTGTTGCGCCCAACATCGTCGTTAAAAGCGTTGATGAAGCAAGTTTTTTTCTACAAACGAGCTTTTGGCGCTGAAGAAATCCTGCGTTTATCCACGCCCGATGGAAAAGTGGTGCACTGTGAATTGAAGTTTGGTGATCCGCGGGTGAATTTGGGCGAATCAACGGAAGGTTGGCCGGAACACACTTTGCTTGCCCAGATATTTGTCGCAGACTCGGATGCCGTGTTCGCGAAGGCAGTGGAAGCAGGTGCCCAAATACTGAGTCCCATGATCGATATGTTTTTCGGCTCACGGGAAGGGCGCGTCCTCGATCCATTCGGCAGTACATGGACGATTTCGACACACAAGGAAAATGTTTCGCTCGAAGAAATGCAGCAGCGTCTCAATGCACTCGCTGCCTGATGCAGAGCTTTCCGCTTGCATTTCACGGCTTGGCTCGCCCTGTCCTGCCTTTTACCAGCGGAATATAAAAAGCCAGAAAAGCGGCAGCGAGCAATCCAAGGAACACTGCGATCCATAAAGTTCGTGAGGGAATGGTTTCTCCGAGTGGTCGGTAGCTGACTATGAAATAGGAGTCCATCCCGATGAGAATGCTGCTCACCAGACCGGGCGAGTATTCGCGGAAGTGAATGGTCCACCAGAGATGCCAGAAACCATTGCACAAGCGTTCTACAGCCCATGCGAGCGGAAGAAATGAGCCAGCTTCCGCCACGGAGGTCATAGGCAACCACGCTGCCGATCATGATGACAAAGTAGCCTGTGTTAAACCAAAAGAACTTTTTCCAAGTATATTGGGGCCACCAATGCTGCTGAACGTTTTCGACAAAACTGCCACCTAGCAGGGATTCGTCAATCACATGGATGACATATGCAGCGACCATACCTTTGTGGCTCCTTCTGCTACAAAATCAAATCCTAATTCAGGTTTAAAGCCGAGACGGTCATGGAGGATCAAAATGCACTCCCTCTCTGCAAATTGCCACATCTGGATGGTAACTTGTTTTGTGTTTCTACTTGGGAGTCTGTGTTCCCCGCGGGAGGTTCCGTGAGACGAGCAGAATGTGCGGTCACAGGAGCAAGTGACGCGCACAACCATTGACAGGTTCAACGAGGTGTTCAATCGGCACGACGCTGAGGGGTTGGCCGGATTGTTGACGGAAGATACAGTGTTCGAGGACACGTCGCCCGCTCCGGATGGACGCCGCATTGAGGGAAAGGCTGCTGTAGTCGAATTCTGGCGCGGCTGGTTCGTGCGCGATGCTGACGCTCGGTTCGAAGCCGAGGAAGTGATCGTCAACGGAAATTGCGCCACTGTGCTCTGGGTCTATCACAAGATGCGCAACGGTCAGCCATGGCACCTGCGCGGTGTTGACATTTTCACCGTCGCGAGATGGAAAAGTCGCCTCAGCTCGCTTATGTCAAGGGCTGAAGACTGAAAGGGTTTTTGATGTTGCGGGAGGTGAGGTCACGGAGGTTCGCGGTTCAAGAGGAAAAAGGGGCAGGCGCACCCCTTCTTCCCTCATCTGTGCGTCATGCTGCTTCGGCGGCGGTGGCGCTCTCATCTTGGAGCATAGAGCCAAGCTGCTCGCGAAGTTCTGGCGTGTCTTGATGCCCGTGAACGGTTGTGGCGTGTAGGACTCCGAGTTCAACTACTTCGTCTTCTGTTCCAGAAATGGTAATCGAGCAGGGCTTCTCTGCAGTCTAGGGCAACTCGCAGATCCTGCACCATCCCTTTCCGGGATCGCCCTGCATGCATGTTCCCCACGGCGTTATACGTGCACATCGTCAGAAAATGCCTTGAATTTGCGCGAGCACAAGCGGATAGCGGTTTAGTATGAAACCCGCCCGAAGTCAACTTGTTCAGGGCAATGACTGTTGGGGATGTTCTGAAATCAGACTGTCTCTTCCAGACGGAGCCTTGTACGATGCCGCACAATTAAAACAATTTATTGCGCGAATATCGTGCGGCGTACTGGGCAACCGCGCACCGAGCCACATCGCGACCGTCGATTGATCGCAGCAGATTGAAGCAAGAAATTTAGTCGTTGCAGGAGTGGCAGGAGGATTGCGTGGTGCGTCCGTGATCTGTCTTGCGTAGCAAGTCTCGTGAACGACATTACCGTTTTCGTCCGCAGCCGTGTCGATTCCAAGTTTCAAAGATTACGGTGAACACAAATCCTTCGTCTATAGACGGTGTTAATGACGCCGAAGGTGAAGCAGCGGAAGAGCGACGAGTCCGACGACTACAGGTGCTTAAGGAACGAATAGGGGACTACCTGCCGAATGAGGCGCGCGAAATGCCAACCAGCTCTGTTAAAGTCTGCCAGTGCCTCGGATGCGGACGGTGACCTTGTCGAATCTGGCTTGCGTACCAGCGAGAGACTCCAATACGGGATCGAATGGCGGATGTCGAAACACTTGCGATCAGTGGCTGAATTGTCTGGGAGAAACATTCGGGAGTTAGCCAAGCTGGTTGACTGGATTTGTCCCATGACGAGCATGCCCTGAAGTGAGTGACATTCGGAGGTGTGCGTTACAACCGGACTATCGAGAAAGTGACAGTGTCGATGTTCCTCTGCAACAGCCACGCAGACGCCTGCGACATCATGTCCGCCATGTCGTCGTTCCGGGCGTTCGGAAAAATTGCACAATCTTATATCGTCTGTACCGGTACCCATCCTCTCGAAGCACACATCAACGTGGCGGCCGGCTTTGATTGACTTGACCGTTTCGCGGACGTAGGATTCTTCTCCGACGTAGGATTCTGCTCCAGTGATCGGCGAAACCATTTCGCACTATCGCGTCATCGAGAAGCTCGGCGGCGGCGGGATGGGCGTGGTTTATAAGGCGCAAGACATCAATCTTGACCGTTTCGTTGCCCTTAAATTCCTGCCTGATGATGTTGCGCATGATTCCCAGGCTCTCGGCCGGTTTCAGCGCGAAGCCAAAGCTGCCTCAGCCCTCAATCACCCAAACATCTGTACCATCTATGAAATCGACGATCAGCACGGACAGGGATTCATTGCTATGGAATTCTTGGAAGGCATAACCCTGAAGCACCGGATTGCTGGGCGGCCGATGGAAATCGAGGTTATTCTGTCGCTGGCTGTCGAGATCGCTGACGCGCTCGACGCCGCGCACACCAAAGGCATAGTCCATCGCGACATCAAGCCGGGAAACATCTTCATTACCGAACGCGACCAGGCGAAGATCCTGGATTTCGGATTGGCCAAAAGGACTCGCCCCAAGGTTCCCGAACAAGGAGTGGTTGACGCCACCACGGTTAGTCTGGCTGACGAGCAGCTCACAAGCCCGGGTGTCGCCCTCGGCACAATCGCCTACATGTCGCCAGAGCAAGCAAGGGGCGAAAAGGTCGATGCGCGTAGCGACCTGTTTTCCTTTGGCGCCGTACTTTATGAGATGGCAACACGTAAGCCGCCATTCTCTGGAAACACTTCGGCAGTGATTTTCCACGCCCTGCTAGCTTTGGCTCCGATCTCGCCAATCCGTCTGAATCCAGATCTGCCAGCCGAACTCGAGCGGATTATCAACAAAGCCCTCGAGAAGGATCCCGATCTTCGCTACCAGGTCGCTTCGGAAATGCGTGCCGACCTAAAGCGCCTCAAGCGAGATAAGGAGCCCACGGGAGCGACGCCCTCGCGGCTGTCCACCCATATTGAGCTACCATCAGTACGATTCCGTTGGCGTTGGGTTCTTGCGCTTCTGTTCTGTGTTCTTGCGGGGGCCTTGTTGGCGTTCCGATCTTGGCCGGTTAAGAAACCGACTCTTGGTGAATCCTATCCCATTACGTCCGACGTGCGCGTTAAAGGCATCTTTGCCGCTTTGGCAACCGACGGAATACGCGTTTACTTCCAAGAGGCGGAATCGAGCCGGGACTTCATTGCGCAAGTTTCGGTTTCTGGAGGAGAAACGGCGGAAATTCCAATCTCACCAGCGGGGACGATATATGATCTCTCCCCCGATGGCTCACAGCTTCTTTACGGCGTCTATAAGCCGGCCGCAATTGAGCTGTGGGTACAACCGCTTCCCAGTGGTGCCGCCTATCGTGTTGGCGATGTGATTGCACAAGATGCGGCCTGGTCCGCTGACGGCCAGCAAATTGTTTACACGAACAAGAACGGACTGTATGTCTGCAAATCCGATGGTACGGACTCGAGAAAAATCGCTACTCTGGATGGACTTGCGGATTGGCCTCACTTTTCTCGTGACGGGCGTTTCATCCGATTTACCTTGTCGGATCAACAACATCCGTCTCGATCACTGTGGGAGGTGGGGACAGACGGAAGCAGACTTCATCAACTTCTTCCAGGCTGGCACAAGCCGTCAGACGAATGTTGTGGCAACTGGACACCGGATGGGAAGTATTTTGTCTTCGAGACGAACGGGGACATCTGGGGTTTGCCCGATTCAAAGGGTTGGTTCCGCAGCAAGAGACTAGAGCCCTTTCAGCTGACGAATGGACCGCTAAGCTATTTCCTGCCTCTGTTCGGAAAAGAGGGAAAGCAACTTTTTGTGATTGGCAAGCAGGATAAGTCTGAGCTCGTGCGCTACGACGCTAAGTCTCGTAGTTTTGTTCCTTATTTGTCGGGGATTTCAGCAACAGGGGTGGATATCTCGCGGGATGGAAAGTGGGCAACCTACTCGTCCTACCCCGACAACACTTTATGGAGGTCCAAAATCGATGGGGCTGAACGCCTCCCGCTCACATCCAACTTGACGCCAGGTTGGCTTCCGCGTTGGTCTCCAGATGGCAGGCGCATTGCCTTCACCACTTGGAGTCTCAGCAAGCCAGCTTCGGTTCGGATCATCCCTTTCGAAGGCGGAAGCGTACAGATGCAGCTACCAGAAAATACCGGGTTCCCATCATGGTCGTCCGACGGGAAGGCCATCGCATTCAATAGAACTGTTCCGGGCAAGAATCCCGACCAACGAGACTCTTCGCAAGTCATCCAAATTCTCGACTTAGCCACGCAAAAGGTGTCGGTCATCCCCGGTTCTGAGGGCATGGAATTACCCAACTGGTCGCCCGATGGGCACTACATATTGGCCTTAGCCGGGGAGACCAAACATCTTTGGTTGTTTGAGCTGCAATCACAAAAGTGGGGAGAGTTGACCAAACAGGTGGCGAGAAATCCTCACTGGTCTCATAGCGGACAGTACGTGTACTTCGAGGCCCCCTCGGAGAATGGATCTTCCTTTATGCAGGTGCAGGTCGCGAAGCGGACGATAGAACACATTATGGATTTTCGCGGGATCCGTCGCCCGATGATCGGTTTGACTAGCGCTTCTTGGAGCGGGCTGGCGCCCGACGATTCGCCTCTGTTACAACGCGACGTCGGTATGCAGGAGATCTATAGATTTGAGTGGCGATTGCCTTAACCTGTATTGAGGAGGCAACAGTCCTCCATCGTACCGTTCTTGCAAACCTACGACCGCTGGAGTGCAGTATGAAAATAAAATTATCCGTGCTGTCTTTACTATCGTCGCTCGCTGCCATACTTGCGGCGGCGGCAGCTGGTCAAACCTTGACCACTGGCGATCTCGTCGGGACAATAATGGATTCATCTGGAGCCGTGATCCCAAATGCGAACGTGATTCTTCGCAGCGACGAGCAAGGTTTCACCCGGACGTCTCTTTCCGACGCGCAAGGCTTCTGCCGATTCGCGTTCCTGGCGCCTGGCAAGTATACGGAGGCAGGGTCAGCTCCGGGTTTTGCGACGGTTACTAGGGATGTCTCGGTTGTTGTAGGCCAGACCATCTCTGTCGATCTCACTCTTCCAGTGGGCGCACAACCTGCGTTCCTGGAAGTCACCTCCGAAGTACCGCTTGTACAACGTGAAAGTGCTGAGATATCGACAACATTCAGTGCGCAGCAGATCACGAATCTTCCCAATCCTGGTAACGACCTCACATACACGGCCCAGACTGCACCTGGCGCAGTCATGAACACACAAGGAGGAAACGGGAACTTCTCCACGTTCGGGCTTCCTGCGAGCTCGAACTCGTTCAACCTTGACGGAATGAACGACAACGATCCAGAGCTCTTGGTCAACAATTCCGGAGCAACTAACCTGTTGCTAGGCAATAACGAGATTGAGGAGGTTACGGTTGTTAACAACGGATATTCGGGACAATACGGCGGGTTTGCCGGAGCAAGCGTGAATTACGTCACGAAGTCTGGATCTAATGATCTTCACGGGAATGCACAGTATTGGTGGAACGGGCGAGTGTTGAATGCAAACAACTGGTTTAACAATGATGCAACTCCCGTAATACCCCGCCCATTTGTGAATGCAAACCAATATGCTGCTTCCTTAGGTGGAGCTCTCAAGAAGAACAAGGCATTCTTCTTTGCTGATTATGAAGGACTCAGGTTCGTGTTGCCGACCAACAGTCTGGTTCTGATACCGAGTCGAGAGTTCGAAGCGGCAACCTTGACTAACCTTCAAAGGACGGGCCGTCAGCTTTCAGTTCCGTTCTACAACCAAATGTTTAGTCTATGGAACCAAGCTCCAGGTTCGGAACGAGCCTTGCCGGGTAATCCCCAAACCGGCGATCCAACTGGCTGCAACGGATTCACCGGACCTAATGGTTTGGCCACTGCCGTTCCCTGTGCTCTGAGTTTCCGGTCCACTGCGGATAATTTTACCCGCGAATCCTTGCTGGGTGCTCGGTTTGATTTCAATCTAGGACCCAACGACAAGCTTTTCTTTCATCTCCATGAAGACCAGGGCCTGCAAGCCACCTATACAGATCCCATCAATCCGGTTTTTAACATACAAAGCAACGCTCCGATCTATCAGGGGCAGATCAGTGAGACACACCTCTTCAGTGCCCATGCGGTAAACGTAGCGGTATTTGCCTCGTTTTACGGCAATTTCATTTTTAAACAAAAGGATCCCGAAGCGGCGATAGCGGCCTTCCCGTCCACGCTTTACATAGGCGATGGAAGCCTCTCAGCCGTGGCACCGAGCAACCCTTATGGAGATGGTATTGGCTCGAAGAGCACACATTACCAGATGCTAGATGACTTATCCCTCGTTCGAGGAAGTCACAGTTTGAAATTCGGTTTCAATTTCATTCGATTTGACGTCAGCGTTTACAATTCTACCTACAATGAGACGGGTACCCTGACTCCGTTCACACTGGCAGACTTCTTCGCTGGCGGCAACGGTCTGAATGGCGACCAACTACAGCAGAGTTTCTCGAGTATCGGAGGAAAGCCTCTCGCACTCTATGGGTTGGGCTTCTACGGTCAAGATGAATGGCGGGCCAATCGGAACTTGACCTTAACATTCTCGTTGCGTGTGGATCACAATTCCAACGCTGCATGTCAGATAAACTGTTTTGCCCGTTTTCCTACAGACTTTGACGGGCTAAGCCATGACGTTAACACTCCGTACAACCGAGCAATCCGGATCGGTTTGCACGAAGCTTTGCCTTCCTACACTCGTCTGGATTGGCAGCCTCGGTTCGGGGTTGCATGGGCACCGCGAAAGAGTCTCGTATTCAGTGGCGGCCTTGGCTTGTTCATGGATGCCTTCCCGGCGTCTTACATCTCTGGAGCTGTATCGTCTAATCCGCCGCTGCTGAACTCCTTCACGACCTTCAACAATAACCTGTCCCCCGCTGAACCATCCAACTTGTTCAAAGACGCTGCGAGTTCAAACGCTGCCTTTGTCTCAGGATTTCTGCAAGGTGGAACTCTGGCCAGCATTTCCGCAGCCGCGCCCTTTTTTGTTCCGCCAAGCTTCACCAATACCGTGCCCACAAGTGCTCCAAGCTACCAGGAGTGGAACATTAAGATGCAGCAGGGATTTGGGACAAACATGTCTCTGACGATGAACTACGTAGGAAATCACGGACTCCACATACCTCTATACTTCGGTGCACTCAACGCGTACTGTCCGATCACGAATCCTTCTGGACCAGCGTGCCCCTCTGGATTCATTGGCTTGCCGACCTCTGCCCCGGATGCGCGATTCGGCGCACTAAGTGAATTGCACAGCGCAGCAGTCTCAAACTACAACGGCCTGTCAATTTCTTTTCGCCACCGTTCGAGGAAAGGTCTACAAGTGGATGCAAACTATACCTGGAGCCACGCCCTCGACGAGGTCTCGAACGGCGGAATCTCGGGTTTTAATCAGATGTCTTCCCTTCTCAATCCTCAGGGCAACAACCTACGGTTTTTCAGCTATGGTAATGCCGACTACGACACGCGGCATTACTTCAGCGCAGATTTCATCTGGGAAGTTCCTCGTTGGTGGGGACCGGAGGTCCTCTTGAAAGGCTGGCAGATTTCCGGCACGATTTTCCATCGTACCGGCCTCCCATACACCGTGATTGATTCGTTCAGTGGGTTTGTCCTTAGCCAGTACAACTATAACGGCCCAGTATATGCCGACTTTCCAGGAGGAGCTGTTCTCAGCTGCAGCAATCCGAAGCATGCGTGCTTGCAGGAGAATCAATTCTTCTCACCGATTGCGCAAACCCCTGCCAGATTTGGCGCGCAACGGCGCAATCAATTTTATGGTCCTGGTTTTTTCAATGCCGATCTTTCCATTATCAAGGACACGTCTATTCCGGTATGGGAAAAGGCTAAGCTCGGATTCGGCGCGCAGTTCTTTAATCTGCTCAACCATCCGAATTTCAATCAGCCGAATGCAGATATCGCAAATCCAAGCGTTTTTGGTTTTATCACTGGAACGGTAAACTCTCCAACCACCATTTACGGTTCGCTGCTTGGTGGAGATGCCTCCCCAAGGTGTGTTCAGCTGATGGCGCGGCTCGCCTTTTAGATTGATCCTAATGGCACGAGGGAGAGCTTGCAGCTGAAGCTATAGCGGCAGGCTTCTCATGAAGCAGGTAAGCTCGCCGATCTTGTGGCGGTCTCCGGCGATCCTATGCAGGACATCACAGAGCTTGAGCGAGTGAAGTTCGTGATGAAGGGCGGGGTCGTGGTCAAGAACGAGATTCACTGAATTCTGGTTGGCAACAACAGGTGCGTTTCTAATTTCACACCTTACAATGTGGAACCATACCAAAAAGCCGGGAATGTCAATATATTATGCAATGCTCAATAGGTTAAGCGGAATGGACTAAAATCGACCAGGCTGAATAGTTAGCTGGAGGCGAACTGGCAAGAATGAGCGCGAACCCCAAGGGCGCTCACCTTTGAATGCAGATGATTATGGCAAGTATTGCGGAACCATCGACGCGGCGACCGAAGCCAAGCTTGGCCGCTCCGTTATGGCACACTCTGGGTCTGCTGATCATCCTGCTGGCCATCTCTGCGGGTCTTTACCGAATGCAGAGCCGCGGCCCGGCAGCAGGCGAGCAACACCACGCAAATGTAGTCCTCTATGTGTCTGTAATTGTCGCAGAGTGGACACTGTCTTTTTACATATGGCTTGGCGGACTGAGCCCAGCCGCAACCAGGCTGCGCGACTTGGTGGGCGGACGCTGGGACAACTTGAAAGCCGTGCTCCTCGACATCGCAGTTGCCGCAGCCTTCTGGATTGTATGGACCGCATTAGCAATAGGCATGAACTTCGTTCTTGGACCCAGCCATACGGAATCCCTCGGATTTCTGAACCCGCGGGGAGTGGTTGAAGTCACACTCTGGGTGATGATGTCGATGACAGCAGGATTCTGCGAGGAATTAGTGTATCGTGGCTACCTACAAAAACAATTTCTCGCGTTGACGGGAAGCGCAGCGCTCGCCGTGCTGGCTCAAGCCGTCCTTTTCGGCGTCGGCCACTGGTACCAGGGAGGTAAGCAGGTAATCACAATCACGGTGCTAGGGCTACTCTTTGGAATCCTCGCACACTGGCGCAAGAGCCTGCGGCCCGGAATGCTCTCGCATGCCTGGTCGGACGTCCTCAACGTAATCCCCATCCGCTTCCCGTAAAGGCTGCCACTGGGGAGGTGGAGCCTTGAGTCGGGTTAACCGATGGCTGATGGCTAAGGTAGACGAGGGCCTTGCTGGCGGCCGCGGTTGATCGAGGAAAATTGTTTTCCGCCGCCTGAACGGCGTCTTGCCTCAAACAAGATGCCGAGCTAGAGACTATCGTTTTCCTGGGGAGCAAGCGAATGGTCCCTAGCGAGTCCTTTTTGCCTCAATTTGCACATTCCCAGATTGCGCCCCGGGCGTCGTGAGCGATAATATAGCGGGGATCGTTAACGATGCTGAGCCAGTGGTCGTGCGTGCCGTTGGCGATGGCCTCTTCCTCGGTCCCTGGATTGGAAAAGACGAGGTGATGGTGACTCCAATCCTCGGGGATGCCCCGCCCCTGGCGAATCCAATCCTCGCTGTTATGCTGCAGGACCTCATTCAGCGCCGGGGCCGCTTGCTGCTTCGAATCGTCGGGCTACCGGAATAGCCAAGACAACGAGCATGATGCAGCCAAGTTCTCACCGCCAACCTTACCTTACCCGGGTTAGGTAAGGGTAGTCCGTTAGAACGAAGCCGCTGGCGCGGCGGACGCTGCCGCGTGGGTGATGTCGGCAGTTCTTGATTCTCAACTCAGATAATTTGTGGGTCACAAGGAGGTGTCCCTGTGACCCATCTTCGCAAAATGATGCTG
>JBAVZU010000302.1:0-3773 GCA_049588915.1 Candidatus Sulfotelmatobacter sp.
GCATCACAGCGCTCAATTTATTTCTGAAAGACGTCTACAACGAAGGTAAGATCATCGAAGACGGAGTCGTGCCCGGCAGCATCGTCTACACCTGCAAGCATTACCGCCGGGAAATGCGCAATGTGAAAGTCCCGCGCGACGTGTACATCACCGTAACCGGCACCGACCTGATTCGAAATCCTGAAGGGAACTTCGTGGTCCTGGAGGATAATCTCCGAGTTCCCAGCGGCGTCTCTTACATGCTGACCAGCCGCCGGGTTATGAAGCAAATATTCCCGGGACTTTTTCAGAAATGCGGCGTGCGCCCGATCGAACAGTACAGCCAGGCGCTTCTCTCGACGTTGCGGTCCTTTGCACCCGAGGGCCGTTCCGAACCGACAGTGGTTTTACTCACGCCCGGCCCCTACAATTCCGCTTACTTTGAGCACACCTACCTCGCCCGGCAGATGGGGATTGAGTTGGTCGAGGGACGAGATTTGGTGGTGCACGACAATATCGTCTACATGAGGACGACCTTCGGTTTGCAACGCGTCGATGTGATTTACCGGCGAATCGACGACGATTATCTCGATCCTCTGGTTTTTGGAAATGGGTCCACGCTTGGGGCGGTCGGTCTTTTTAACGCTTATCGTGCCGGAAACGTAGGCTTAGCCAACGCTCTGGGCACCGGCGTGGCTGACGATAAAGCGATCTACGCCTTTGTCCCCAAAATCATTCGCTACTATCTCGATCAGGATCCGATTCTGGAAAACGTCGAGACTTTGTTGATGTCCGATCGCGGGCAGAGGGACCACGTTTGCCAGAATCTCGAAGAGTACGTGGTGAAAGCTGTGGGCGAGTCCGGCGGTTATGGAATGCTCATCGGCCCGCATAGCACCGAACAGCAGCGCTCCGAATTTCGCCAGAAGATCTACGCCGAACCGCGAAATTATATAGCGCAGCCCACGATCAATCTTTCAACCGCGCCGTGTTTTGTAGACGGAATTATCGAGCCTCGCCACGTCGACCTTCGTCCCTATGTTCTCTACGGCGAGAAAATCACCATCGTCCCCGGTGGACTCACCCGAGTGGCGTTGCGAAAAGGTTCTCTGGTAGTGAATTCCTCTCAGGGCGGAGGCTCGAAAGATACCTGGGTCTTGCAGAATTGAAATGAGAAATATCGGTTGCTGATCTTATGCTTTCCCGCGTAGCTGACAGCCTTTATTGGATGAGCCGATATTTCGAGCGCGCGGATAACGCCTCGCGCGTCCTAAAGGCGACTTACGGCCTGATCTTGAATCCGGCGAAGTTTTCCACGGAAGAGCGTTGGTTCCACGCAGTCTCCTCGCTGGCTCCCGGTGCGGCTTCCAACAAGGTCGATCCTCAGCATGCTCTCTTCTTGCTGGTCGCGGATCCGGAAGGATCGTTTTCTATTGTGAAGTGCATTAAGGGAGCGCGCGAGAACGCCCGGCAGGTTCGCGAAGAAATCAGTTCCGAGATGTGGGAACACCTCAATCGGCTTTTTCACGATGTCACCGGCTCTGAACTTCAGCCCAATGACGATGCTGGAGCGATGCGTGTGGTGAGCCTAGTTCGTGAAGGCTCTTACAGATTTAATGGCATCGCCGCTGCAACCATGAATCACGACGAAGCCTGGCATTTTATCCAGTTGGGCAAATATATCGAGCGGGCCTGCAATCTCTGCGTGACGCTCGACGCCTACTTCGACGTAGGCAAGCATCCCGACGATCTCGATTGGGTGGGCCTGTTAAGCAGTTGCGCCGCCTTTGAAGCTTATTGCAAGGCGTGCACCGCCGAACTCCGTCCGGATCGGATCGCGAATTTCCTGCTGTTGAAGGCTGAGTTCCCTTACTCGGTCCGCTATTCAATCGATCGTATGCACGAAGCCCTGACCGGAATCAGCGACCTTTCTCTGAGCCGCAGAACGGAAAACGTCGAAAGATTGATCGGACGCCTGCGATCGAAGGTCACCTATGCGCGGATCGATGAAATTATCGGTGGGCTGCACCAATATCTGGCTGCGATCACTGACCAATGCCGCGAATTGCACGCTGCTGTTCACGAACTGTATATCGAATATCCGATTGAAGTTGCTTTTCAAAACTGAATGTTCTACGCCATTCGCCACTTTACCGCCTACCGCTACAGCCGCCCTGTCTGGCAGAGCATGATGGAAGTCCGCATGCACCCCAGAAGCGAGAGCAACCAGCGCTGCTTTGTGTTTCAGTTGTCTGTAAACCCACGCGCCCGGATTTTTGGCTACACCGATTCGTACGGAAATCTGGTTCACCACTTTGACCTGCCTTCCCGCCACGGCCAACTCACAATAATTTCTGATGCGCTCGTGAATATCGAAAACCAGCCATCCATTCCCGAGGATATGGAGTACAAAGCGTGGCAGGAACTCGAAGATCTGGTGGAAAAAAAAGACTACTGGGATATGTTGATGCCCAGCCATTTCGCACGCTCGTCGCCGGAGCTTGAAAAGTTGGCCATCGAGATAGGAGCCGACGAAAGAAAAAGGCGATCCCCGTTGGCATTCTTACGGGATATCGCTTACGGGGTACATAGCAGTTTCAAATATGTGAAGAAGAGCACTCGAGTCAATTCGCCGATTGAAGACGCCCTTCAGTCGCGGCAGGGCGTGTGCCAGGACTTTGCCCACATCATGATCGCGCTGGTCAGAAATGCCAGAATTCCCTGCCGCTATGTGAGTGGATATGTCTACCACGGCACGCAAAGCGATTCGGTGGCCGAGGGCGCCACTCATGCCTGGGTCGAAGCGTTACTCCCAAGGCTGGGATGGGTGGGCTTCGATCCAACTATGAATACAATCGCGAGTGAGAAACACATTCGCACAGCAATCGGCCGTGATTATGCCGACGTTCCCCCTACTATGGGTACGATGAAGGGCAGAGCGGACACTCAGCTGCAGGTTCGAGTCCGCGTAACTCCGTCACAAGCGGTCCTCCCTCCCGACGAGGAGTTCGCTGCGGACGAAGAGTGGTCCCAATTTCTTGACGAAACCCAATCGGAGTTAGCCGATATGCAGCGTCAACAATAGCTTCTGGCATTCGTGGTTCATTCTGCCCCAAAGATATCGGCAAGCAGCCGTGCCGCTCCCAGTTTCCCCACAAGCTCTGCCCGACAAGAGGCAGAGTTCGTCAAACTTCCCAGATCCGGACTTCGGCCCGAAGCAATGTTGGGTTAGCCCGTTGCTCCACGAATTGGTGGTGAACAGCCAACGGAGCATTCAAGCTGCTACAAGGCCGCCCTGTTGACTTCTCCAAACGTCCTTTCGGGCCACCGGGATTAGTACGCAAAGAAGTGATCGGACAAATGCGAGTTTGCGATGCCAACTGCTGACGAGCAAGGCGCAAGAACAGCCAAATCCCTTCTTTCTAATATGAGTTGGCGCTCTGCGTACGGCGCGCCGAATAGGCCAGTCGCAGAGCTTTTGATTTCTACCGTCGCAACCATTGTGGAATTCGGTTGACGGAGAAATACGGACCGTCCTAGTATTAATTTGTTATGACCTCGTCGAACTACCGCCGTGACCGTCATCATCACCATCATGCGGTGAGCGTGTCGGCGGAGGACTACGGATAAAGCCTAAAAGCACTGATAGGAAATCCAAGCCCGCTGACGCGAAACGCGCAGCGGGCTTTTTGTTTTGCTGCGGGTCTCGAAGCCCCGGGACGAAGGGTAAAAGGAGCAGTCCAATGGAGATCAACTTCGACAAAATGCAAGGTCTGGCACCCGCGGTGATTCAG
>JBAVZU010000303.1:0-5291 GCA_049588915.1 Candidatus Sulfotelmatobacter sp.
AGGTAGTACCTCGCGTTCGCGGGACGTAAGCGATTCATAGTGCCTCCGCAACTTTGCAACGTTTGCTTCTTGGACACCTCTGGTAATGTCTCGCTCCAGCGCTTGCTGAACGGCATCCAGCAGATCCTGATCGCGGAACGGCTTGGTGAGGAATTCAACCGCCCCGGCCTTCATGGCTCTCACGGTCATCGGGATGTCGCCATGGGCGGAGATGAAGATAATGGGAATATTAATATTGGCATCGAACAATTCGCGCTGGAAGTCGAGCCCACTGATCCCTGGTAACCTGATATCGAGGATGAGACAACCGCGCACATCCGAAGGCCTGCCCTGCAGAAATTCCTGGGCAGACCCAAACAGCTCTACCTGCAATCCTACAGACTGGACCAGACGCTTAATTGCGCGACGAATCGATGGATCGTCATCCACCACAAAAACAACCGGCGTCGGCTCAGCCATGAATCTCCTATCAATTTTGAGCGGGCAAAGTAAATTCGAAGAGGGCGCCATTGAGCCCCGCTACAGCCCATAGACGTCCACCGTGGGATTCGATAATTGAGCGGCTGATCGACAACCCCATCCCGATGCCTTCCGGTTTTGTGGTAAAGAATGGTTCGAAGACACGATCTGCTTGCCCAGGAACGATTCCTGATCCGGAGTCCTTCACTCGAACTAACACCCCATCGGAGTGCCTTGATGAGTTGATAAGGAGCTCCCGCGGCCGGTCGGTGAGTGTACGCATCGCCTCGATGCCGTTCATGATCAGGTTGATCAGGACCTGCTGCAACTGCACCCGGTCGCCTCGTACGCGCAGATCGGCTGTGAGATCGGTCAGCAGGCAAATGCGGTTTCGGGACACCTCGCTGCGAACGAGACCGGTGACCCCTTGAATGACTTTGTTGATGTCCAGCTCAGCTCGGTCAGGGACCCTCCGCATCAAAAGTGCGCGAATTCGCGAAATGACCGCACTTGCCCGGATTCCGTCATTCGCAATTTCAGCAATGGCTTCCCGTAACTCACCGGTATTAGGCTTCGCGCCATCGAGCAGACGCAAGCAGAAATTGCTATTCGTGACGATCGCGGTGAGGGGTTGGTTGACCTCATGTGCGATGGAGGTCGTCAACTCGCCCATGCTCGCAATGCGAGCTACACGGGTGAGCGTAGCTTGCGATTCCTGCAATGCCTGTTCGGCGAGCCTGCGCTCAATCATGTCCGATGCCTGCCGAGCATAAAAATCAGTGAAGCGGAGCTCCCGCTCCGAAGGGCGATGAGGCTGGCGGAAGTGAGTGGAGATGATGCCCAGCGGCTGGCCGCTCGGGCGATAGGGTAACGGACAATCGCATCCGCCATGCAGCGCCGGGAAGCGCTGCGTATCGAATTCCAAGCGTGGCGCGCTTAAGGGGTACACGGCACCGGACTCCTGGGCGGCGTCTCCCCCTCAAAAGCGCCGTCCCCATCTCAGCAGTGACGGGGTATTATAAGCACATTTTTCAAGGGATAAATCGTTTTTCTTGGTTCGAACGGTTTTCCGAACAGCGCGGATGCGTTTGCTCCCGTTCGCTCCCACTCCCACTAGAGTCTTGAAGAATCACCGCGCGTGGAACGCTGTAATCTTTCCCTATGGCGCGAGGCTGCCGTAGCTGCCGTCGAGTCGCTTGAAACGGATGCCTTCTTCCTAAGGCTCGGCGCTCAACGTTTTCTTAGCCAATCAGTCAGGAATTGGTGAAACTGAGCGTACAGCTCAATGTGTCCGCAGTCTTCGCATACACCGACGGAAACGCGAGCGGTGTAGAGGCTGCCGCTGGAATTCGGACGCGCAAAGTCCAATTCTATTACGCCCATTGCCCGTCGGGGGTGCGGACACGACTCCGGATTCATTTTCCCCTCCTGAACCAAGGGGTCCAGGCACTTCGAATTCAGATGCGACATGTAGCGCGCGCAGCGCAGCTCGAATCAGCGGCAAATCTACACCCAAATTCCTAATTGTCAAGTCGTTGCCGCCGGCAGCTTCGTTTTTGAAAAGTCCTAGGACACTACCGAAAAACAGGAGCGTGCTCAGCCGCTAAGCAGGTGCTCAAAGGTACGGCGTTTTCACACATACTCCCGCTCAGCCCGCCGAATCTGGCGATACCGTTGGAACACTTTCTGGTCGCTCTCCAATCCCAGCATCGAACGGATCGAACTCCCGCGGAAGGTATGAAGCAGCATCTTCCATCCACGAAATAGTACGAATCCCGGGTCATGCCTGAGGGCGGCAGGAATGTGTTGAAGCTTCATCCAGCGCTCGGCTTTCCAGCGCATGAACTCTACCTCTTCGGCCGGCAAGTGCTCGGTGCGCACCACGGCCGTGGTGCCATCATATTCTTCAAGCCGCTCGTTCATGATCAGGCCCTGGTCACGAAACTCTTTCGTCATGGGCGTGCGCGGGTAAGGAGTGGGGTGTTGAATATAGGGCCAGTCCACGTAACGGCGGGCAAACTCGAGATTCGCTTCGATCGACTCGCGGGTGTCGCCCGGACTGCCTACGATTAATCCGCCGACCACATACATCTCGTTGCGGTGCAGATAATCAATGGCTTTGAGGGTGGCGTTGCCGGTTTCGTGGCCATTTGACCGCTCCATATTTTTTGCGGATGCCCGCAGGAATTCCAGGTCGCCTTCCAGGATGTTCTCGATACCGAGAAAAACGTAACGGAATCCGGCCCGTCGCATCAGCGGAGCGAGCGTCTCGCCATGGTTGGCAATCGCGGAGGTCATGGCCTGCACGAAGTAGTCAAGCTTATGCAGCCCGGCGGCAATTATCGCTTCGCACAAAGCCTCGAACCGCTTGACGTTCAGCGTGATGTTATCGTCGACCAGAAAAATGGTTCGAGCTCCATGATCGCGGGCGTCACGAATGTCGGCCAATACGCGGTCGAAAGAGTAAGTGTGAAAATTGCGACCGCGCATCTCGATGATGGAGCAGAAACTGCAGTCATACGTACAGCCCCGCGAGGTCTCGATCACGTCCACCTGGCGGCCCAGCAACGTGTATCCCTTGAGCACGCGCGAATCGCGATTCGGCAGGCGGATTTCTTTGTCTTCCAGCCGGTGGGGCGGCCGCGCGGGGTTGTGCACCCAACCATCACCGTTTCGATAGGAAAGACCGGAGATCCGGTCGAAACCCGAACCTTGTTCCAGCGCCCGCAGCAACTCGCGAAAGGTAACTTCGCCTTCGCTGCGAACGAGGTAATCCACACCCATGTCCTCATAGGCTTCGGGAGCAAGACTGGGATCGTATCCGCCCACCACGATCTTCACTCCGGGCCGCAACGTCCGCACCAGTTCAATGATTCGACCTGCCGTACGGCGCTGAAACGTCATGATCGACAGTCCAACGACTTCAGGGTCGTGCTCGGCGACCAGACTGATCACAGTCTCACGAACCCGGCGATGGACCAGAATCAAATCAGCAACGGCAACGCGGTGGTGCGGATCCACGTTTCCCGCAAGGGAAGTGAGTGCACCGTTCGGCATGCGGATAGCCACCGGGGGCATGTGCTCGAAGGAATCCGGCATGGAGAGTAACAGGACATTCATAGAGACCTGTCTTTCCTTACTTTCTTATGATGAGCCCGGGCTGGAAACGGTAGTGAATCAAATGGTGGTAATTGTATCGTGGATTGCGGCCCGGTCCCGAACAAAAAGGTGAAGCCTGATGGCCAGTTTTCAAGTTATCATCTCAGCTAAGGCTGGCGCTCGCACTGCTGATTGCATTCCCGCGACCAGCGATCTTTGGAGGAACCATGGCGGTCCAATTTGCGCGAGCACCTGAAGGAAAAGAAGACACATTACGCTTTCAACCGATGGAGCGGCTGATCGTATTTTCGTTCGGCGCGATTGTGCTGTTTGCCTCGTTTGGAATGGGAGAAGCCGTTTATCGACTCTTGTTTTTAGAGTTCGACGGCATCACCGATCGCATTCCGACCGAGTTGTTGTTTGGGCTGGTTTTTGCGTGGGCGGCTATCAAGTTTGTTGGCGGTGTTTACAAAAATCGCAAACACAGAAGCGCGCGCCTCAATTTCATTGGAGTTCGGAATCATCAGATACGCGGTGCTGTCGAGGCAATCACTCCCATGGCGCACCCGGCGAAGAATCAGCAATCGATCAGGGTCATTCGTGAAGAGGTTGAGAGGATCGAGTGGGCGCTAAAGGAGATCGTGAACCCTCCCGCTGCGATGGCGAGTCGATTCGACCCAAACTGAATCGTTATCTTACCGCCATAACCCTGCGGCGACGCGGCTGAAGGGCTTACGGTACTCGCACAGGAATCGAGTAATCGGATGAAGGCGTACGCGCCTGGATGCTGGTTCTTCCGCGCCCGGCACTTGTTACCACACCGTCGGCGGTTACTGTGGCGATGCGCGGATCAGCAGAAGAGAAGATCGTTTTGCTGGACTTCGTGAGTTCTTCCTGCGAGCCATCGGCAAACGCACCCAACACTCGCACGGGAATATGATCGCCCACGTGCTCGAATTGAATGGCCAACGGCTCCATCCAAATTCTGTTGAGGCCAGGGCATCGCTCGCCGCGGCGAAGGCATCCCGCATGAAGAAGTTCTTGCCGAGTTTGGACTCAGTCCCGAAGACTTCCAGCGCATGGGTCGCACACCGCTAAAGCAACCGAGCCCAGACCAGCGAGCATGCCGAAGACGATCGCTTGTGGCACCTGAATACAAGGAGTAGACCGTCAGTCACGTGCGCCGACCTTCCCGGGCGCGATAGAATAGCTGTCATGGCGAATGCAAACCGCAACAAAGCATCCGCCGCGCCTACCTCGATAAAGGGCAAATCCGCGATGGATACACTCCTAGGCACGATGCGGGACATCATTGAAGACGGCGCAGGCGGAATGACTCCGAAAGGGCGGCAAGAGTCTGAAAAGAATTTTAACGCCGCCCTAGACCGCGCTGTTGCCTCTCGGAAACGACGGCGCGAAACTGCGTAATCACGTCCTTTAATTCGCTTGCTGTTATTTTCGGTTTTGCCGCCTTCTTCGGCAACACCCCCGCCAGGAATCTTCGCACCCGCGTAATCATTCTTTCAGTTTGCTCGGTGTCTTCATCCGAGTAAGTACGGCCCGGATCGCGGCGAGTTCGAGTCCACTCGCTGATTGCGGAGTAGCAGAATGATAACTCGGCCCGCTAGGAGAAACTAATGTAGGGACAGCCGCCCTCGGCTGTCTAGCGGCCCAGACTCATCGGGCCGCTAGCTTTTGTGTGGGTCGGACACTCCTGTCCGACGCCTTTGACC
>JBAVZU010000304.1:0-9011 GCA_049588915.1 Candidatus Sulfotelmatobacter sp.
CCCTTAGCCTACAGTCGGGAATCTTTGCGGTCTTTGCCGCCGCTACGTTTGTCATTCTGTATGGGGCCTTCCTGGCTCTAAAGAAGGCTCATCTCGGAGATTTGCCCGACGGTCACACAATTCTGATCGGGGGCCAGCCGCTGAAGCTGCCGGTGGAGCCTGTCCTGCGACTCATCGCGCTCGGTCTCTCGCTGGCCATTGCCCTTGCAACCGGCGCTGCTATGGCAGGGGAGTGGCCCACACTCGCGCTTTTTTGGTATGCGCCCTCTGGGACGGGGGGTCTCGTAGACCCGATTTTCGGAGAACCGATACATTTCTTTCTGTTCACCCTACCGGCGTGGCAGCTGATCGCCGGATGGCTGCTTACACTGGCTGTGATCACTTGTCTGCTTGCCCTCTTCTTCATTTTGGTCTCAGGCGGAGCTCGCGTACTTGCGGGCCGTCTGAGCCGCCACGTTACGCTGCCTTGGCGTGGGCTATCGATCACGTTTGCGTTTCTTTTGCTGGTTCTTGCCATGCGCGCGTATATGGGGCGATTCGAGCGATTGCTTGACGATCACACAATTTTCGGGGGCGTGACCTACACCGATGCTCACATCACGCTTACCGGAATGCTCATTGTCTGCGCGGCGTTGGTTCTAGGCGCGATCGTAGCAATTGTAAACGCTGTGAGGTCACCGCGCGGGCGATGGCTGCTCGCCGCAATCGTTCCAGCCCTGGTCTGTTACGTCGTTCTTCAAGGTGTTGCCTGGTACGTCAGCAACTTTATCGTGAAGCCGAATGAACTTGTCCGAGAGAAGCCATATATTGTCTTCAACACCGAATTGACGCGACAGGCCTATGGGTTGAACAGGGTGACGCAGCGTGAGTTTCCTGCAGAGACGACGGTCGAGGCCGCCGACCCGCAGAATAATCAGGCTACGCTTCAGAACATCCGCCTGTGGGACTGGCGCGCACTGCAGGACACACTGCGCCAGATCCAGGAAATCCGTACTTACTACGACTTTCCGGACATCGATATCGATCGATATAATATCAACGGCACGACTCGCGAAGTGATGCTCGCTGGGCGCGAATTAAACGTTGATAAGCTACCCGAGAGCAGCCGCAACTGGATTAACGAAAAGCTCATCTACACTCACGGCTACGGCATCACAATGAATCCAGTCAACGGGTTTACGACGGAAGGGCTACCCACTCTGATTTTGAGCAACATGCCAGTCCAGAGCACGGTGCGTGGTCTGAACGTGACCCGTCCAGAGATCTATTTCGGCGAGTTAACCAACACAGACGTTTACGTCAAGACCCGGCAGAAAGAATTCAACTATCCGCAGGGCGAGACCAATAATCTCACCTCGTATGAAGGCAATGGCGGCATCGTGGTTGGGAGTTTTCTGCGGCGACTCGTGCTGGCGTTCGACCGCGATGACCTGGCGAAGCTGCCGTTCAGCGATGATGTAAACAAGGATAGCCGCCTCCTAATGCGGCGCAACATTCGCGATCGCGTCTCAGCCCTGGCGCCGTTCTTAACCTTCGATCCCGACGCTTACATCGTGCTGGGCGATGACGGCCGACTCTCGTGGATCATGGATGCCTTCACCCTTTCAGACAGCTATCCCTACTCAACGCATTATCGCCTCGGTGAGAACTCCATCAACTACTTGCGGAACAGCGTGAAGGCAGTCATCGACGCCTATGACGGCACCACGACATTTTATGTATTCGATCCCGAGGATCCAATCATTGCAGCCTACCGCCGCATCTTTCCCACACTGTTCAAGGACGCAGCGTCGATGCCGCCTGATCTGCGCAAACATGTGCGCTATCCGGAGTTGCTGATCAAGCTGCAGGCGGAGGTTTACGGCCTTTATCACATGACCGACCCGGAAGCGTTTTATAACCGGGAAGACCTCTGGACTGTGGCCAGCGAGGTCGCAATGGCAGAAGGCGGGCAGCAGGTGACTCAGCCCATGCAGCCGAATTTCGTGCTCATGAAACTTCCGGGGGAAGACGGCGTGGAGTTTGTGGAGATTCTTCCGTTCACGCCTGCCAACCGGAATAATCTGATTGGCTGGATTGCCGGAAGAAGCGACGGAACGCAATACGGCACATCGGTGGTTTATAACTTTCCTAAAACAAAGCTGGTCGACGGACCTTTGCAGATTGAGGCGCGAATCGATCAGAACGCACAGCTCTCCGGGCAATTGACCTTATGGAATCAGCAAGGCTCGCACGTGAGACGCGGAGCTCTGCTTGTAATCCCGACTGGTAAAGCTCTCTTGTACGCGGAACCGATATATCTGCAGGCGGAGCGGAGTCCGATGCCCGAGTTGCGGCTGGTCGTTCTCGCGCTGCAGGATCGGCTGGCATATGGACCAACCTTCGAGTCGGCAATGGCCTCGCTTTTTGGCGGAGCCGTATCCTCGCTGACCGCTTCTTCTACGAATGCCGAGCCGGCACCCGCGCAGTCGGAGCGAAGCAAGTTAATCGCTGCTTCCCAGCCCGCAGCGGATCTGAACGCGCTGATCGCAGAGGCGGCCAAAGACCTTGCCGATTACCAGCGTCTAACTGCGGAAGGCAAACTCGGGGAGGCTGGACAGAAGCTTGAACAATTGAAGACCGTGCTCGATAAACTGAATGCACGGCAGAAGTAATATCGCTGATATTCGCCAGCGACTTTAAGTTGTCGAGAAATAATGTATGCTCAGCGGCGCTTTAGCGCTTCCAGTTCTTCCAAAGTCCGTGGCCAATCCGAACCCAACAGGCGCGACAGGCTTCGGTCGGCGAGAACCTTTCCGCCAGTCTGGCATTGCGCGCAGTAGTTGGTTTCCTTGTCGGCATAACGAATCCGCAGAATATTATCGCCGCATCTCGGACATGGCTTGCCGTAACGACCGTGAACGGCCATACCCTCGCGAAACGCCGTGACTTTTTCGGGGAAGGCGATCTTGGCTTCGGAACAGAGCCGGTCTATCCAGAACCCGAGTGTATGCCTAGTTGCGGCGAACAATCTCTCATACTCTTCCGGTTTCAATTTTTGCGTGAGCATGATGGGGGAGAGTTGTGCCGCGTGCAGGATCTCGTCTGAATACGCGTTTCCGATACCGCTCAGGAGGCGTGGATCCGTCAGCGCCCGCTTCAGAGTGTGGTTCTCCGCCGTGAGCGTCGTGCGAAAAGTTTCGAGATCGCTCGCGAAGATTTCAATTCCTCCGGCGTCGAAGGCGCACAAGCTTTCCTCGCCGCGCAGAATGTGCAAGGAGGCGCGCCGTTTCGAACCAGCCTCCGTAAGAACCAAAGAGCCGTTGGGAAAATCGAAAGCTGCGAGAGTCTGTCTTCCCGCCAGCTTTGCTTCCGGAGGTCGCCAGTGCAATCGCCCCGCGATCATCAAGTGAAGCGCAAGCCAAAGATCGTTCTCCAGGCCAATTACAATGCGCTTGCCAAGTCGCCGCACTTCCCGGACGGTGTGGCCCTCCACACTTGCCGGGAGCGGTTGTGCGGTTCGCAGGAGAAAAGCGCTTGTTAGCCTGATCCGCTCCAAGGGCTGACCAACGATGCGCGAATCGAGCGCATTGATGTAAGCGCTAACATCGGGTAGTTCTGGCATGATTATCAGTTACCAGCTTGCACGGGTGGAACACGTTTTTGCAATGCCGCCCTCTGAGTCTTTGAGGGTCGGCAGAACGAACGATCAATTGTCTCTGGGGCGCCTGCGTTGGCGGGTTCGCTCGATAATCTGGCGGCGGCTGCCGTTGATGTTGAGACTAAAATTATCTTTTGTATAAAATCTTCGCTTTACTTCGGATATGCATCCAAATGTTTTTGATTTAAGAACCGAAAGAGGAGTGAGTCAATGAGCGCGAAGCCATCCGACGTGATGATGGATCTTCTAAAAGAGCTATCTCTACTTAAGGACTTAGATCAACGATATGAAGGTGGGTCAAGGACAGAACGCGAGATCGCTGAGTTCGAGGAGCGCCAGACCCGGCGTCGGCAGATTACTGATCAAATCAAGGCGCTGGGCGAACCGGCAAATTAGCCTTCTTGCCGATTCCCGCCGGCTGGCAATGCGGACACCAGAACGTTGTTCTCGCATCGAGGCCCTGCTTGCGCGATTGGATCAACTGGCCGCATTGCCGGCAAGGCTTATTCCGCCGGCCGTACACCCATAAGCGTTCTTCCTGGTTTGTGCTCGCGGTGGTTCTTCGAATTCCGGTGTAAGTTACCATCTTGTCGCCGGACATCTCTGTAACATTCGCCAACAAAAGCTGTCGTGCTTTCTTCACCAGGCATTCCACTTCTTCAGCGCGCAAATCAGCCATCCGTCGAAACGGATTGACTGCACAAGCAAAGCACACTTCCGACTTAAAAACATTTCCCAATCCCGCCATGATGGATTGCCTCAGCAAAGCTACGCCGACTTCTAGATCGCCGTGAGCGCGCAGACTTTCAACGGATTCGCCCGCATCGAAATTTGCCCCAAGCACATCTTGACCCAGGCTTCGAAAACCCTCGCGGCGTCTAAGCGTGTCAGCAGTATGAAATTCTGCGACAGGAACATTGAATGCGACAGCCCACAGTTTTTCTGTTTTCAACACAATGCGCATATCGATGGTCCGCCTTTGCCACGCTTCTCCTGGGCGATAGATATGCCAACTGCCGCTCATCAGCATGTGCGTCAGCAGGATCAGGTTGCCGGAAAAATGCATGAGCATCCACTTACCGTGGGCCTCAACTTTCTGGATGGTTCGCCCTGCGATGCTAGAGTCAAAATCGACGCGGGAAAGTTTCGGCAGCTGACTTTCGAAACCGGTGACCACCTGCCCGGCGAAAGCCTGGTTAAGCGTACGCGCTGCCCTGAAGATGGTGTCTCCTTCGGGCATCAGGCGGTCTCTGGAATATCCGGATCGGCTTCATCGACATCCGGATCGTCTTCGCTTTCCTTCACCGGATTGTCAGCCGGATCGTCAGTCTGCGGCATCGCGATCGGCACAATTCTACGCATCTGAAAGCCCACAGCTGTGTTCACGAAGCCGGATTCTTCCAGAAAACGCGCCAGAAAATGGGATCGCGCAGGCTCTCCGTTGATTGTGCCGACCAGCAGTCCGGATTTTCGACCCTGGCGATGAATAGCAATTTCGGCCAGCTTTTTTGCCAGCTCGCGAGCGAAGCGAGTGCGATCCGGTTCTGATTCTGGCAGAAAAACTTGAATCTCCTGACTTCTTCGCCGAAAAAATGCGGTCAGATTTCCATTCACCAAAATGACGCCGGCGCCGCTGGTCCGCGACATCGCATGGGATGAACCTGTACTGCCTGCATCCGCGGTAATCTGCTCTGTGGTTTGCGGCGGGTCTTTACTCGGCGTAATCTCTGCCGCATTCCCGTCCTTGCGTGGCCACGGAAGGGAAGCGCCATACGGGTTCGCGGGATCCGTTGCGGCCAAAAACAGCGCTTCCGGAGTTTCCTGCTCCGATCGCAGCCCTCGCAGCATATCGACTGCGGCAGGCATGGCAAATTGTGCCGCACCCAGCCCAGCGACAAACATTCCACGGCGCACCCATCCTCCATCTTCCATCGTCTTCAGCGCCGGATAGATCGTCGGGTAACCACGGGGAACGTTCTCGGCAATCGCCGTTTCTCGCAGAACGATGCCATGTCGTACCAGTAGTTGCTGTGCGAGGTTGGCGCTCCATTGCGTAAACGTGATCGGCACATCGAGATGCCGGCGGATTAGCGACCATCGACCCTGCGCCGGCTCTCCGGCGCGCGAACGCAACCGGCGCAGGAATTCGGGCGAACCAGGAGGCACGCCGGCGAAAGCTGCACTCTTCTCGCGTTTCGATTCAGTCGATCGCAGCAAATCTCGCAGCGGATGAAAAGTATCGTTGGTGATTTCACCGCTCCAAACCAGTTCCCACAGTGCGTCCCGCGTTTCGCCCGGAAATCCACCGCCGGTAGCCGCATGGATCGCCGCAAAAAACGAGGCCCCACTGTTTGCCAGAAAGTCTTTGACCTTCACAGCGCGCTCCGAGAAGGACGCAGCTTCGTTGCGCAGTTCCTGCGGAGGTAGCAGCAGCGGCAACGATTCACCGAGATAAAGCGCGACTCTTCCATCGCGATTGCCGATTGGTTCGACGCCAACCCATATGACTTGTCCCGAGGCCATCACGCTATCGAGATCACTAGAACGGTAGTCGGCAATGCGGGCGGGAAGAATATCACGCTCCAATTCCGAGGCGAGCAGCGCCGCACCTTGCAGAGTTTCCACCGTGTCAAGCAAAGCCTCCAGACCGCGCCGCCGCACCGTCACGCCCTGCCAACGCGCCGTGAAGCGCGCAAACGTACTTTGCTCGACAGGTTCGATCTCACGGCGAAGACGCGCCAGGCTCTTGCGACGTACCTGTTGCATCACTTCCGGATCACACCATTCGTGGTGAGTTCCGCCTGGTCGAAACTCTCCCTCCAGCAACTTGCCCTGCGCGTGCAGAGTACGTAATGCCGATTCAACTGGTGTAACCGGTAATCCGTAACGGATGGAGACGTCGGCGACCGTGAATGGTCCGTGAGTGCGCGAGTAGCGGCGCACTATCTCTCTGAGAGGATCTTCACTCGGTTGTAGGTACACTTCGGGAAGCCCAGGCGGTAGAGGCGTTCCCAGCGCATCGCGATAGCGCGAAGCATACTCCACCGGAATATAACGAGTGTCTTTTGCGATGCGAACGCGCACCGCGCGGCGGGAATTTGTTAATTGGTGAATGCTGGAAGCGACTTCCGCACTTTCGCACCGCGCCTCAAGCTCGGCCTCTGACAAATCCCCAAGTTTCAGAAGAAGATCGTGAACGCCGTCCGCGTGGCGCGCCCGATATTCCGGTTCGAGGGATTGCAAACGAGCTTCCACCTCGTCCAGCGCGGCAGAATCCAGAAGTTCGCGCAGGTCATTGTCGCCGAGTAATTCTTCGAGTTGCGACTGATCGATAGAAAGAGCTTGCGCGCGCCTCTCAGCGAGAGGAGCATCGCCATCGTAGATATAATTCGCAACGTAGCTGAACAGTAGAGACGCCGCAAACGGGGATGGACGACTCGATTCGACCGTGGTCACCCGGATAGCGCCGCGTTGAACACCCGCCAGAATAGCTGCGACGGCCGGTAAATCGAAAACATCCCGAACGCACTCCCGATATGCCTCCAGCAGAATTGGAAACGAAGGGAATCTCGAAGTCACCGCAAGCAGGTCGGCAGATCGCTTCCGCTGTTGCCAGAGCGGAGTGCGCATCCCGGGCCGCCGCCTGGGTAACAAGAGGGCGCGGCTCGCCGCCTCTCGAAATTTTGCCGCGAACAGGGAAGTGCTTCCTAGTTGTCGGAGAACCAGGTCTTTTACTTCCACCGGCGATGGCAGCAGATCTTCCGAGCGTATGGGCTCATCACTATCTGGAAGCCGCAGAACGAAGCCATCATTCGACCACATGGATTCGACTTCCAGCCCATGATCCACCCGGAGCTTGGAGGTCACAGCCATGCACCAGGGCGCGTGTACCGCGCTGCCAAACGGCGTCAAGACGCATACGCGGCGATCACCCATTTCGTCACGACAGGTTTCGATTACGATGTCTTCGTCACTGGGGATCCGCCCGGTAGAGGCGACTTGACCTTCAAGATAGCGAAGAAGGTTCTCGGCGGCAGTGGTGTCGAGGCTGTGTTCTTCCACCAATCTGCTGAACGCCACCGGCCGCGGCAGCCGCAAAAGCTCGCGAGACATTGCCCCGATCTGTCTTCCGAACTCAACCGGACGCGCAGCCGAATCGCCATGCCAGAAAGGCATTTTGCCGGGCTCCCCGGGAGCGGGCGAAACCACCACCTTATTCTGCAAGATTTCTTCAATGCGCCAGGTCGATGCCCCGAGAACAATGGTGTCTCCATTGCGGCTCTCGAAAACCATCTCTTCATCGAGTTCGCCGACGCGTGCCCCCTTGGTTGCGCCTGCCAGAAAAACGCCGTAAAGTCCGCGGTCAGGAATTGTGCCGCCATTGATGATGGCCACCCGCTGTGATCCCCGCCGCGCGGTCAGCTTGTTGGCCACACGATCCCAAGTGATGCGCGGGCGAAGTTCCGCAAATTCGTCGGAAGGGTAACGGCCGGAAAGCATGTCCAGCACGCTTTCGAAGATAGAGCGCGTAAGCGCCGCGTAAGGGGCGGCGGAGCGGATCAGGTCGAAGAGTTCGTCGACCGTCCAATCTTCTAGCGCAACCGCGGCAACAATTTGCTGCGCCAACACATCCAGCGGGTTTCGCGGGTAGTGGACGGATTCCACCTGTCCCTGGTACATAGCGCGAGTAATTGCCGCGCAGGCGATCAAGTCCGCGCGATACTTGGGAAAAATAACTGCGTTGCTGACTGCGCCCACGTGGTGGCTGGCGCGCCCAACCCGCTGCATTCCGCTCGCCACCGACGGAGGAGATTCGATCTGAATCACCAGATCGACCGCGCCCATGTCGATCCCTAATTCCAGGGAGGATGTCGCAACGATTCCTCGTAAAGCACCCAACTTCAGTTTGTCTTCAATCTCTTTGCGTTGTGCCACGGCCACGCTTCCGTGGTGAGCGCGAACCAGAGATTCGCCCGCAAGTTCGTTCACTGCGCCGGAGATGCGCTCCGCCAGGCGGCGGCTGTTTACGAAAATCAAAGTCGAGCGATGGGCGCGAACCAATTCCAGCAGCTTAGGATGAATCGCGCTCCAAATCGATCTGCGTTTCGGTCCCTGGGAGGCTGGGCCGCTCGGCAATGTGTCCAGATCATCCAGGCTGGCCATGTCTTCAACCGGTACTTCCACCCGCAAGTCGAGGCGCTTTGGCGCGCTTGCGTCGACGATTGACACGGGCCGGTAGACCGGAGCAAGAGAAGCGCTCTCGAATTCGGAGAAAGCCTCCTCGGGGAGGTGATCGCCGGACACTTCTGCAGAAGGCCCTTCCGCACCGAAGAACTTTCTTCTTTCCTGTGAATCAGGTTTCACAGAGTCA
>JBAVZU010000305.1:0-54814 GCA_049588915.1 Candidatus Sulfotelmatobacter sp.
TTCGAAGCCACGAAGTCCCGTTCTTTGTCGCGTAACACGCCGTTTGATGGCTGGGGGTTTGTAGGGAAAGTTGTGGCGACGATTGTGGGCGGGAGGATTGTGTACCGGGCGCTGTGAGGACCGACTATACATTTAAATGTATACTTACATCTCGAAGTGTGCTAAGGTGCAATCGTGAACGAGTAGCGCCTCCGGTAGCTACTGACTGAACGGTTTGGTGGTTATTAGTTTCATTACTGTGCGCGCAGTAGATGTGTATCTCCTCAGCCGCATCTAGCTAGGTGCGAAACCGCAAGCAGCGCCAATTACAAATTGATGTTTGCGGAGAGGAGACCACCATGCCGGCAGTAATTGCCTGGGAAGGCGATTCCAAGGAAGTAATTAGCTCCTTTCCAGATGCGGTAAAGGATAATTTGGGGTTTGACTTGCGTTTGTTGCAACAAGGGCTGCAGCCGACGGACTACAGGCTTATGAGGTCCATCGGACCGGGAGTTTTCGAGTTACGGGATCAGGACGAGCGGGCATGGTATCGCGTGATTTACTTATCGAGAGTTCGCGGCGTAATCCATGTCTTGCATTGCTTTGAGAAGAGGAGCCGCGAAACTCCTATGAAGGAAATCAACACGGCGCGGCAGCGGCTGAAAGCTGTCCATGCCAGGATGATTCAGGAGAAGAAGCATGGCGCGCGGTAAGCCGGCTCACGTGACGCGGGGCAATGTGCTCGATGACTTGGGATTTTCCCCTGAGCAGGCTACAGCTTTGAAATTCAAGGCGGACTTGTACCAGGCCATCTTGAAGCACGCGCGAAAGTATTCGTCGAAGCAATTGCAGGCGATCTTGGCGGAGCCTCAGCCGCGCGTAAGCGAACTGCTCAACGGGAAAATTGCTAGCAAGAGCGTGGACAAGTTGCTCTACTATGCTGGGCGGCTTGGGATCGAAGCTAAGGCAACATTCCCCCAGAACAACAAAAAAGTCGTCCGGCGAGAACTGGCGGCAGCCGCACGCTGAGTATCACCCTATAATCCTCATCTTCTTTCCTACCCGCCCCAGCAGGTCTAACGCCTGCTCCAACTCTTCCTTCGTGTGCGTCGCCGTCATAATCGTACGAATCCGTGCCTTCCCTTCCGGCACCGTAGGGAACGCGATACCCGTTCCGAGCACGCCTTCTTGAAACAATTCCCGCGAGAAGTCCATGGTGAGTTTGCCGTCGCCGATAATGATTGGAGTGATCGGAGTCTCGCTCGCCGGAGTGGCGCGGCCGCCGATGTCGAAGCCCAGCAGGCCCAACTCTTTTTTCCAGAAGCGCGTGTTCTCCCAAAGTTTTTCCATGCGTTCGGGCTCGTTTTCCAGAACATCAAAAGCGGCAATGCACGATGCTGCGACAGACGGCGGATGCGAAGTCGAAAACAAGAATGGGCGCGCCCGGTGATACAGAAAATCAATCAGATCACGCGATCCGCACACATAGCCCCCTAACGCACCGATCGCCTTTGACAGCGTTCCCACCTGGATATCCACGCGGCCATGCACCTTGAAGTGATCAATGGTGCCCCGTCCATTCCGGCCAAGCACGCCGGAAGCATGCGCGTCGTCGACCATCATAATGGCGCCGAATTTTTCCGCGACGTCGCATAGGCCAGGCAACGGCCCAATGTCACCATCCATCGAGAACACGCCGTCGCTGATGACCAGCTTCTTTCCAGGCTCGTCTTTCACACTGGCCAGTTGCTCTTCGGCATGGGCAATATCTTTATGGCGGAAGACAAGAATTTTTGCCTTCGACAACCGAGCCCCATCGATGATCGAAGCGTGATTCAGCGCATCGGAGATGATGAAATCGTCTTTGCCCAGCACCGCCGACACCGTGCCGGCATTGGCCGCAAAGCCAGATTGAAAAACCACACATGCTTCCACATTCTTGAAGCGCGCGATCTTTTCTTCGAGCTCCATGTGGATTTTCATCGTCCCGGCAATCGTGCGCACCGCGCCCGATCCCACGCCGTATTTGCGCGTGGCTTCGAGCGCCGCCTCGCGCAGCTTGGGATGCGTCGTCAGCCCCAGATAATTGTTCGAGGCCAGGTTGATCACCTTCTTGCCGTCAAAGGTACAAACCGGCGCCTGCTCATCTTCCAGCACGCGCAGTTTGAAATGCGTGCCCTTAGCCTTGAGTTCCTTGAGCTGGTCAGTGAGATAAGAAAGCGGGTTATGGCGGGCTGCCGTCGTCATGATTTCCTCAAGCTTCGTTGCCACGGATCCACACGGATCAACGTAAATCCGTGGCCAAGAACTTCTCAAAACATAATCGGGTTTCCTGTGGCAATGCTGGCGTCGCAAAGCATTTTCATATTGGTGAAGAACTCCTTCTCGGAATCCGCCAGAATGTCGCTGGAGTGCAGCACCGTATTAACCTCTTTCAGCAATTTCACGGCTTGTTTGCTGGAAATCCAATCCCCGGTGTGCGTACCATCGTAAAGCACTTTCTTCAGGAGAATCGGAAACTTCGGCCCGGGACTTCCCTGCAAGTGGCGCAGAAAGCTGCGCAAATTGCCAACCCGTGTAATGTTCCCGAGGAATAATGACTGCAGGTATCCTTCGTGTTCGCACGACTCGCCAAGCCACCGATCGTGAGCCTCCCACTCTTCTTCCGAGGGATCACCGGTCAAAGTCGGCTCACCGGATTCATCAAATGTTAGCCGGTCCGGAAACGGGTGCGGTTTTGCCTTGCCCTCCCGAATGCAAGTGCAACGCACGAATCCATCGAGACTCATAATGCACTTCCGGCGATTCAGCTCCGAGATTGCATCCAGGCTGAGAGCTCTCGGACAGCCATGCCCTGTGCTTGCTGAAGGAGTGTCCGCACACACCGGCTCAACGCACTCCGTTGGGATATACCAGGATTTTACTCGCCTCGCCGGTTTTCAACCGTTCCATTGCCTTCGAGAAATCTTTCATCGGAATGCGATCGGTGATCACCGGATGCAGGTCAAGTTTTCCGGCCTTGAGCAACGCCGTCATCTGATACCAGGTTTGGTACATGCGGCGTCCATTGATGCCCTGCACCGTGATGCCTTTGAAAATGATGTCTTCGGAAAAGTTCAGTGAGATGGGCTTCGAGGTCAGCCCGAGGAGGGAAATTCTGCCGCCGCGCCTCACGATATCGAAGGCTGTTCGAATCGAGTCGGGATGGCCTGCCATTTCGAGTACCACATCCACGCCCAGGCCGCCGGTTTTCTCCATCACAATCGCGCTGGCATTCTCCTTCGACGGATCGAGAACGAAGTCAGCCTTCATTTCGTGCGCAATCTTGCGCCGGTGTTCATTCACCTCGATGGCGAAAACGCTGGTCGCACCCACCGCCCGGGCCACGGCGATGGCAAATAATCCAATGGGACCGCAACCGGTGATGGCTACGGTTTTCGCTGCAATCTCGCCTGCCAGCACAGTGTGGACCGCATTGCCCAGCGGATCAAGGATCGACGCATATTCCTGCGGAATAGCGGCATCGAGTTTCCAGATATTCGATTCCGGAATCACCACGTATTCGGCGAAAGCGCCATTCGCATCGACGCCGATGATCTTCACATTCTGGCAGATGTGCGCCTCGCCGGTACGGCACTGCAGGCACTTGGCGCAAGCCACGTGCATTTCGGCGGAAACGAAATCGCCTTCCTTCACACTGGTCACTTCGTCGCCGAACGCGGCTACCTCGCCGCAGAACTCGTGCCCCGGAATCAGCGGAGGATGAATGCGGCCCTGCGCCCATCGATCCCAGTTGTAAATATGCAGGTCGGTACCGCAAATGGATGCCATCTTCACCTTGACCAGCACGTCGGTGCGCCCGAAGGCCGGAATCTTTACCTCGCGGATTTCCGCGCCCGGCGCGGCCTCGGGTTTGACGACCGCCTGCATGGTGGATGGCATAAAGTTACCTTGTGAGTCGACACGTCAGACGCAAACGTATGATTCTAGCACCGCGGGAATGTGGGTGCGCTGTTACCAGAGTGCAGGAACTGGCTAATATTTAACGTTGTGGGGGCAATCCTTTATCCGATTTTGGCGGAGCAACTTTGTAATCCTCCGACTTGCCGCGCGGAATGCTGAGTGTCTTCCACTCGCCCGCTCGCAGGTGCTTCGCCAGAAATATGATCTGCCCGCTGTGGGACGCATAATGTGCTAACTGCCGGTTGATGGCCTGCAGAACCGTATGCGGTTCGCCGCGAATTGTCACGGTACGCATCACATCTTCGGGCTTGAGCATTTCGAGCGCGTTGAAAACCCGCGCCCAGCCTTCTTCCCACCATCGCATCACGTCGGCGCGCCCGGTCGAGGCATTCAGTTCGAATTCCTGGTCGCGAAAGCGGTCCGGCTTCTCGCCATCGGTGGTGAGAAAATCCGTAAAGCGCGAGCGCATGTTACCCGCCATGTGTTTCACGAGTACAGCGACGGAATTCGATTCCGGGTCGAGCGTGACAAATAACTCCTCGTCCTTGAGTTGAGCGATGGCAGCCTCTGCCAGGCGCTTGTTCCCGCGGAATTGCCGGCGGGCTTCGTCGAGATAGTGAGTTGCGAGACCTTGATCCTTTAAATCATGATCCCTGAAATGATGATCCCCGCGATGTTCTTCAGCTGTACGATTCATGATTTTTATGCCTCCGCGCAAACCCTGCACCATCTCGACGTGTTAGTAATACTCCTCCCCTGTTAACGTCCCCATCCGCCGCCACCGGGTGACTCGATTCTGATGCGGTCGCCGCTGTGCAGCCGTGTGCTGAACTTTCCCGGCATCGTTTCCACGGAACCGCCGAGGCGCATCACCGTTGTTTTGCCCGGAACTCCGTCCCGGCCGCCCTGTAACCCCCAAGGCCCGTGGTGGCGACGATCTGAGAGTAAAGTCACTTCACAATCCGTCAGCACTTCAATCTCCCGGACAATTCCGTCGCCGCCCTCGTGTTCTCCCCGGCCCCCGCTGCCGGTTCTCAGAGAATATTGCTGAACTCGCAGCGGATACGCATACTCCAACGCTTCCGCCGGCGTGTTCAGCGAATTCGTCGTGTGCGTGTGCACTCCGGAAACTCCGGGCTTGGTGGGGCGCGCGCCCATGCCGCCGGCAATGGTTTCGTAATAAGTAAAAGGATTACCCGTACGCGGATCGATACCTCCGATGGTTAAATTGTTCATGGTTCCCGAAGCAGCCGCGGGGATGCAATCCGGAATCGCCTGGGAAAGCGCGCGCAGCAAAACGTCCACGATGCGCTGCGAAGTTTCAACGTTCCCGCCGGCCACCGCCGCCGGTGGACGCGCATTCACAACCGTTCCCTCCGGTGCAATGACCTTGATCGGCCGCATCAGTCCCGCCGTTGCTGGAACGTCCTCCGCCAGCAGGCAACGGAATACATAGAAGCATGCCGAGTACGTGATAGCCTGGACAGCATTGACGCTGCCATCAACCTGCGGATCGCTTCCCGTAAAATCCACCGTAACCACGCAGCGCGGACGCCCGTTCGACACGCCCAGAGCACGCTCTCGGCCGCGTAATTTCGCCTTCGCCCCGATGCTCATCGTTACAGCGATTCTCACCGGCTTATCGCGGATCCCGTCATTATCCAGAAAATCCTCGGCACGGTATGTCCCAGACGGGACGCGCGCAAGAAAGGCGCGCATCAGCTCCTCGGAATATTCCAGCAGTTGAGCCGCCGCGCGCTTTGCACGATCCACGCCATAGCGCAGGCATATCTCGCGCAGTCGTTCAGCCCCGGTGTGGCAAGCCGCGATCTGCGCACCCAGATCGCCTTCGCGCTCCTCGGGCGTGCGCACGTTGTTCAGCAGCAGAGCCAGCACATCGCGATCCATCGTCCCCGCGCGCACGATCTTTACAGGAGGGATGCGAAATCCTTCCTGATAAATTTCGCGGCATAGCCCCATCGACCCCGCGTACGTACCACCGACGTCGGCATGATGAGCTCGCGACGCCACGTAGAAATCTGGCGTTGGGGCGGTTTTGCGTTTGGCGGCGCGTGTGCCGCGCAGTCGGAGATCTACGTACACCGGCGCCACCAGAGTGATATCCGGCAGATGCGTTCCCCCGCGAAAGGGATCATTCAACATCACTATATCCCCGGGAAACATCTCGCCGGCGGAAATGGCGGCCCGCACCGACATTGGCATCGAGCCCAGATGCACCGGCATGTGATCACCCATGGCGATCACCTCCCCGGCACTATCGAACACCGCGCAGGAATAGTCACGCCGCTCCTTGATGTTCGGAGAAAATGCCGTTCTTCGTAGCGCCGCGCCCATCTCCTCCGCGATCGAGTGGTAAAGGTTCTTGAAAATTTCCAACTCAATGGGATCGCGCCGCATGTGGCGCAGTTTACCCGAAGCCGAAGCAGCGAACCAGCGCTGAGTCGGTCGTTAGTCGTTGGTCGTCAGCCGTTCGCCGTTAGCGAATCATCAACGACCAATGACGAGCGACGGCTGACAACAACTGCCAAAAAAAATTCTTCCGCTTTCTGTAAAATTCTGTTGACACTGCGTTTACACTGCCGCAATATCTTGTATTAAGAACGCTACCCGTACAACGAGTTGGGTGGCTTTTGGCATTCGGGTCCCCGAAGTCGCAAGGGAAAATCGTTCACGGAGGAATCTTCATGGCAACCAAGAAGAAGGCAAAAAAGAAGAAACACTAACAAACCTTCTGCGAGATGACTATCGCAAGGGCCAAGAATTCCAACCAGCCTCTCGGGAGAAGCACTTCTTGAGAGGCGTTTCCGTTTCTCGCACCCCCGTGCCAGCCGCGCCACTCGACTGCTGCTCGAAATACTTCATCTGAATCCCCTGCCTGTGTCACAATACGGGGACGGTACGTGCCTCGAATCGCCGATGCAAGCATGAGCCCGAGAAAAAAAAGCGCCAAAACGAAATCGGATGAAGTCTTCATTCCCGACAAACTGTATTTCCGCATCGGCGAAGTGGCCTCTCTGTGCCGGCTTCCCGCCTACGTTCTACGTTTCTGGGAAAGCGAATTCCCACAGCTGAAACCGGTGAAAAGCAGCACCGGGCAGCGCATGTACCGTCGGCGGGACGTGGAAAGCGTGCTGCACATCAAGCAACTTCTCTACGAGCAGGGATTCACCATCGTGGGGGCACGCCAACAACTACGCTCTGAGACGAAAACCGAAAAAAGTCAAGCCGCAATTCCATTCCCCGCGCAGTCGCCCGCCGAACTCCAGCATATCCGGCAAGGCTTGCGCGAGATTCTGAACTTGCTCAAAGCGCGGCGCACAGGGTAGTTCGCGTCGAGGCCGTTCCTCCACAACCAGAGCGAAGCCGAATATGGAGTAAGTCTATGACGTAGCGTGGACCTTCGTAATGACGGGAACAGGCTAGATCAGAGCCGCGACGACATTCTTAGCCGCGTGAGTGCCCGGAAATTGGAAGTGGGAAATAAGGAGTCCCCTCAAAGGGACGGGATTACCTGCACGCATCCTCTTTAGGCCAGGCACTCGGAGGTTGGCTTTTTGACCTTGCCTGCATTCGCGGCGTCGAGCCGAATGCGGCTCACGCGGGCGGTCTCATGCACTAGATCGTCGGTGGCGGTCGTTCCATCTCCCGCCATTACCGAACCTGCGGCTAATGCGAAACGCAACGCGTCCGCTTGATCATCGAAATACAAAATGACTTGCCCGGACATACGTATTCTCCCGAGGTTAAGGTACTTTCCGTGCGGCCTAAAAAGCCCTTTGACAATGAAGCGCGGCGACCAGCGTTACTTCGGTCGAACCTCCTTAGATTGTCAGCGAGCCGGACCTGATCCAGAAGTGATTCTCTTGGTTCGGGGTATCAGAAGCGCCACCAGCCCCGCGTAGGATAGTCTCCAGTTCGGATTCGTCCTTCCATGCCCGACTCCCTAGCAAACCAAACTGCCCTGGTAACCGGCGGATCCCGCGGGATTGGCCGCGCGATTTGCCAAGCATTGGACGCCGAAGGTGCGCGCATCATTGTTCACTACCATCGCAACCGGGCCGCGGCCGAAGAAGTCGCGGTAACTCTGTTGTCGCCCGCTAGGCTAGTTCAGGCAGACCTTGCCTCAACCGGTTCAATCACGCGCATGGTGCAGTCGCTCGACGATCACAGCCTCGACATTCTCGTGAACAACGCCGGAGTCTGGAAACCCACGCCTCTGGGTTCCACCAACGAAGCCGTCATGATTGAGGTTCTTCATACCAACCTCCAGGGTGTTTTCTGGCTCACGCAGGCCCTGCTGCCCAAGCTTCGCGATGGCGCGCGCATCGTAAACATCTCTTCCACTGCCGGACGGGTTGGCATAGCCGGGGGACGCAGTCTCTACGGCGCGACCAAGGCCGCAATCGATTCGCTCACCAAAAGCTGGGCGCTGGAGCTGGCCGGCCGCGGCATCCGGGTGAATGCCGTCGCACCCGGCTATGTGGAAACAGACATGACGGCAGCGCATCTTGGAGATCCGCAAACGCGAGCCCACGCGCTCGAGCGCCATCCGCTAGGCCGCCTAGGTACAGTGGAGGATGTAGCCAAGGCTGTCACATTTCTTTGCACGGACGCGGCCGCGTTTATCACCGGTGAATCGCTGAACGTCAGCGGTGGATTTGTAGTGTGAGCTAAAAATGCTGCGGAAACAAAATGGTCGGGACGGGCAGATTTGAACTTGAGGCGCTGGCAGGCGTGAGCGAAGCGGGAGCCTGCCGCCGAAATCCCGAGCGGCCTTTGCGAGGGATCTTAAGGCGATATTGGTCGGGACGGGCAGATTTGAACTGCCGACCCCTCGCACCCCAAGCGAGTGCTCTACCAGGCTGAGCCACGTCCCGACGAGGAAGGAACCCGCTGCATCGCATCGGCAGCGGATGGGGTTTGACTAGAGGATTTTACCACCAGCCGCACGGTTACGCGCGCTTGCGTTTCCCTTTCTTTCCCGAAGATTTTGTCTCCGAAAGCGGCGCGTCCTCCAGAATCGCAAACTGAATCTTCTTCTCCACCGGATCGATGCGGTCAACAATCACTCGAATCCGCTGTCCCAAACTATACGTCTTGCGCGAGCGCTGTCCAATGATCTGTCGCGTGTTCTCGTGGTAGGTGTAATAGTCGTCGGTGAGAGAACTCATCGGAACGAGCCCCTCGACAAACAAATCCGTAAGCTCGACAAAAAATCCAAACTTCGTAACGCTGGTGATCAGGCCATCGAAGTCATCGCCCACGCGGTCCTGCATGAACTTGACCTTCTTCCACTCCATAAGCTCGCGCTCAGCCTCATCGGCGCGGCGCTCGGCGTGGCTCGATTCTTCCGCGATGTTGTGCAGTTCGTCGAGCGAAATAGGTCCGCTTAGCGGCTCCAGGGCTTCTCGATGCGCCGCATGGTCGCGTCGCTTCGACCAAGGGGAAGGCGTAGCGCCGCTGTCCCGCTGGCCCGATTGCGGGTGCAAACCCCGCTCGTTTTCTGCCGCCCCTACGCTCGAGGAATGGGGTAAATCTCCTGCCGCCTGCTCTCCTCTCACGCCCCCTCGGAACACTGCAACCGGCACTTCTCCATCATGCTTCTCCGCCGAATCTCGCAGCACCTCCTTCAAGATTCGGTGCACGATCAGATCCGGATAACGCCGGATCGGCGACGTGAAGTGCGTATAACTCGGCGCCGCCAGCGCGAAGTGGCCTACATTTTCTTCCGAGTAACGCGCCTGCTTGAGCGAGCGCAGCATCAGGTAACTCAGGATGCGCTCTTCCGGCTTTCCCGCGATCTTGGCCGCGAGCTTCTGGTACATACGCGGCGTGATGTGAACGTCCTTGGGTATCTCAACCGTACGTGCTTGTTTGCCGGTTCCGCGTGCGGCACGGCGGTCGCTTTTGAATTGCACGCGGTGAATGGGCAGCGCGCCGACGCCGAGCGAATATCCGAATGTAGCCGCGATCACTTCGAAATCGTAAACCCGCTTGGCATCCGGCTTTTCGTGAATCCGATACAAAGACGCTATGCATTTCGATTCCAGATATTGCGCCACACATTCATTCGCCGAAAGCATGAATTCTTCAATCAGGCGATGCGCAATGTTTCGCTCCGAACGCGTGATGCTTTTCATCAAGCCGAAGTCGTCGAACTCGATGACCGGCTCGGGCAAGTCGAAGTCGATCGATCCGCGCCTCTGGCGCTTGCGGTTAAGAATCATCGCCAGATCGCGCATCAGCTCAAACGTAGGAACGAGCGGCGCGTAACGTTCGCGCGCGGCAACATCGCCTTCAATCACAGCATTCACCGCCGTATAAGTCGTGCGCTCAGCCGAGCGGATGACTCCCTCACACAACTCATATCCCACTATCTCGCCGTGAGGATCGATCTGCATCACGCAAGACAACACCAGCCGGTCGAGATGCGGACGCAGGCTGCAAATGTCGGTGGACAATTCGAGCGGCAACATGGGCACCGCCCGGTCCGGGAAGTAAACGCTGGTGCCGCGCAGATGGGCTTCCTGATCGAGCGCGGAATCCGGCGTGACGTACTGCGCCACGTCCGCGATGTGGACCTGTAACTCAAAATCACCGTGATCGAGTCGACGAACGGTAACCGCGTCATCAAAATCACGAGCCGTCTCGCCATCGATGGTAACGATCGGCAACGCGCGAAAGTCGCGCCGGTGGCGAAGTTCCCGCGCCGGGATAACAGCGGAAACATTCTGCGCCTCTTCCAAAGTTGCCACGGGAAAGTGGTGCGGCAGATGAAATTTGCGGATCGTGATTTCGACATCAACCCCGAAATCGTCCTGTCGTCCAAGAATCTCGAAGACGTGGCCACGCGGATTCTGCGTGGGCGTGGGCCAGTCGGTAATCTCGACATCGACCACCACGCCTTCCAGGTCATCCCATTCCGAGTGCCGCGCCGCTTCTTCGCCCAGCACGCGGTCGGCGGATTGTCGACGTTGCCCCGGCTTCTCGCCGGCTCTCTTATCAGCTGGAATTTCCATACCCGGCGGGATCACAATCTCGTGCGTGATTTTGCTGTCGATCGGCTTCACATAATTGTGGCGGCCGCCGTAGTGAAAAATTCCCACCACCGTGGGATGACTCCGTAGAACCGAACGCACGATGCGCCCTTCCGCACGGCCATCGGGACGCGTAGCCACAACGTCAACCAACACGCGATCTCCGTGCATGGCATTGCCGATGGCATGAGGCGCGATAAAGATGTCACCCGCGAGCCGCGACTTTAGCGCCGGACTCAGCGAGCTCGCGTCAGGAATGACAAAGCCGAAGCCGTCGCGGTGCATGGTGAGCCGTCCCGCCACGAGGTTTCTGTCGGCTGCCGCTTCCGGCAAGGCGTAACGATCAGAATTCAATTGAACGAGTTGTCCCTCGGCGACCAGCTTCTGAAGACGTGAGTCGAGCTCTCGGCGGCCCTCCCCGTGCAAGCCGAGTTCGCGCACCAGTTGCTTGAATTCTGCAGACCGCTTGGGCTGGAGGGCGATGTGTTTCAGGATGGCAGAGTCGGAAAGCATGAGCTCTCGGGTGTCAGCTCTTAGCATATCCCACACTCGATTTGCTCTGCCGTCTTGAGCGAAGCGAAGGACCTATGCAATTCCGGGAGGGCCCAGGAGGATACTGCGCCAGCTTTCCGAAACCGAAAGCTCAAGACGCAAGATCGATGACTTATGACCTTCCCGCAAAATACTTCTCTTCCAAAATCCTGCGATGATGCAACTCATGTCCCGCGATAATATAAGCCAGCGCCCGCACAGTAACTTCATTCTTGTTGGCGATGCCGCGACGCGTCCACTCGGCCTCATCCAGATTCCGCAGCAGTGAGAGCGTTGCTCGCCGCACAGCAATAAAATCTTCCACCAGATCGGACAGCGAAAGATGCGCAAACGGACCGTTCTTCACATAGTCGTCCTGCTCAAAGCCTGCGAGAGGCGTCGCGTCCGCACGTGAAATGCGCAGCGCCCGGTAAGCGAACACCCGCTCGCTGTCGCAAACGTGCCCTAAAACTTCCTTGGCATTCCATTTCTCCGGAGCGTAGCGGAATTCTCCTTCTTTATCATCGCGGCCGCAAAGCAACATCATGGTCTGGTGCCGCTGCTGGTCGAGTGTGCTGAGGATGTCCTCGCCCTGTACCAGCGAGATGTAGCGAGCATAGTAGGAAGCGTATTCGTCTGGCTGTGGGCGGGCGACGGAAAACGTTGGCGGGCTGATGACAGCTGGTTCCGACATTCGATTGCTCCTCAAGGTGAATGCTGTTTTCGCTCGATCTTCGAGCCAAAAGCATACTCCTTGGACGTACGAAACCGCGAACCGCTTCGTTCCATGTTGGGAATCCTTACATAGTACGAGCGTCGAAATGGACCGCTAGCGGTTACGGTCCAGTCTCACCGACCGCCGGACCCCAGTACCAGCCTAGGAAACACTATTGAAAATAAAGCTTTTCCACAGCGCTCAATATGAGACGGCGGAGTACAATTCGATTTGGTCACGCAAGTGCGGCACGTGATCCCTAATCCCAACAAGGAAAGGAAATATGTAACCCATGTGGAAGCCCACGAATCAACCTCAGACCCCCGGGCGCCCGGCCGAGCCGGAGCGTCCTACCGTGAATCCACCAAGCGTCCCTGTAATGATGGCGAATGAACCACCGGCCGTTGCGCCGCGTCCGGCAGCCACCACCACGACCACTGCGGACCAGGCAACGATCGGCAAATCGCTGGTAATCAAGGGCGAGGTCACCGGATCGGAGTCGCTTTACATTGACGGCCGGGTCGAAGGGTCCATTAGTCTTGCAGGAAACCGCGTGACCATCGGGCGCAACGGCGTAGTCGCCGCTAACATCAACGCGCGCGAAATCGTGGTGCTCGGCAAGGTGCGTGGCAATCTCACCGCCAGCGACCGCGTCGACATTCGCAGTGACGGATCGCTCACTGGCGACGTTGTCGCGGCCCGTATTTCCATTGAAGACGGAGCCTTCTTCAAGGGCGGCATCGACATTCGCAAAGGCGGCCAGCCTGCCCAGCAAAAGCCCAATGGCAAGGAAGATAATATTGCCGCGACTGAACCGGCAGCCGTTGGAGCGCGCGCCTAGGTCTGTTGGGAAGATTCGGTTGTAAAGGTTTCCATCGAAACATCCGCGGCGGAGTTCGCAGCCCTTGCGAATATCCGCCGTTTTGTTTTTGGAAATGCTGCAAGGTCGGCAGTTTCCAAATTTCAGCAGCGTACTTTCATACACCTTTGTGATCTTCGTGGATCACGAACTTGGTACACTGCCCCGAATCCCTTCCGTTGACGCGGCAATCGCTCTTGTGCAAAGTTGATAGGTTCGCCATGAGTGATGCGAAACGACTGGCGGAAAATGACTGACGGAACGAATATTTCGAACGAACAGAAAAGCGCGCCAGTACAGCGAGGCCAGTGTCCCCGGATAACCCCTCCCACACCGGCTTTCGCAGTCCAGCCTTCTTATGCGCACACGGTTTTCTTTGCCTCCGAAGGACTCAGGCCGGGATGGGGCATCGCATTTTATGTGGCTATGTTTTATCCGTTGCAGTTTGTGGCCAGCCGGTGGGCGTGGTCGTTGAACCTCGGCGCACAAGGCTTGTGGTCAATGATGCTGGCGGAGTTTGGTGTCCTGATGGCGGCGATCATTCCTTCGGTAGTATTGGCGAGAGTTGAGAAGCGGCCGTGGGGAGCCTATGGCTTGCCGCCGAGATGCGCCTTTGGAAAATTGTTTTGGATTGGCGCGGTCTGGGGATTTGCCAGCATCACGCTGCTCCTCGGCGCCATGTACGGCCTGCGACTCTTTGACCTGGGACATTTGGCGATCCACGGCGCGCGCATCCTGAAATTTGCTTTCTTCTGGGCAGCTTTTTTCCTGCTGGTCGGTTTCTTCGAGGAATTTTTGCTGCGCGGTTATTCGCAGTTCACGCTAACGCGGGGAATCGGTTTCTGGCCCGCGGCCTTGCTGTTGTCATGCACCTTCGGCCTGATCCATTTGCAAAACGATCGCGAGCAGTGGCCCGGTCTGCTGGCCGCGGCGGCAATCGGTTTCTTCTTTTGCCTGACGCTGCGTCGCACCGGCAATCTGTGGTTCGCTGTGGGCTTTCACATGGCGTGGGATTGGGGCGAGACCTTTGTTTATTCCGTGCCCGACAGCGGAACGATTTTCCCAGGCCATCTTCTGAAGTCCTCCTTTCACGGTTCGCACTGGCTTACCGGCGGCATGGTTGGACCCGAGGGCAGCGTGCTGTGCTTCGTGGTCATCGCCGTGGTCTGGGCCGCATTCGCAAGAGCTTATCGGCAAGCGCGGTACACGGTGTCATAGTAAGTGGCTTGATGAGGCGTTTCCGAAAAAACCTCATGCGAAACCGCGTCGAAGCTCACTCCTCCGGAGGCAATCCGCCTTCAACCATCGTCTCGAATCGCGTGCAGTTTTTGATGAACGCCAGATTGACCCGGCCTATCGGGCCATTGCGCTGCTTCGAAATAATGATCTCAGCCTTACCCTGCAGGTCGGGGTCGTCCTGCTTGTAAACTTCTTCGCGGAAGATAAACATCACCAGGTCGGCATCCTGCTCAATCGAGCCCGACTCTCGCAGATCCGCAAGTTGCGGACGATGGTCGCCGCCACGGCTTTCCGGTGCGCGACTCAACTGCGAGAGCGCAATCACCGGCACGCTCAATTCCTTGGCGAGCGCTTTCAATCCTCGCGAAATGGCCGACACTTCCTGCGTACGGTTTTCGTAACGCTTGCTTCCTCCCGACATGAGTTGAAGATAGTCAACAATAATCAGGTCGAGCTTGCCCTGCGATTGTTTCAATCGCCGCGACTTGGCGCGCATCTCGCTCAAGGAAATTCCCGGAGTGTCATCGATGAAAATCGGAGCGTGCGCCAACTGCTCCATCGCCCGCACGACCTTGCGCGTGTCGTCCTGCCAGAGAGAGCCCGTGCGCATTTTGTGCGCGTCCACCTTTGCCTGCGAACAAAGCAGGCGCAATAGCAAAGCCTCGCGCGACATCTCGAGCGAGAACACTCCCACGACTTGCTTGTCTTCAACCGCCGCATTTTCCGCGATATTCATGGCGAATGCCGTCTTGCCCATGGAAGGTCGCGCCGCAATAATGACCAGGTCGGAGCGCTGCAGCCCGCTGGTCATCTCATCCAGGTCCGTGTAATGCGTGGCCAGTCCGGTGATACGCTGCCCGCGTTGCAGCAGTGCATCCACCGACCCGAAGGATTCCCGGACAATCTCCTGGACGCCCATGAACCCACGCCCAATGCGCTTTTCCGAGAGCTGGAAAATCGCGGCTTCCGCGTCGCCGAGCACTTCTTCGGCCGCGTCGGATTGATCGGCCGCCCGCGCAATGGCGGTATTGGCGGCATGAATCAATCCTCGCAACAACGCCTTGTCGCGGACGATCTTGACGTAGTGTTCGATGCTCGGCCGGTCGGGAACGCCGGCCAGCAAACTCGACACATATCCCACATCGCCGATGGGCTGCAGATCCTTGTGTCGGTCCAGCTCCTCGATTAGCGTGATCATGTCGATCGGCCTGGAAGATTCCGCCAGGTCGATCATGCGACCATAGATCCGCCGGTGCGAATCGAGTGAAAAATCCTCGACTCGTAAATGCTCCGCCGCCTGATTGTAGGCAAAGTTGTCGAGCAGGATCGCGCCCAGAATCGAGCGCTCGGCTTCTACATTCGCCGGAAGAGTGCCGATGTTGTAGTCAGTCGTTGCCATGGCAGCGTAGAAAGGTCTTGAAGAAACTGTGCCCGAATCCCGCCTCTAGCATAAGCGAAAACAAAGCGAAGAAACAAATGAATTGTGCAGAAGCTGTGAACCCCCTCGATATCCTGTGGAAGTCCCGCGAAAACAGGTCGTTAACGGAAGCGTTGTGCCTTGAATTTGACCTGGAATGAATCCGCAATGATCCGCGCAAACCCGCGGCAAAGCGGAGAAGTAAAGGTGGAAAGGAAAGACCACAAAAACAAATGCGGCCCAAGCCAGCCACTTGAGCCGCATCCTTTTCGTCGACGTTCAAAGCTGCCTTCCCGCTGCTTAGGGGCGGCGGGTAACGATACTAGCCCGACAGCACTCTCATTTCTGAGAGCACTACATTTATCGGTACTGTCGTAGAGCTGCGGTTCGAAAAATCGCAACTCTGCAAACTGCGGCGGCCAGTGGCCCAACCCAGCTCAAAGAGCGGGCAATTGGAGGAGGCCGCAATGCCCGGGCGATCATCACGCACTCACGCGCGTTTCCGATCTTCCCCCGGCGATTTACCCTCAAGAATCACCGGTCTGCCGCCAGATTCGCCGCAATCATCGTTGGCAAGACATTGAAAGTCCAACGTTTTACTGGACTCAACTTTGCTGCGGATCATTCCCAGCCGCAACCACAATTCGATTTTGTCTTGTGCAGAAACTGTGCATGACGGTACTTCCCTGTGGAAAGCTGAGGAAAACCAGGGAAAGACTCCGCCCATGAATTTCCGTTCGTGCGATTGTAATAACTTACACGCCGCTAAAGGATTCCAATGCTAAAGCTGGGTCTGTCGATGCTGTTAGGGATCCTTCGTCTCCGCAGAACGATTCGCTTTCGCGAATCGTTTCGCTCCGCTCAGGATGACAGGGCTAGTCTCTCACTCCATCCATAAACGCCCGCAGCTTCCGCGACCTCGATGGATGACGCAGCTTCCGCAGAGCCTTGGCTTCGATCTGGCGGATGCGTTCGCGGGTTACGGCGAACGACTGGCCGACCTCTTCCAGAGTGTGCTCGCTGCCGTCTTCGAGTCCGAAGCGCATCTTGATTACTTTTTCTTCGCGCGGAGTCAGCGTGCGCAGGACTTGTCCAGTCTGGTCCTTGAGGTTCACGTTGATCACGGCTTCGGCGGGCGAGACTACGGCGCGGTCTTCGATGAAGTCGCCAAGATGCGAATCTTCCTCTTCGCCGATCGGCGTTTCAAGAGAGATGGGCTCCTGCGCAATCTTCAGGACCTTGCGCACCTTCGCCACGGGGATGTCCATGCGCTTGGCAATCTCTTCACTGGTAGGCTCGCGTCCGAGTTCCTGCACCAGCTGCCGCGAAGTGCGGATAAGCTTGTTGATGGTCTCGATCATGTGGACCGGGATACGAATCGTACGCGCCTGATCCGCAATTGCACGAGTAATCGCCTGCCGAATCCACCAGGTAGCGTAGGTGGAAAATTTATAGCCGCGGCGGTATTCGAATTTATCCACAGCCTTCATCAGGCCGATATTGCCTTCCTGAATCAGGTCGAGGAACTGCAGACCGCGGTTGGTGTACTTTTTCGCGATCGAAACTACCAGACGAAGGTTGGCCTCGATCAGCTCGCGCTTGGCCTGCTCCGCGTCCATGTCGCCCTGGATGATTTCGCGCTGGGTACGCTTGATCTCCTGGAACAACAGCCCGGCTTCGACTTCGAGTTTTTCAATCTCGCTTCTTACCGCGCGGGCCTGGCGGCGATATTCTTTTTTTTGTTCTTCGCTGCGCGTTGCGTCTGCCTTGCGCTCGAGGTTCCCAGCCTGCCGGTCAAGCGAACGCATGCTGTCGACAGTTTTGTTGACGCGGTCGATCAAACGCTTGCGTTCGGCGTTGGTGAATCCCAGCTTGCGCACCGCGATGGATACCCGCACGATGGCCCGGGCGTAATTTCGGCGAGCGCGACGATGATCTTTGGGACGTTTCTTTAGCGAGACGGCCGCGTATTTTTCCTGCACCACGGCGACTTTCTTGTAAAGCTTCGCCATGTTGTCGATCTTGCCGGTAAACTCGTTCAACCGGTTCTGCAGGATCTCATCGGTAATCTCTTCTTCGTCGAAGGTGACGACTTCCTTGATGGAGCGCACGCCTTTTTTGAGGTCTTCGCCCATCGCCAGCAGTTCGTGAATTACAATCGGCGAGCGCGACAGCGCCTTGAGTACACGGATCTGGCCGCGCTCGATGCGCTTGGCGATTTCCACTTCGCCTTCGCGGGTGAGCAGGGGAACGGTGCCCATCTCGCGCAGATACATGCGGACGGGATCGTTGGTTTTTTCGAGAGCACCGGGAGTTAGATCGAGCTCAACATCCTCGCCCTCTTCGATGTCTTCGAATTTCTTGTCGAGCGCAGCGGAAGGCAGCTTTGGGCCTTCCAGAACATCGATGCCCTGCGTACCAATGGTAGTGAGCAAGTCGTCCAGGTCTTCGGGGCTCACCACATCATGAGGGATGAGTTCGTTTACCTGATCGTAGGTAAGGTAGCCCTTCTCTTTGCCGGCATCGACCAGCTTTTTGATGTCATCGTACTTGTCTTCAAGAGCCAAGAGGCGTGTCCTCAAATTCTTCAATTCGCTCGCAGAGGAGCGTGTGGTAATGTTGTCTCAGGTAGGAATATGGGGTAGCGCGGAATTGTGCACCTAGCACAAACCTTAGAGCTTAACACATAAGTGTTTGCGGGTCTATCACTTGTCCCGGCTCAGAATGTCCTAATCCGCCGCTATCTACAACTCTCCCAAATACTTAGATGTTTCCCACCGCCATTTTGTTTCACGCACTTTTCTTGTCTTGGTCCAGCCCTCTGAAGCCGGAATCGGCCAGGTTCGGGTCCCTCAGCGCGCGGCTGAGCCGTTCCAACTCCAACAGCAACTCTTTCATGCGCTCTTTGTCGCTGCTGATTCCGGGCTTCTTCAGCTGAAGCTGCAACTCTTCCAGTTGACGACGCAGGTGAATGCGGCGCAAAGCCCGAACCGCGCCCTCAAGGCGTTCAGCGCTAAGCTCTTCTTCTTCTTCCTTGAGCAGGATCGAAGCCAGCATCCGCCGCTCGCTCTCGGAGCAAGGCACCTCCATTACATCGGCAATTTCGGTGCCGCTATTGAGCAGAGCGTCAACCAGCGATTCTGTCGCGAGCCCGCGATGCAGGCCTTCGGTCTGAAACGCGTATTGCGCCTGCCGCGCTGGATCGAACTCCTCCTCGGCGCCATCGCGGGCGGAAAAGTGTTCGGCTTCGGGCTGCATTTGCCGCGCGGAAGCAAGTGCGCGAATAAGAATCCGCTCTGCGTCGGTGGCCTGAACTTCTGTTGGAGCCTTCACTCTTGCGGCGGAGCGCCCGGCGGCCACATGGCGCAACTCCTGCCGTAATATTGCAGAATCGATTCCCAGTTTCTGGGCGATCTCCTGACCTAACTCATCGCGCATAATTCTGCTGGGCACACGCTGAATATGCGGTAACAGGTAGTTCACTGCTTTCACTTTGCCCTCGGCGCTACGCGCGGGAAAATGAGCGCGGGCACGGTCGATCAGATAGTCGAAATATTTCTGTGAACTTCTAAGTGCGGCGCCGTAAGCGTCCTTACCCTTGCGACGAATGAAGAGGTCGGGATCGAAGCCTTGTTCGAGAGTGAGAACCCGGATGTTAAATTCTTCCTCCACAAGCAGGCCCAGCGTGCGCTCGGTTGCCTTTGCTCCGGCGGTATCCGGATCAAAATTGACGATCACGTTCTTGGTGAAGCGCCCGAGCAGCTTGGCCTGCATTTCAGTGAACGCCGTTCCGGAACTGGCAATCACATTGTGCAGGCCGGCCGCATAGACGGAGATGCAATCCATCTGGCCCTCGACCAGGATCGCGTAATCAAGTTTGCGGATTGCTTCTTTAGCGTGGTCGAGGTTGAACAGAATCCGGCCTTTGGAATAGATTCCCGTCTCCGGCGAATTCAGATATTTCGGACCAGCCTTCTCGTCGGTGGCGAGGGTTCGTCCAGTAAATGCGATGATCTTCCCGGCATCGTTGGCGATGGGGAACATTACCCGGTTGCGGAATTTGGAGTAGATGGCAGATACAGGCTTGGGGCTTCGGCTTTCGGCTTCCGGCTCTTGGCTTCCGACTTCCGGCGGATCGCCGTTCCCATAAGCGTTGTCATTCCGAGCGGGCGCAGGCCCGCGAGGAACCTGCTGTTCGCCGACGCTGCTGCCCTGATTTTGCTGACGGCCGAAGGTGGAAGGCTGACGGCTATCTTCCTGCTTCCACGAAAACAGCCCGCTTTCGCGCAACACCTCTTCGCTGAATTCGGCAGCCAGGCGGTCACGCAGGAGGAAGCCGGAGTCCGGCGCATAGCCGATCCGAAAGCTCGCGATGGTTGCTTCGTCGAGCCCGCGACCCTGCAAATATTCTCGAGCCCGCGCGCCTTCTGGACGCTTCAGGCATTCCTGGAAAAATGCCGCCGCGCGTTCTTGGGCATCGAACAATTGAGTGCGCAGCTTGGCATCCTTCGCTTCTGCCGGGCTTGAATACGTCGTCTTGGGCAGCGGAATACCCAGCTTCTGCGCCACCAGCCGGACAGCTTCAGGAAAGGTGATGTTCTCAATCTTCTGCACAAAGCTGAACACGTCTCCGGATACGCCGCAGCCAAAGCAGTGGTAAAACTGGCGCGTGGCGTGCACTGAAAAAGAAGGTGTCTTCTCGCCATGGAATGGACAAAGTCCAGCGTAGTTCTGCGCCCCAGCTTTTTTCAGCTTGATGTAGTCGCCGATGACACGGACGATATCCGCCTGCTGCTTCACCGTTTCTTTGAAATCTTCTGTGGGCATGAATGGATGATGGATGAGCGGGTTCAGCGATTGACACTTGCCCTTTGGGATTGTGAGGTACAAAGTCCCTGCTGGGAATATACCCGAGCGGGATTGCTGTGGAGAAGCTGTGGAATTTGGGCGGTACCGGTTGACCGCTGAGGGAAACTGCCCGAAAACACGTTGCATCGTTAACGTGCTGAGCATATATTTTCGACAATCTGATATTCAAAAAGATCAAGGAGGCGAGAAGTGAAAAGGCTAGCAGTTGCCGCTCTTCTATTCGTGTCTATATCGGATTCAGGGCGGCCCAAGTCGTATCCCTCAATCCTCGTTACACGTCGTCCAATGATTTCTTGACCAATGGCGCGCCTTCGATAGTCCAGCTTCCCAATAAACTTATCTATATGGCCTGGGCGCGCGACGGAAAGCTCCAGATGCTGGTTTCCGCTGACTTTGGAAAGTCTTTCGGACATTTTTATTCGTCGGCGAATCTAGGGGTTTCGAGTCCCTCGGTGGCGAGTTACGCTGGACGACTGTTCGTCGTGGCGTTACAATCTCCCCGCTAACGGCGACATAAACATAACAGAGGTAAAGCTGGATGGAAACGGAATGCCCGTAGACGTCTACCCGAAGATTGAAAGCGTGCAGTCGACGGACACGACACGCGTGCCCAGCTTCTGGGAACAAATGACGGATTGTTCATTGTGTGGAAGGGACGGCAACGGAAACTTAAATTTCGGACAGGTGTCCATCAATTGGCCGACGCAGACGGCCAGCAAGAAGAAAACTGACAAGAAGAAAACCCTTCCCGCTGAAAAATTGGGCTTCGCGGAGCCGCCGCAACTCCAACCGTCGCCCCGATACCCTCACTGCGCGGGGGCCGGCCACAAGTCCCTGCAACTCCGTTCATTTTCCCGGCCACGGCGCATCTGGATCGAAGCTTCGCCGGATCGCCAATACGATTTCCCGCATCCGCGTGCTGGAAAGAACGCGCCTCTCCTGATTGATCAACGCCCGCTTGGCGAGGACTTGCATGTAATGCCCCTTCACAAAGGACGGCCCTGGCAAACCGGTTTCGCCGGGAGCAATCTCGATCACGGTCGCTCCCACCGGCCCTTTACTGCTGAAGGGAACAATCAAGACGGAGTCCCTGCGGTCACTGAGATTTCTTTGGTCGAGAGAAACAATCAATACCCAATGACGAACCGGCGGATTCCCGAGGTTCGCAGTCCAGATCTCCCCTCGTCGCGGCAGTGTATTACTCGTCAAAGTTGATTCCCGCAGAACTTTGGGAAAGCGCTATTTCCAGTTTCTGTTCCTCTGCAGCCTCTTCATCGGTCATGTTGTCGAAATATGCTGCGGTGTCATTGGCGAGGCGCTCGCGATTCTCGTAAACCATCAATTGCTCTACCGCAAGGTCAATGGCGTCCGCCAGATTTCGGGCTTTGCCATCCTGAATCGACTGCTCAAGGTATGAAAATGTCGTCGACGAAACGGTCGTCGAAATCTTTTGTCGCGCGAGACGTGGTGAGGTCGCCATATATCTAATCCTCCAAATATCGTATAATTGTCACCTAATTGAATGGATAAGTACAGATAAACAACCCACATATTTTCAACGAGTTTGCTGGTTAAAGGCATCACACCCTCAACTCCACCACGGTCGCCCCGCCCCCGCCTTCGTTCTGCGGTGGCTCGGCAACCGACTCCACGTGGGGATGCTGCTTCAGAGCTTGCCGCAGAGCTTTACGAAGGATACCCATGCCGCTGCCGTGAACCACGCGCACGCGTGGCAGGCCGGCGAGAAAGGCACGGTCGACAAATTTCTGCACTTCCCGCGTGGCGTCGTCCACGTTGTAGCCGATCACGTTGATTTCTGACGGCGCATTTTGGCTTTCGTTCTCGTTGTTCAGCGAGACGGAAATGCCCCGAGCGCGAGCGGCTTGCAGGGGAGAATTCGCCGCTCGCGTAGAGGCGCTGACCAGCACTCCGGCAATATCGTCGCGCGCGATTTTCATCTTCATCGCGCCGATCTGGACTTCGAAATGGTTGTCATCGAGCTTGCGGGAAATAGTTGCCGCGCGGCCCGTCGATTTCAATTTGACGCTGTCGCCTTCAGCAACTTGCTTGACCACCTGGGGCTGCGCGTGAGGATCGCCCTGGTCGGCTCCGCTGGCGTGCGCCACGACCGTGGAATCGAACTCCTCGCGAAATTCCCGCCGCAGCTTGGCAATCTTCCTTTCCGCATCCTTTGCGACCTTCTGCGCAGCCGCTTTGTCCTGGATGGCGTTCACTGCCTCGCGCGCATGGTATTCGAAATCGCGCAGCACGCTCTCCAACTTCTTCTCCATCTCGCGGATCTTCATCTGCTGTTCACGCTTGCCTTCGGCTGCGAGGAATGCCCGCTCCCGTTCCAATTCCTGCTCGCGCGCCTTCAACCGCAAGCGCTCGCTTTCCGCCTCGTGCAACTCGGCATGAAGCCGATCGAGGAATTCGCCTACATCCCGCGCCTGCGTTCCCAGACGCGCACGCGCGGCATCGATGATGGCGGGATCCAGTCCCAGCCGCCGCGCGATATTGATTCCCGCCGACGCTCCCGGTACGCCGATCTTGAGTTCGTAAGTCGGCCGCAAGGTCGCTTCGTCGAATCCCACTGAGGCGTTGACCACCCCTGGAGTATTGGCTCCGTAAACTTTCAACGAAGTGTGATGCGTCGAGATCACCGTCATGCAGGCGGTGCGGTCGAAGTGCATGGCAATCGCGACCGCTAGCGCCGCACCTTCTTCGGGGTCGGTGGCCGAGCCCAATTCATCCAGCAACACCAGGGAATCCGAGGTAGTAGTCCGAGAGATGAAGTCGATATTGGTGACGTGCGCGGAGAAAGTAGAAAGATTCTGCTCGATCGATTGGTAATCGCCAATGTCCGCGAGAACCGCGTCGAACACTGGCATTTCGGCGCGATCGGCAGGAACGGGAATTCCCGACTGCGCCATCAAGGCCAGCAGACCAATGGTCTTCAGGGTGACGGTTTTGCCGCCGGTGTTAGGGCCGGTGATCACTAATTGGCGGCGCGCGGCGTCGAGTTCCACACTGATAGGGATTATTGCCGCGCCTTTGAGCTTTAGATTTCGTTCCAGTAGGGGATGGCGGGCGTTGTGCAGAACGAGGCTCGCTGCGCTCGCGAACAGCCGAGGGCGGCTGTCCCCACTAGAACTTTCGCTCAGGTGCACGGCTACGCAGTTGTAGTCTTCGGCGAAACGGGCCTTGGCAAACTGCAAATCCAATTCGGCAAGCACTCCTGCCGAGGCCAGAATTTCTTGCGCACGTTCGCCGATGAGACGCGTCATTTCCATCAGGATGCGGTGAATCTCCGCCATCTCATCATCCAGCAGTCGCACCAGTTCGTTATTCTGTTCGATGGTTTCCAGCGGTTCGACAAACACAGTTTGCCCGCTCGAACTGGCGCCGTGCACCACTCCCTGAACCCTGCGCTTCTGTTCAATCTTCACAGGAATGACAAAGCGTTCGCCACGGATGGTGATCAACTCATCCTGCACCGCGCCGCCTTCGGCCAGTTTCCGCAAGTGCCCACGTAGCGATTCCTGAATCACGCGCCGCTGCTTCTCGATCTCGCGGCGAACGCGTGCCAATGCCGGGGAAGCGGCATCTTCCAGAGTGCCATCAGGCTGGATCTTGTTGCGGAAGGATCGCAGAAATTGGGCAAAGTCAGGAATGTTCTCCGAGAGCGCACGGGTTTGCTGCCAGTCCGTCCGCATGTTCGCCGGGGGCTGGAAAGCGATTTCGCGCCACTCGGCCGCGCGATCCACCAAAAGCACTATGTCACGAATCTCGATTGTTTCCAGCACGGCTCCCGCGATGCGGGCCTTCTCGACTAGTTTCCTGATATCGAGCAATCCGGAAAATTCAAAGCGCCCACCCACGCGGCGGAATTCTCGTATTTCGGTGGTTAGAAGCTGTTGCTGGGTAATCCAGGATGAATCGATCGAGGGCGCCAGCGCTTGTATCTTTGCCTCGCCCACGGGAGAAGCAGCGTATCCGGCGAGGAGTTGACGCAGAGCGTCGAACTCCAACACACGGTCAGAGCTGTGGATGAGCGGTTGGGCCATCAAAATTATGTTACAGGAATGGCGGTTCCGGATCGTTCTAGGATTTCGCCGCCGCCAGCGCTTGCGGGCTTGCCTGGCTTAAAACAGGGAGTCGCAGAGTGAAAATCGCTCCGCCCTCCGGCCTGTTCTGGCAGGTGATCTGGCCTCGGTGCTCCTGCACCACGCCGTAAACGGCACTCAGGCCCAAGCCAGTGCCTTTGCCGATCGGCTTGGTGGTATAGAAAGGATCGAACACACGATTCGGCTCTTTTATGCCGGGACCGCTGTCAGAAAACTGGACCACGATTTCTTCCCCATGCTGCTGGGCGCTGACTTGGAGCAATCCTCCGCCCCCTTCCTCGAGCGCATCCAATGCATTCTCGACGATCTGGAAGAAGGCCCGAAAAAGCTGGTGCCCATCACCCCAAACCTTCGGCAAGCTAGGCTCGAATAGAGTTTCAACGTGGATGTTCTTGCCGTGGCGCTGCAGTTCCCTCATTTGCACGGTACGCTGCAAAAGCATGCACAAGTCCACCAGGGTTCTTTCCCCGGGGCTTTGTTGGGCGAAGCTCAGAAGGCTCGATATGAGGTCACGAGTCCGCTGCGAGTGGTGAACAATCTTTCGCACCAGTGTGTCTTGCTCGCCGGTCAGGCGCTGGTTGGACCAAAGCTTTTCTGAATATCCCATGATGGCGGTGAGCGGATGATCGATTTCACGAGCCGCTCCGGCGACCAACTGGCCCAAAGATGCCAGTTTCTCCCTCTGCACAAGATGACTCTGCAAACGCTGTTCGTTTTCGTAGCTGCGCCGCGAACTTTCCAGCAGATGCATCAGAGCGTGGTCCTGCAGATACTGGCGAAGGAACACAAATACGCCGAGTACCAGCATTGCCGTCAAAATGGTGCAGATGCGGAAAGTCCGAGTCAAGGCAGGCGAATTGTCCCAGAGGAAGGTCCATATCGCCAGTACGGGCAAGGAAAGGATGGCGAGCATCGCCAACCGCAACGCGATCGCGTTCCATTTCTCGCCCAACTGCGGCAGGGCCGTTTGGAGTTGCCATTCCCGCGCGCTGAGAATGGTGGCCGCCATCCAACTTACCGCACCAACTAATGGAATATCGTAGAGACTGCCGGTGTAGTAACTTCCGCTCGTGACTGCCAGATTCACTGCTTGCGAACCGACAGCGTAAAACGCGCTCGCCCCCATCAGGTTCAGGTATAGTTTTTTCCAACCTGCGGGAGCGCCTCGGGCGACAATACCCAGCACTAATACGAGCACGCTGCTTTCCACCAGATACAGCGCTCCGAAATTTCTGTCATACGTCCCCACGTTCACTGAGACATATTGTGAAGGAAAGACGACGAACGCGTAGAGAAATCCCCACCACACCAGCAGCAAGAAGAAATCCAGCGTGCCAGCCCGGAACTTCTGTTCCGCGTTCGCACGGTGGGGTGTCAGCCCGACTGCAGCGATCATCGGAATCAGGTGGAGAAACAGCAATATATCCATCGACCATGGATCGGGCGGGGACGCGCGCAGGAGCACTTCGTCATAGGCCCACCCTGCCTGGTTCGACGCCCAAAGAATATAGCCCGATCCCATAAGCGCCCAAAAATGCCGCGTGGCTCCATGGGCAAGCCACGCATTACGCAGCATGATGACTCCGATGGCGAGCGTCATCAGCAAATATCCAATGTCCGCCAGTGCGGTGAGGAAACTGCCCTTCTGCACAGTGAGGGACACCAATGCGCAGACAAGCGTGATTCCCAACGCGAGCACAAACCAGCGATGTTGTCTGAGTAGACTCATCCATCTCTATCTTAGGGACCAAAGCGTAGGATTCACACATCACTTTCCGATTCCAACGGGTTACGACGGTCACACTCCCCCGCTTGGCGACCATGACGACGTGAATGACTTCCGCTTCAGGCGAATGCTTTCGGAGCATTAATCCTGCTAAAATCGAGGGTTCCAAGGCGACTACATTCTGGTCAGGCGATACTCATGCCTTTTCCCATTACCCGTCTGCGGCGGCTGCGCCGCACCGAGCAGCTTCGAAGCCTGGTGCGGGAAACCCGACTTACTCCGGACGCATTCGTTTATCCCATGTTCGTTTGCACGGGGGAAGGTGTACGCAAAGAAGTTCGTTCGATGCCGGGGGTGTTCAATTTCTCAGTGGATGAGGCAGTGAAGGAGGCGCAGGAAGTTCACAGCCTAGGCGTGCCCGGCGTGATTCTGTTTGGACTGCCTGACAGGAAGGATGAAGTTGCGACGGGGGCGTGGGCTGACGACGGGATCGTGCAGCAGGCTGCTCGGGCGCTGAAACGCGAAGTGCCCAATCTGATTCTGATGGGGGACGTTTGTCTGTGCGAATACATGTCGCATGGACATTGTGGAATTGTACGCAAGACGGCGTTACCACAATCTCTCGGCGCTGCGGCCATGCGCGTGATGACGCACGCGACGCCGGAAGAAAAGAAGAAAACAGTTGACGCAGCCGCCGCCGCCGCGAGTCGCGGCGCGCAACAGGAATTTGAGATCGACAACGATGCCAGCTTAGAACTGCTTGCCCGCACGTCCGTTTCCCTGACCAGAGCAGGCATTGACGTGATTGCGCCTTCGGACATGATGGATGGGCGCGTTGCGGCTATCCGGAGGGCTCTCGACGAAGCGAGTTTCATCAACACTCCGATTCTCTCCTACGCAGCCAAGTTCGCCTCCGGGTTCTATGGTCCATTCCGGGAAGCGGCGGACTCGGCTCCGCAATTTGGCGACCGCCGGTCGTATCAAATGGATGGCGCGAACGTGCGCGAAGCGATGCGTGAGATCGCGCTGGATATTGAGGAGGGCGCCGATATGATCATGGTGAAGCCCGCCATGCCTTACCTCGATGTGATCGCGGCAGCTCGCCAGCGCTTTGACTTGCCGCTTGCCGCCTATCAGGTCTCCGGCGAATACGCGATGATCGAAGCCGCCGCACGGAATGGCTGGATCGAGCGGGATCGTGTGATGATGGAATCTCTGTTAAGTATCCATCGCGCGGGAGCGAGCATCATCCTGACCTATCACGCGAAAGACGCTGCGAGACTGCTCTCATAGTAGATGCAAGCGATCCTGACTTATAACTGAAAGCTACGGCCGCAAGCATCCCCCGGAAACTCTCCATCTGCAAATACAAGATTCCCTCGCAGATAGGTGGCCTTCACAATTCCGCGCAACTTCTCTCCGAGGTACGGAGAGACCGGATGCCGGTAGTAAAGCCGGTCTTCCTCCACGGTAAATTCGCTCTCGGAATCGAACACAACGAAATCCGCATCGTATCCTGCTGCAATTTGCCCTTTACGGGAATCGCAACCTGCCAGTCGAGCCGGCGCCGCGGCCATCCAGCGCGCCAAGTCGAGCAATGTGAATCCTCGCCTATTGGCTTCGGTCCACATCAGAGGCAGCGCCATCGAGAGACTCGCAATCCCGCCCCAGGCATTGCGGAAATTGCCTTCGGCGAGGCGCTTCATTTGTGGCGGACACGGAGAGTGATCGGTCACGACCATATCAATCGTCCCGTCTCTCAAGCCTTCCCACAATTTTCCGCGATTTTCATGGCTGCGGATCGGCGGAGCGCATTTGGCCAACGTCGCCCCATTCGCAATTGTTTCGGCGGAAAGGTGCAAGTAGTGAGGGCACGTCTCCACCGTCACCGCAAGGCCTGCGGAGCGCGCGGCGCGCAACTCTTCAAGCGCCAGGCAGCTCGAGAGGTGGACGATATGCAAACGAACTCGATATTCCCGGCACAGCGCCAGCATCATCCGGATTGCGGCCAGCTCCGCTTCGTCTGGGCGCGATTGCAGGTAGGTCGAATAGCGACTCCAATCAGACTTAGCCAGAGCTGCGGTCGCCCGGTCGATGGGGCCCGGAAGTTCCGCGTGCACCAGCAGCGGCAGGCCACTCCGGGCAATATGAGGGAGCGCCGCCCGCAAGTGGCTCTCCGTCACCATTGTGAAGCTATCGATTCCAGGATCGATCAAGAAGCACTTGAAGCCGGGCACGCCAGCGGCTGCGAGAGCTTCAATGTCATTTTGGTTATCATGCACGACGCCGCCCCAAGCCGCCCAATCGACGCGGCATCTGCCTTTCGCGGCGGAACGTTTGGCCTCCAGCGCCGCAACAGTGGTTGTCGCTGGAACGCAGTTCAAGGGCATGTCGATTAACAGCGTGTAGCCTCCTGCCGCCGCGGCGCGGGTCGCGGTTTCGAAGCCTTCCCATTCCGTCCGGCCTGGTTCATTGATATGCACGTGGGAATCGACGAGGCCGGGAAGAATTGCAGCTTCACCAAAGTGATGAATTTCATAGCCATGCGTGGGTGCCTGATCAGGAGGAAGAAGCGCTTTGATGCGCTCTCCTTCCACCAGAATGGCCGCCGGGCGGATTCCATCGGGCGTGACCACGCGGTTCGAAAGGAAGGCGTGCAGATTCAAGAATTCAGCTCCCTGGAATCGCCACGATGCAAGTCTGTATTCTCCAATCCGAAGAGTATTTTACGAATAACTGAGTCCCAGCATATACTCGCTTCTCAGCGAAGCGGCTGCGAGAGAGTCCATGTCGACTGGTTTGCGGGGTTCGCGGGTTGCTGACGCCGGCATACCGTTAACGTTTACGCAAAGATGAGCGAATAAATGGGCGATCCTTTCATGGCGCGCGCGATTCAGCTCTCGATCGACAACGTCCATTCAGGACGCGGTGGGCCCTTCGGTGCAGTCGTGGTGAAAGACGGCGCCATCATTGCCGAAGGAATGAATCAAGTTACCTCCACGAATGATCCCACGGCGCACGCTGAGGTTGGCGCCATTCGAAACGCTTGCGCGAAACTCGGCGTTTTCGATCTCGAAGGCTGCGAAATCTACACTTCCTGCGAACCCTGTCCCATGTGTCTGGGGGCAATTTACTGGGCTCGCCTTTCTCGCATTTATTTTGCGAATGCCGCCGCCGATGCTTCCAAGATTGGCTTTGACGATTCCCTGATCTACCGTGAAATCGCACAGCCACATTCGCAACGCAAGATACCAATGATTCAAACGATGCGCAACGAGGCAATGGCAGCTTTTCGCGCGTGGGAAAACAAGCCAGACAAGATTGAATATTAAGCCTGTTCGGACCAACTTCCAACTCAAATAGAGGAATGCATTGATCGATCGCTATTTCAAACTTGCCGAGAACCAGACCTCCGTGAAACAGGAGATGCTGGGGGGCCTCACGACTTTCGTCACGATGGCTTACATCATCGTTGTGAATCCCCAGATTCTTGCTCAAGCGGGAATGCCGCCTGAGGGCGTGGTTTTTGCGACGTGCGCCTCTGCCGCAGTCGCCACGCTGGTGATGGGACTTTATGCCAACTATCCCATTGCGCTGGCGCCGGGCATGTCACTGAACGCATATTTTACCTACTCCGTTTGCATCGCCATGCATGTTCCCTGGCGAACTGCGCTGGCGGTGGTTTTTTGCTCAGGCGTTCTATTCCTGCTGCTCACCGTCACGCGAGTTCGCGAACAGATTGTCAACGGAATGCCGGATTGCCTGAAGCACTCTACGGCCGCGGGAATCGGTATGTTCATCGCCTTTGTGGGATTGCGCAACGCAAAGATTGTCGTCGCGAATCCTGCAACCTATGTTGGCCTCGGCAGCTTTGCTGATAAGGAAGTGCAGACCGCCTGCTTCGGCTTGGTTCTCACCCTCATTCTGGTATCGCGTAAGATCCACGGCGCAATTCTGATCGGCATTTTTGGCACCGCATTGCTCGGCGTGTTCCGGGGAATTGCGAACTGGCCCACAGCAATATTTTCCATGCCTCGTCCCTCTTCAACTTTTTTGCAGCTTGATTTTCGCGGCGCCACTCACCTCGGCTTGCTGGAAATCCTTTTCGCATTCCTGTTTGTCGATCTCTTCGATAACGTTGGCACTCTCGTGGGAGTCTGCGAACAAGGCGGCTTCGTCAAAGACGGCAAGATTCCACGGGTAGGCCGAGTCCTGATTGCAGATGCAGTAGGAACTATTTTCGGCTCACTAACGGGCACTTCCACGGTGACGAGCTATATCGAGAGCGCGGCGGGCGTTGCCGCCGGAGCACGAACAGGTCTGAGTAATGTGGCGGTCGCAGCTCTTTTTTTGTTGGCCACCTTCTGCTCGCCGCTGGCGACGGCAATTCCAGCTTACGCGACCGCGCCGGCGCTGATTTTGGTTGGAGTTTTGATGACACAATCCATCGCACAAATCGCCTGGCAGGAATTAAGCGAAGCCGTCCCGGCGTTCATCACCATGCTGGCTACACCGCTAACCTTTAGCATCGCAACCGGACTCAGCCTGGGCTTGATCTCTTACACCGTCGTTAAAATCGCGGCTGGAAAGCTTCGTGAAGTCAATGTGCTGGTGTGGATACTGACCGTCCTTTTCATTCTGCGTTATGTTTATTTGGCCTCAGCTTAGTAACTTGCCAATCGTTCTGGATGACAAACACGCGCACTTCAAACTCATTCCTTTCCTAAGTAACGAATGCGGCCCGTAAACGCGCGCCCGTTGCCGTCGATGTAGGTGGGGAAAGGATGAGCCGAATCGATAACTCCATTCGCCAGCATGACGTTGGCGTGATTGGTGACGTCGTCAAAACCCCCGCGTAAGGCCCAATAGCGTCTAAAAAGGTGAAAGCGCTTTTCAAACTGTAAATTGACGGTGTAGTAAGCGGGAAGGCGAAAGGTTCCCGGAGGAGCACCAGGAGCTATCTCTCCCTGATCTGTGGTTGCGTTAAATGGCAGGCCCGTGCGCGCTTCCGCCGAATAGACCATATCCACCTTATGCAGGATGGGCAGCTTGAAGAATGGCAAGACGCCCCAGCCGACGAAACGATTCGGAGTATCCCACGGATACGGTCCGGGTAGTTGTGGGCTCAAGAGCGGCGTATCCAAACTGAAATCGAACACCTGGTTGGTATGTGCGCGTGAGAGCGTGTAAGCCCCGAAGATTTCATAATGCTGGCGAAAGCGATGCCGCAAACTAATTTGTAATGCGTCGTAACGGTCATCGCGTCGATTCTCCAGAACGAAATTCCCGTCCACAGCCCCATCCAGGGTGTTGTAGGCAAAGCCGTGGACGCTGCGTTTCTCCAGGAATTCCACTTTCAGAAAAATGGAGTCTGGCAGTTTTTTCTCCAGGCCAATGCTCCAATTTAAATACCTCGGTGCAGCGAGCGCGTTCCGGTCCACCGAGAACGTAGTGGTCACGGGTATCGGCGTGGTGACCACATTTCCGTTCGCGTTCGTCGGTTGCATCTTCGCATTAAAAAAATAATCTGCTCTCTGGCCTTCAGTAGGTTGATTGATCAACCCCAGGGTGGTTGCGTCGTAGGTAATGCCAACTCCTGCGGACAGTTTGGTATTGCCCTCATCGTCGAGCGTGTAAGTTCCGGCCAAGCGCGGCGACAACAGCGGCGTCCGCACGATTTGATCCCAGTCGAAGCGCAGGCCCGGCTCGATTAGCAAACGGTTCGTAATCAGCCACCGATCTTCGGCGTAAGCGCTGGCCTCGCCGTTGTAAGTAGAGGAGTAACTTCCTCCCAAGAAAACCGAATAGCGCGCACACGTGTAAGGAGGCACAGGAACGCCATTGGCACCGGTTGCGCAAGGTTGCGGCGCCTGGTTCGGTGGTGGTTGGTTCGGCTGCAGGAACGATATTGGCTGGCGAACGAACTGCGCCTCGTAGTTCAAATGGTCGAGGTCGGTGCCGATTTTAACATCGTGGCGGCCATGCCACTGATGTGCAGGAAGGTAGAGGTTCGCGACTCCTTGCACTCGGCGGGCGACGGTGTTCTCGTGTAAATAATAGTTGCCACCAGCGGCTTGAGTAGTCAGGATGTAGGGACCGTTGCCCTGGGGGGTCAGTGCCACGTTGTATTGATCTATACCGAAGCCGGTTTCGAGAAGCGCGCCATTGCGCAAATAATATTGGTCTTTCAGAGAACCGATATAGGCAGTTTCGGCGTCCGTCGGCGTAGTCGACTGAGGTTGCAAAACCGAAAGACCGGCATACTGATCGTGATAATAGTTCGACAAGAAACTGATACTCACAATATTGCGCGCGGTAAGGTTCGTCTGAAGCTTGGCCAGATTATCCACGCGCCACACATGGTCGGCATCGGAGCCGGAGGGTAATTGCTGGATGATGTCATTGTCGTACTCCCCGTCCAGCGAATCGATAAACCATGTATTCCCCTTGCGGATTGGCCCGGACACAGTGAGCAGTGGAATCCACTGGCCGATTGAAACGCCCTTGATGGTCTGCAGTCCGGGAGTAAAGTCTGTGGCGGTGAAGTGGAAGTGATCATCCCCCATGCGTGTGTTCAAGGCAAGCACGCCGCCAGAACCCTTGCCAAACTCAGCTGGTTCGCGGCTCGGAGTCACCTCAATTGAGCGAAACGAGTCGACGCTGGTTCGCACCACCAAAGCGCCATTGGTCGGCTGCGTCACATTAAAACCATCCAGCAAGACTAGCGTCTGGTAGCTTTCCGCGCCGGCCACGTGCACCTGTCCAAAAGCGTCGGGCGTCACCCCAGGGATGAAGATCAAAGCGTTGCGGTAATCATGCGTCCCAGGATAGGGGATGTCGATGATCTGTGCTCCGGTGAGTTCTTCTTTGCTGGAGATTTGAGCGGGATCGATGGCCGGTGGGGACACCACCACGTTCACCGTCTCGCGCGCCTCTTGTTGATGAGTAAGAGTGATATCCACATTGGCAGTCACGTCGACTTGCACGCCGCCTTGAGAAATCGAGTAATAGCCAATCTTCTCCACGCGTAATTCGTAAGTTCCCGCAGGGAGATTTGTGAATTCACAGTGGCCGGCGAAATCAGTTTCGCAGCGGACGGGCAGGGCCGGTGGGGATGGTTGCAACTGGGCGCGTGCCGATGCAACGGCCACTCCGTTTTCGTCGGTCACTGTGATCACAAGCTTCTGCCCCGTTCCGGGTCGGTTTGCTGATGCACGCTCGGAAGCGGCGCGTTGTGGAGAAGACGATTGGCTGAAAGGTGGAGAAGTCGTCTGCGCCACACTGCTCTTCACCACAAAAGAGATCAGGCAACAAACCAGCACCGCTGAGGATCGGTTTCGCCGCCCCTGCATCTTCCGAGTATGAAGTGATTCAGGCCGCGGAGTCCACTCGAACAATGCTTTTCGCTGCTGCCACTGATGCCTTCATCTTATGCTGCAAGAGATTGAGGAGAGGGCGATCAAGCTGATGTCCCTGCCAATTCTCAAATTTTGTTCCCGGTCGTTCCGTGTCGAGCACGCCAAAGGGTCCGCGGAAATTCCACAAGGCCCAGCCGGAGTTCAGTTGACCCAAAACATCGAGCGTGTCATTGAACCACGCCAACACAACATCGGGAGGAGTGTGTTTGTAGCATCCCATCTCGCCGAAATGTATGGGCACTCCCGCAGAGGAAAGTCCTGTCCATGGATGGAAATTCTTCTCCAGAGCCTGACGGTCGCAGACGACTTTCCCTTTGTCATCTTTGAGAGGCCATGTGGGCACAGGTTCTGAGCCGCTAAGAATGCCGCGTACCCATTCGCAGTTATGGTGCGTGAGCTGAATCGGATTGTAGGTATGACAGCTTTGCAGCATGCCAGTTGCAAAGAGATCCGGTATCGGTGCACCCGCGCCGGGGTAACCATCGGTCACTACCAGGCGCTGCGGGTCGCGCGCGCGAATCGCATCCGCTGACGCTTTAGCCAACCGCGTGTAGTCCTTGGCGTGACGTTGCAGAAATTCTGGACTAAAAAGATCCTTCGTTGCGACGGGCCCATTTTTTTCCATCTCTGCCAGTTCAGCTTTGCTCGGAAGCGCGATCGGCTCGTTTACCAGGTTAAAACTGAGTTTGTCGCTAGTGATGCCCTTGTAGCGATCGGCGAAGAATGTCCACTGATGAATGAATGCATCGAAAGTATGGGCATCGCTGAATACATTGGTCTTCTCCTTTGTGACCGCAATGCCTGTAAGCTGCTCGTCCATTGTGTCCAGAATGCACAGGCCCGGCGCACGATGGAGACAAACATTGACGTGGATTCCGTATTTCTCTCCAAGGCGGATCGCCCGATCGATTGGCTCAACTTGCTTTTCGTTGATGGTGAACAGGTCGGGAGCAGTCCAAAAGCGGTAGTCCATCGGCAAGCGCACCCAATTGAAACCCCAGTCACGAATCCAACGAAAGTCGTCCTCTTGGAATATCCCATCATTTTTGTATGGAAAATATTTCATCCAGTCCGGGTCGGTGGAGAAATATTCGAGCAGATTGAATCCATACCAGCGCGGATTCTTAGCACGTGGTTTGGAAGAATCAGACTTCGTTCCGGAAAAGCTTTGACCCGCGAACGCAGCGGCCACAAGACTGGAGGGCACGGCAGCTCTAGCCGCAACGGCCGCTCCCGCCTTCAGCAAACTGCGGCGAGTGAGTCTACGTCCCCGAATCGATGTTTCTCCACGTTTGTCGAATTGTGCCATCGCATCTCCTGATTTCGATCGACCGGTCACAGGCGTTTGAGAACGATAAGTTCCACGGTGTCCGGCGCGAAAGAATTGGACAAATGCAAGGCACCTTCCTTACCGGTTGCGTCGTCCACCAGGTCGAAACTCTGCGTCTTACTGATTCGGTAACGTTTCATGCTGAAGGGCGCGGCGCCCCACGGCAAATTCTTGATCGCGAGATTGTAGCCAGCGTTATCGCGATAAACGATGTCGGTTCGCAGCGGCAGAAACTTGACCTTCGACATATCAGGCATGGGCGGCGACGCTTTCTGCAATTCCGGAGGCATCGGCATGAGGTCCGGCTTGTAGTTCGCGGGAATCGCATAGTTGCTGATCAGAATCTGAACCGTGTTTCCATCCGTGGATCGGCCCGCAAGCACAGCGAAGCCGAAAGTATCAGCGCCCTGGACCGCAAGCCGCTGCGGCGTGTCCAGCATTTTGCCCATTGCTTCGAAGCTGTGGGCAGTCTTGAAATATTTGCCGTCAAGATCAAAGAGCCCCATCCATGCCGCGTCTCCACGATAGAAATGCGCGTGATCGATGGAGGTATCCTGAAGATAGCTGAGCACCGCGCCGATGTAGGCGGCGTTGTGTGCGCCTTGGAGTTCGGCTTTTTCCGGCTCGGTAAAATCGGCGCTCAGATTCCATTCGGAAAGAATGCTCTCTGCTCTTGGAAACCCATGCGTGTCCAGAATGGCGCGGATCTCCTTGGCGAGGCGAACCGCGTCATAAGGATCGGCGGAACCGTTGGCGTAAGTGTGCCACGAATAAAAGTCGAGCGGCACATGATGCGAAGCGCAGTAATCGATGAATCCTTCGCGATAGCCTCCGTCATCGGACGGAAAAGCCTTGCCGTCCCCGCCGACTTTGAGCGTGGGATCCACGGACTTCAGGGCACGCGCAGTTTTCTCATACAGTGAATAGAATTGCTGCGGCGTACCCGTCCAGAACAAACCATCCGGCTCATTCCAAAACTCCCAATAACGAATACCATCGTGGTAGCCGTTCCCCCAGCCCTGGTTGTAATGCATGGCGATGTGTTTTACCACGCTGGCGAACTTGTCGAAGTTTTCCGGAGGATTGACGTTTGCGCCCCAGCTTCGGCCGATTCGGTAATAGACTTCCGCGCCGCTGGCGCGAATGGCTGCAATCACCTTATCGGTCGGAACAAAATTGTAGCTTTCCGGTTTTTCGGGATCCGCTTCAGAGTGGGGGAAAATGATGCTGGCATTCCCCGCTTTTACTACTCCCGCGCGCTGCGCATCGTCGGGAATAAGCCAAGCCAGTTCTCCATTGCCGAGGACGAATTTGGAGTCGATCTCTGTCGGCCCCATGGCATCGTGAGTTCGAACCTGATCGACGCGCAGATCTTTGTATTGTTGGACCAGGGTTGGAAGCCCCGCCATCACTGGGCTTGGCAGACCATTCAGTCCCTGAAACGAGCGGATCTCTCCGATTACTTTGCCGGCGTCAACGTTTAAGGATCGGAATCCGGCATGCGGTGTATCTTCCGCAAATCCGACAACAACGAGTATTAGAACGCAGAGTCCATAACGCCAAACGATTTTCACGGCATTGCTCCCATGTTGGAGGACGAAGTTTATCTGCTTACGACAACGTTTTCATCCGTCCAGAAACGCGTGATCTCTTCCAGCGACCGCCCCTTTGTTTCCGGAATTAACCAGCCAACCAGGATAATCGTCAACAACGCGCCGCCGCTGAAACACCAGAATGTGCCATCCGACCCCAGATGCTTTTGCATGATCGGAAATAACTGATTCCCCATGTATCCCACCAACCAGAGCGCGGTAGTAGCAATCGACATTCCGCGCCCGCGCACCTTCGTCGGATAAATTTCCGAGATGATCACCCAGCAGGCGACTCCGTTCCCAAATGCGTGCCCGGCGACGAAGCTCATCACAAAAATCAGGACGGCGAGGACGCTGCCGTGAATGTGATAGAACCAGCCAACCAACGCGAAAGAGACGAATTGCAGAGAGGTGCCGGCCAGGATTAGAGTCTTGCGGCCGGCGCGGTCAACAAGCCATAAGGCAAACAACGTGAACAAAAGATTGATCAGGCTGACCAGCACCGACTGAAAGAATGCGTCACTGGTCGCGGTTCCAGCACTGCGAAAAATCTCCGGCAGGAAAGAGAATAGTGGCGTGATACCGCTGATCTGTTGCAGCCCAGCCAGCATGATACCAAGCAGCAGTGGACGCCGGAAGGTTGTGAAGAGCTCCGAGATGTGGCCTTCTTCAGTTGCCAGAGAATTCTCGATTTCTGCGGCTTCGTGTGCGGCTGCCTCAAGGCCATTGATTTTGGTGAGCACATCGATGGCTTGATCGCGCCGGCCCATTTTCATAAGCCAGCGTGGACTCTCCACTGCGGGCACGATCATCAGTCCGAAAAGAACCGCCGGTACGACGCCGGCAAAAAACATCCAGCGCCAGCCCGTGGATACATTCCACGCCTCATTGCCCATGCGCTGAATCAGCATGTTGACGAAGACCGCGGCCAGAATTCCCACTACGATGCCGAGTTGATAGAGAGTCACGCAGCGGCCGCGAACCCGCGTAGGAGCGATCTCCGCAATGTAATTCGGGGAAATTACCGATGCCGCTCCAATTCCTACTCCTCCAATCAGACGCCAGAAAACAAACTGATGAAGACTCGTGGCGAACATCATACCAAGCGAAGAAAGCGCGAAACAGAGAGAGCAGAGCGCAAGGCCCTTCTTCTTTCCTAGATAGTCGGCAACAGTTCCGGCCGCGGCGCAACCCACAACACATCCAACCAAGGCGCAGCCTGCGGCCCAGCCGACGCCAGCGGCGTCAAGACGAAATAACTGGCTCAGATATCCGATCGCGCCGCTAATTACAATATTGTCGTAACCAAACAGCAGGCCGCCCAGAGTGGAAACAGTGGCCGCAATGATGAGTGGGCCGCGCGAATATGCCTGACCGGAGGGATTTTTCAGGCTAGTTGCCTCCACCCGCGGTCGCCAGATCCGAACTGCATTGCTTAGAAGACTCGATCACTGCCTTTGCAGCGAGCATGAAGCCGAGCGTGTGCGCCATGCCCGCGTGCCAGGGTGCGGAACAAGTCATCTGAGGGGTGTGATCGGGAATCAGCACGCCATCGAATCCGTTGCGGTGAAGAATTGCGAGAACGCGAATCATATCCACGTCACCTTCGTCGATAAAGGTCTCGCGATAGTGTGGCACCTTCCCAACTACGTTTCGAAGATGGATATAAGCAATCTTGCCTTGTCGACTGTATTGATCCACTGCGTCGTAAATATTGCCTTCCGTCATTTCGGCGAGGGTACCCACACAAAGCTCAAGCGCATTGCTGCGGCTCGGAGCAAGGTCGATCAATCTTTGATACATGTGAGGCTGGTAAACAAGGCGCGGCTGCTGCCGCATGGTGGGCATTGGGGGATCGTCTGGATGAGCCGCTAGCCGCACTCCGGATTGCTCGGCCACCGGGATAACCTCCTCTAAAAATCTTTGCAGACGCCGCCACAGTTCTTCGTGGGAGATCGATGGCAGAGTACCGGCAGGCGCATTGCGATCATAGATCATGTTCCAGATCGTGCCACGCGGAATGGCCACGTCTTCCGCAGGACCATCCATGCCCAGCGTGATTGCACGCCCGCGTCCCAACGGAGCAGTCACGCGCCCGCATACGCCCGCCAAGCTGAAGTTGTAGCCGAGGACCGGAATACCGGCCTCGCCCAGACGACGGATGATGGTCTTCACGTTCTCGATCTGTTGCGGACGTTGCGGACCGTCAAGCAGAATATCGTGCCAGTGCGCCGGGTCGAGATTCTCGATTGCGGCCAACACAAGCCCGGCGTCTTCAATCTCCGTGCGAAGAGCCTTCAGCTCTTTTACCGTCCAAAGCTGCTCTGGATTGCCGGCAACTCCCCACGCTTCATATTTGGAGCCGGTGGGCTGGTTGTTCCGAGGATTTGATGGACCCTGATTGAAATAATCCACCAGATGGACGACAGCGTGTGTACAACCGGCCTGCCGGGCGAAGTCGTAATAGTCGCGCGTCAGCATGTGGCGGTAGAGGCCGAGGCCAATCTTCATAGGCGATTCCCAATGCCTGCGCCGTAATCAGGGCTGAGAACTTGTCCATTGATCTCTGCGGCCAACGGCGAACATAGAAAAACAAAAGCGTCCGCGATCGACTCCGGGCTGTTTCTTCTGCCCAGCGAAACCCGCAGAACAAAGTCCCGGTAGGCTGGATCCTCGTCGAACACTTTCAACGAGCTCCCCGCAGCGACGTTTCCCGGCGAAACCACATTCACTCGGATTCCGGTCAGTGCATATTCCAGCGCCAGGCTGCGCGCGAAGTTTTCCAACGCCGCTTTCGCAGACGAATAAGAAGGAATTTGCGTGTGCGGCATTCGAGCCACATAAGACGATGTAAAGATCAAGTGCCCGGCAATCTTACTCTGCATCCAGTATGCAAGCACGGATCTCGCCAGATAAGTTTGCGCAAAATAATTAAAGCGGAAGATGCGCTCGTAGTCGGCTTCGGAAGTGTTCGCGAAGGGATGCAATCCGCAACCGCCGGCATGGCCGATAACCGTGTCCATCCCCGGAAACTTCTCGAAAGCCGCGTCCACCAAGGAATTTACCTGGCTGGAGTTGGTGATATCGGCAGACAAATAAACATACGACGGAGGCGGAATTTTCCATTCCTTGAGCATCTCTCTGGCTTGCTTCTCCGTTTTAATATCAGTGAGAATGAGGGTCGCACCGCTTTCGGTCAGTCTCCGTACCATATGTTCGGCAATCGCGCCCAGCGCCCCGGTGATCAGAATTGTCTTGCCTGAAAGATCAATGCTGATCATTCTCACTCGCCCCCTGCTCGCTTCGTTCGACCCTCGAAAGAACTTCATGACCGGATTCGGTGACCAGCACGTTATCCTCGATGCGAGCCCCGCCGCCTCGTTCTGGAACATAGGCTCCCGGCTCAATCGTAATCACCATGCCGGGCTCGAGTTTTGCATTCACTCCAGGAGCGATCAGAAATCCCGGATCGTGGTAGCGAAAGCCAACGTGGTGGCCAGTGTGATGCGTGAAGAAACTTGATAATCCTTTCGCTTCGAGTTTGTCTCTGGCTAACGCGTCGATGTAGCCCGCGGAAACACCGGGCCGAATGGCATCAACCGCGGCCCGCTGGGCATCGCGAACGGTGGTCAGTATTGTGTCAACTTCCGCTTTTGGCGAACCAACTGCGGCGGTGCGTGTCAGGTCGCTCCAATAGCCGTTCACGCAGGTTGCCAGCTCGATCAAGACTAAATCCCCATTTTTCAAGCGCCGACCTGTCGAGCGATTGAATCGTCCCGCATCGGCGCTGTTGGGGCCGGATTGCACCATGGCCCATCCGCGAGAATGAAATATACCGCCACTACCGATCCGTCGATAGATTGCCGATTCCACCGCCGCTGCAACCTCCGCCTCCGAAAGTCCAGGCGTCAGATTCTGCGAGAAAGCGCTCAACCCAACGTTCGCTACGTGATTCGCTCGCCGGATGGCCGCGACTTCCCCCGGCGTCTTTCTCAAGTAAAGAGCCACAAAAGCCGCAGAACGGTTAGCGTCCGGCTTTGCCGTCAGGTTAGACAGGTGCGCGGCAAAATCTTCGGGAATTGGAATTTGCTCGGCAGCCTGAATCGGTAGAGATGTTCTGGCTGCGCCGGGATTCATTCCCGCTTGCTCCCGCTTGGTCCGCGCCTTGACGAGTTCATTCTCAACCGCCAACACCAGAGCGGCATATGGATCGGCGCATTTGAGATCACTCCAGGGATATTCCCGAACTCGCAAGTCAGCCGGAATGTGATCGCGCGGTTCAATCTGAGGAACGAAAAGGACAGGCTCCGCATCCGCAAAATAAATTAATAGCGACGCGCCCCAAAAAGGAAAATAGCCAGACAGCATGACAAGCTCATCCGGACGCCATGCAATCCAGGCCTGCAGATCATTTGACAAAAGAAAGCTGCGCACTTGTTGCGCACGAGATACCGGGTTCCCAGCCGAAAGCGATGTTTCCATTTTCCTTACATAATTCCGTACTTCTCAAATGCTGCGACCGCGGTGATACCTTCTTCGATAGCTTTTCTGACGCGTTTTTCGCCGCGAGCTTTCTCGAGCGCCTGCGCGAATACCTCAGCTTCAGCCTCGGCGGGAACCGATAAAACCCCATCGATATCGCCGAACAGGATATCCCCCGGACGAACTCGCACCGCTCCAATTTCAAGGGGGATGCGAAAGTCGACCACTTTGTAACGCGGAGCGGAATCCTGCCCGTAGGAACCGAAACCGAAAGTCGGGAAATTCATTTTCAGAATAGCCTTCGTATCTCTCACATAGCCGTTTAATACCGCGCCGGCACTGCCCAGCTTTCGAGCGCGCGTGCTCATCAGCTCTCCCCATAGTGCGTTCCGAGGCGAAGAGCCAGTGTTCACGTAAACCTCGTTCGTGCGGAGATCGTCAAGCGCTTCTAACATCAAGCCAAAAGGCTTGCCCATCAGCTTGTTGGAGCTGCCTGCGATTTTTTCCGCGAACACATCCACCGCAAGAACCGGCATCGCACGTCCTATCACCACCATGTCCTGCCGAAGAGGTTGAATTTGCGGTGGAAGAAATTGGTGCTGCAGACCAAGTTTGTCCATTACGTCGCCCACTACGCTAGTGAACAGCTCGCGCTGCACGATGGCGAAAAGTTCGTCGTCTGACTTCCACAACTTTCTCGTACTCGTCGTCATCGGGCGCGGGCCTCTTTGATTTTCTCAACGAACTGCCGCCCGATGTGAGTGATGGATGCGAAATCGCCGGTCTTTGCGCCGGCGGTTAAATTACCACCGACTCCGATGGCAACCGAACCCGCATGGATCCACCGAGCGACATTCTCCAGGCTGACGCCCCCAGTGGGCATCATTTGCGCTTGAGGGAGCGGCCCCTTCACCGCTTTTACAAATGCGGGCCCCAGTATTTCACCGGGAAAAACTTTTACGATGTCAGCACCGCACTCCATAGCTTCGATCACTTCACGAATCGTTGAAGCGCCCGGCATATAAGGCACCTGGTAGCGATTGCAGAGGCGTGCGGTGTCCGGGTTCAGCGCGGGGCTGACTACGAATTGTGCGCCCGCGAGAATCGCGATGCGCGCAGTCTCCGGATCGAGAACCGTTCCCGCTCCCAGCAAAATATCCGCGGAACCTTTTTTTGCCAGATGCTCGATCACTCCAGCGGCCCCGGGAACGGTGAAAGTGATTTCCAGGGCGGCTACTCCACCTTTCGCAGCAGCTTCGGCGATACGCGCGGCCTGGTCGGAGTTCTCCGCCCTGATCACCGCAACCAAGCCTGACGAAATTATCTTACTTAAAACTTCTATCTTTGACCTTGACATAGATATAAAGCTCAGTGATGGGAGTGTAACGGCTCATTCAAAAAAAGGCTCGCCCTTGCGCGCATATTTCCGGGCGACATCTTCATTCAACGTAACCCCAAGGCCAGGTTTTTCCGGGACAGAAATGAAACCCTGCTGAATGATAGGCGTTGGCAATCCATCGACCAAATCATTCCAGAAGGGAACATCGGAAGCATGAAATTCGAGCGCAAGAAAATTCGGAATGGTCGCGCAGAAGTGAGTTGCTGCAAGGGTGCCAACCGGACTGCTGATGTTGTGCGGAGCCACGGGCATGGTATGCACGTCTGCGAAGTGCGCAATCGTCTGCGCCACGGCCAGGCCCCCTACCTTTTGAAGGTCCGGAGTGACAATGCTTAATGCGTGGGACGCGATGATTTCCTGAAAGCCCTCGAATAAAAAAAGATTCTCTCCGGTGGCGATCGGCACCCGGACCTTCGAGCTCACTTCCTTCAGGGCCGAGGTATTGTTGGGTGGAACCGGATCTTCCAGCCACAGCAGCCGAAATGGTTCCAGTTCGCGGGCCACTTTTATTACATCGTTGGCGTTATAGCGCCAGTGGCAATCCACCGCGATGTCAGTGTCCATCCCCACGGCCTCATAAACCGCGCCGATCGAAGCCACCATGTAGTCAATCGCAGTATTGCTGAGCACTCGATTGTAGGGATCGAAGCCGTGCGTCCCGGGCACGTCCAGGTCAAATTTTAAAGCCGTAAATCCCCCCTTCTTTTTTTTGAGAGCCTGACGACGGTAGTCCTCAGGCGAAGAAGGAGTTTCGTCGCCTGCCTCGCCAAAATAATCTCTTACGAGGTGTGGGGAATCTTTCGATTCCCAGGATGAGGGCCGGGAACGAAGCAGTTCATCGAGGCTTTCGAGCGCTTCACCGCCATGACAATCGGCATAGACACGAACTCGATCCCGGAACTTGCCGCCCAGCAGGCGATAGATCGGTACGTTGAGGCATTGACCAAGGACATCCCACAGCGCCGCTTCAATACCGCTGATCGCGTTATAGATAATTCCTGCGATTGAACCGGCGCCAGATGTGGCCAGTTGCAGCTTACGGAATAGGCGATGAATGTCTCGTGGGTCTTCCCCGATCAGCAACGGTTCCAGCGAGCGCAGGATGGATGTGAGCCCGGGAGCAAAAAAACATTCGCCGAGACCTCGAATTCCTTCGTCTGTCTCGATGCGAACGAATGTCCAGTCGAAATTTCCCTCTACCACCGCGGTCTTTACCCTGAGAATCTTCACTCTTGATTTCTGGATTTCTTTCGCGGCGATTATACCCTGTGCGGTTTCCCCGCGCTGTGCGCTTAGACGATAAGGCCTTGCACCACACCGAATTGGAATTCAAACGCGCCGCATTCGAACCAGCTAAAATGCAGGGCATGATTCCGATCACTTTAAAAGCGGCCGAAAGCTGCAGATGGGATTGCGTCAGTCTCGGCGAAGTGATGCTTCGGCTCGATCCCGGCGAGGAACGCATCCATACAGCTAGAAACTTTGGCGCCTGGGAAGGCGGTGGAGAATACAACGTTGCCCGTGGCCTGCGAAGGTGCTTTGGCATGCGTACTGCCGTCGTAACAGCGTTTGCGAAAAATCCGGTTGGGCAACTTCTCGAAGACTTGATCCTGCAGGGAGGCGTCGATACCTCACTCATCCGCTGGGTGCCATACGATGGTATCGGCAGGACCGTTCGCAACGGGTTGAACTTTACGGAGCGCGGCTTTGGCGTGCGCGCGGCAGTCGGATGCTCGGACCGCGGACATACGGCAATTGCGAGCTGCCAACCCGGTAACTTCGATTGGAACAACATTTTCGCGGAGAACGGTTCTCGCTGGCTGCACACTGGTGGCATCTTCGCTGCGCTCTCCGCTTCGTCCGCATCGGTAGCAAAAGCTGCTGTGGAAGCGGCGAAGGCCTCGGGCACCGTGGTTTCCTATGACCTCAATTATCGAGAGTCGTTGTGGAAAGGGATTGGGGGCAAAGCAAAGGCGCAAAAGGTGAATCGCGAACTGGTATCGAGCGTGGATGTGCTGTTTGGCAACGAAGAGGATTTTTCTGCGGCTCTCGGAGTTGCGATCGAAGGAGCGAGCGACGACTTTAGCCGTCTTGAGATCACCAGTTATGAATCGATGCTGCATCGCGTTGCCGAACTTTATCCAAATCTCAAGCTGATTGCCTCCACGCTGCGCACGGCTCGCACGGCGACAAATAATGATTGGGGCGCGATAGCCTTGCATGAGGGAAAAATCATTCATGTCCCGCAACGGCCGATGGAAATCCTGGATCGGGTAGGCGGCGGAGACTCCTTCGCTTCCGGCTTGATCTATGGCTTTCTCGCCGATAAAGGTGGGGAGTGGGCCGTTCAGTGCGGAGTGGCGCACGGCGCTCTGGCGATGACGACTCCGGGCGACACCAGCATGGCTACGCTCTCCGAGGTCGAATCCGTCATGCGCGGAGGCTCCGCCCGCATCGCGCGTTAATCGATCTCGCGATGGAGACGAAGATTACATCATGAAAGAAACCTGGCGATGGTTCGGGCCGGATGATCCGATTCCTCTCGATCACATCAAGCAAGCGGGAGCCACTGGAATCGTCTCTTCCTTGCACCATCTCTATCGGGGCGAAGCCTGGCCCTTGCGCGAGGTGTTGAAGCGGCGAGATGAAATTCTGGCCGCAGGCTTCGCCTGGTCGGTAGTTGAAAGCATCCCAATTCACAACTCCATCAAGCTTCGATCCGGACAGCACGAACCTTTCATCAGTGCATGGAAAGATTCTCTGGCCGCAGTCGCGAAGGCTGGTGTGTCCGTCATCTGCTATAACTTTATGCCGGTTGTCGATTGGACGAGGACAGACTTGCGATGGCGTCTCCCTAGTACAGGATATGCACTGCGTTTTGATGCAGTGGATTTTGCGGTCTACGATCTCTTCATTATGAAGCGTAAAAATGCGGAGAGCGAATATCCCGAAGAGCGGTTTAGGGCGGCGCACGAGCGTTTCAATTCCATGTCCGAAGCGCGGAAAGAAGATCTGGAGCAGACGATCGTTGCGGGCCTGCCCGGCGCGGAGGCCTCTTATAATCGCGAGACCATTCGCAAGCTGATCGCCGAATACGATGATGTGAAGGCCGGCGACCTGCAGAACAATCTCCTCACATTTCTGCAGGAAGTTGTACCGGTAGCGCAGGAACTGGGAGTTCGTCTCGCCATTCATCCCGACGATCCTCCGTGGTCGCTGTTCGGGCTGCCGCGCGTGGTTTCTACTGTCGAAGATGTACGTACAATTCTCGCGGCCTGCGATACCCTCGCCAACGGACTCACATTCTGCGTTGGATCATTCGGAGCGAGGGCCGATAACGATTTGCTGGCGATGGCTCGCGAGTTCGGTGCCCGCATTCATTTCGTTCACCTTCGCCAGGTAACGCGAGAAGCAGCAGGATCGTTTCATGAAGCCGAACATCTTAACGGCAGTTCCGATATGGTGGGCGTGATCCGGACTCTGCTGGAAGAAGAGTCGCACCGGCGACGCGTGAACCGTCCTGATCACGAAATTCCGATGCGTCCCGACCACGGGCACCTGCTCGCCGATGACATTGCGAAAAAAGTAAATCCTGGCTACTCGCTGGTGGGCAGATTAAAAGGTCTCGCCGAATTGCGTGGCGTGATGCAGGGCTTGAAATATGCATCCCCAGAATTGGCCGGCTGAGGCGTCGGGCACCGACCTTGTTCGTTGAAGATGGAGAAAATAACATTTTAGGATTGAAAAAATGAGTGACTTTGTTGGACGGGTAGCCATAGTCACGGGAACTACCGGAATCGGCCGCGCGATTGCGATGCGGTTTGCTGCCGGAGGCGCTGAGGTTGTTGCATGCGGAATTGAAAAACAAGCGAATCAAGAATTGGCTAAAGCAGCGGCAAGTCGCAACCTGACGCTGCATGTCGAAGACTGCGATGTGACCGATTTCGACCAGGTGCGCTCAATCATCATGAAGACGGTCGGCCGGTGCGGCGGACTTGACATCATCGTCAATGCGGCGGCGATTCATCCGTTCGGCACCGTATTAGAAACAGAACTCGCGACCTGGAATCGCTGCATGATGGTGAATGTTGGCAGCGTCTATCTTCTCGCGCACCTCGGCATTCCTCAGATGAAAAAGCGTGGAGGCGGCTCCATCATTAATCTGGCCTCTGTTCAGGGATATGCCTGCCAGCGCGGGGTTGCGGCGTATGCCACGTCCAAGGGCGCGATTCACAGCCTGACGCGCGCACTCGCCCTCGACCACGCGTCCGACAATATTCGAGTCAATTCGATCAGTCCCGGCTCGATCCGCACACCGATGTTGGCGCGTTCGGCGGCGAACTTCTCACCGGACGTGCCTGCTGAAGAGGCCTTCGCGCGCTTTGGCGCGGCGCATCCTCTCGGGCGAATCGGCACGCCCGAAGAAGTCGCAGAGCTCGCAGCCTTCCTCGCGTCAGATAAAGCAGGGTTCTGTACCGGCGGCGATTATCTTGTCGATGGCGGACTGCTCGCCGGTATCGGGGTCCAGTGATCGACGAGCGCACGGAACCGCACTCTCTATCGAGCGCTACGGTCGCACCGCGCAGGCGATGGCGAATCGCGTTTTTGCTTGCCTTCGGAGTGCTGGTCAACTTTTTCGATCGCATCAACTTATCGGTATCCCGCGATGCGCTTCATGACTCGTTCGGGCTGTCGCTAGTCGCATTCGGCTATCTCTCCAGCGCCTTCAGCTGGACTTACGCATTGATGCAAATGCCTTGCGGAGTATTGCTCGACCGGTGGGGGGTACGCCGCGTGGGAAGAGTCAGCGCGTTTCTGTGGAGCGTATCTTCGTTCGCAGCCGCCATAGCACCCGGACTCAACTGGTTTTTTGCCGCACGATTTCTTCTGGGTGTCAGCGAATCGCCTACGTTTCCGGCGAATGCCAAGGCGCTGGGGTATTGGTTCACGCGAGACGAAAGAGGTCTCGCCACTGCAATCACCGATGCCGCGGCGAAATTCTCGACTGCCATTGGCGTTCCGCTCATCGGCTTGTTGCTGATCTACTTTGGCTGGCGCTGGAGCTTTGCCGCTACAGGCTTCATCAGCTTTTTGTATTTCTTACTGTTTTATTGGATCTATCGCAATCCCAGCGAAGACCGTGGCCTTTCGCCACAGGAGCACGATTTTATTCTGCGAGCGGGAGCCCAGTTAGAAGACCAGGCCAAAGTGCGAAGCGGCAGTTCGCTGCGCTACCTTTTAGGACAGCGAAAAGTTTACGGCCTTGCATTGGGCTGGGGCGCCTACAACTACACTTTTTTTCTCTTGCTGGCTTGGTTGCCCAGCTATCTTTCGGTTTCACTTCATGTGGATCTGTTCCATTCGGTTTTCTATACCAGCGTGCCTTGGTTGTTCGCCACAGTCACAGATCTGGTGGTTGGAGGCTGGATGGTGGATGCTCTGATTCAGCACGGCTACGATGCAAACCGCGTTCGGCAAACGGTGCTCGTGATGGGAATGGCTTTCGGTCTCGCAATTTTCGGCGCGGCGAGATCCCAAAGTGCGACGGCTGCGCTAGTCTGGATCAGTTTGGCCTTGGGAGGATTGGCTGCGGCGGCGCCCGTTGCGTGGACCGTTCCATCTCTCATTTCTCCGCGAGAAAGTGTCGGCACTCTGGCGGGTGCAGTGAATCTTTGCGGCCAGATCGCGGCGATCTCGGCGCCGATCATCACTGGCTACATCGTTGCGATCACGCACTCGTTCGCGGCCGCGTTCGTAACCGCGACTGTAATCTTGCTGCTGGGAATTGTCGGCTACATCTTTTTATTAGGACGCATCGAGCCGATCCCGGAACCATAATTCTTTTTTAAGACGAGCAGAACCTTGAGAACAGTTCTCCTCACGCTTCTCACTACGGTCTTTCACTCGGGGTTGGAAGAACGTCATAGAGCGGTTGCGCGGGCCTCACCCCCGGATTCTCATCTGCTACGGACATAGCGAGAATCCGGATCTTATCGTTATCGGGAAGCTTGACACTCGTCGCACCCGGGGGCAGATCGATCGGATACGCGAACAAATAGGAATAGCGGTAGCTTACATTCTTACCGTCGGCATCGTGATGATGCGAGCAATACCAGGCCAGGTTCGCGCGCTTGATGAAACCGGGCTTGATGCCGGTCATCTGGCCGTAATCGTCATGCGAAGTATCTTTCGAACTCCACTGCCGATCGTCCCACTGGCCAATGAATCCGCCCCAGTCTTCAACATTCAAAGCAACTCTGGAAGAGCCCACTTCAAACCTTGCGTTCTGATCACCATCCGCTGAAGCGGCGAGAATGTACAAGCGGTTATAGTGGCCGGTTGGCAGGTCGATAGTCTGTCCCCTTGCCACGACGGCATTGGGCGCTCCAGTCTTCGCTGAAGCCAGATTGAATTGCACATCGTTGAATTTAATTTGCTCAGGCAGCATTTCCGCCGGCAGAGCGTCACCCTTGCCGTCGAACCCTGCTCCGGATTGGGTACCGTCATTACTCGCGGTCGCCAGATCGTATTTCAGCGATACCGCGACCGATCTAACAGGCTCGATTTTGGACTGCGCCGCTGCGAGCTTCACCGCGAACGTGCGTGGCTGATACGCAGAGAATGAAGTAACCAGAGCGCCATCCTTCAAAGAAGCGCTGCCTGCCGGTTGCTCTTGGCCGTTCACCTCGCGCGCCGAAGTAATCGGGGTATTGAATGTCACAAGCACGTCCGGCTGCGGTTTGCCATCGAGTTCCACCATTCGCACAATCACTTCATCGCTCAGCTCTGCTTTCTTCAGCGCCAACAGTCGTATCCGTGGGTTGCTGATTTTTAACAGGGAAAACTCGCGTCCTAATAATCCCGGATGTTTTGAAGTTTCGAAAGCGATGAGGGGATCGTTCAGGCGCTGCCCCTGCCAGTCAGTTTCTGCGTTGCGCCAGTCGGCGGAGTGTCCGGCGATGCCGTAAATAAATTCGTGATGACCGACGTCCTGCGTGCCTTGATCTGCATAACCTCCCCGCGTACCCGGAGTGCGCAGCAGAGTCAATCGAATCGTGTGATTATTCGGTTTATCTGATCCGTTTTTGCAGTCGGTGAGGATGGTTGCGCCGAACTCGCGGCTCGCATCGGTTAGATCGATCCACTGGTGAGACGGCACTTCAAACTTCTTCGGCTGCGCCGTAGGCCGCTCGATTGTGCCAATGTCCCAGTTATAAGTGGCCATTTCATTCGAAGCCGTGAGAGGGAAGCTGGCTTTCAGATTGGATTCCCTGGTTTTCCAATCGACCGAGTTGGCAAACTCCACCCGCTTTCCCGCATCACCCGTGGATAGACGAATCGTCTGCACGAACCGGGAACCTGCCGTCTCCCGCGAAATCTCCACAGCCACACGAGCCGGGCCATTCTCCACCACTCGAATCTTCGCCGGACCGCCCACGTACTGTTTCGGCGCTGCCTGCTCTTGATCCCAGTCCATGTTCCACGCAGGCCAGTGCTCAGGGTTGTCATAAGAGATGGCAAGACGTGCCGGCGCGGAAAGCAACTCTCTTCCGATGGACTTATCGAGAATACTCGCGACGTCGCCACCGGGATTGAGTTTCACGCTGTAATACTCATTCTCGATCGAAGTTTGCGAAACTCGCAGCGTCCCGGCTCCGATCGCACCAGCCTCCGGACCCACGTCGTAGACTGCATAGCCCACGGAGGGCAGCTTGGCCACGAAAATCACTTTCCCATTCGAGATCTGAGCGGGAACTTCGTTTCCGTCTGGGCCTGTTACACGCACCGACTTCGGCACACCACCGGGAAAATTCACGCTCGCCTCGACCAAATCTTCGCGAGCAATACTCAGCGGATTAAACACAACGATCGGAATGTCTTTCGTCTCAGTGTCTAATGCCGCGGCCGCGCCTTCGGTCGCATTCGAAAGCACTCCTGCGAACTGATTCATCGCGATCACATCATCGTTCCAGGCAAACTCATACGACTTCGGAGTTGCAGTTCCGGCTGCGAGGTCGTGGAAGTGGCCGCCCATCACCAGCGTCCACGCATCGTTCAGGCGCTGAAGCGGGTACGGCCGCGCACCCAGCCATTCCGCGATGATGGAAGCTTTTTCTGCCGCATCGGCCAGCAATTCTTCTTTTCGCAACCAGCGTTTTTGATAAGCCTGTGAAGTCAGCGAGCCGGCGGAATGGTTGGTCAGCTCCATCTCACCCGTGTAGTGTGGAAGTCTGGCAGCCTCTGCAGGAGTGATATCGAGGAACATCTGGTCGGCACTGGCGGAGATTACGTGCACGGGCCCATCGCCGACCTTCACCGCAGGTCCTTGATCATGCGAGAGCCGTGAAAAAACAGGATCTAGTTCAAGCGGAAAGCGGGTCGTATCCTTCGTCACGATAGCTTCTAGCCGCTTCACCGACTCTTCGTCAGGAGCGCCACCGATATCGCCCGTGCCGTAATAGTGATAGTCAGTAAATACACCACTGACGTTTCCGTTCAGTTCGACGCGCGCCGCCCAATCACCCTGATGCCCGGTTAATTCTCGATCTTGTTCGGCCTTGGTGAGCGCCTTTTGCTGATCTCGCAACTTGAGGAACTCGTCAATTTGCTGATGGTCTAATGTTTTGCCGCTGTCTTCGGCCTGCCGCACAATCTGTTCCAGCGGCTTAAATTTCTTGTTAATCTCTTCCAATTGGGCATTTGGAAGTAATGGAGGCAGGGGCTTGCTGAGACCGCTGTAGATGCCGCCGCTGTAGTCGCCCGGATTTAGCCCCGCCAGCACGCTTTCGCCATCCGGTCCCACCCACACGCCGACATTGAATGGCGTGCCTTCCGGCGTTTTCTCCGGAGATTCCGGACCTCCTCCCGGAGCTGACGAGCCCCACACGAGTTTTTGTGTGGAGAATCCTCTCACTCCGGAGTGTGCGAGGATCGTGGGGAGAGAAGCCGGAAATCCGAAGCAGTCTGGCAACATGTATTCGGCACTGGCCTTTCCTAATTCTTTGCGAAACCAATTATTTCCGTAGAGGATTTGCCGGATGATCGTTTCGGCACTAGGCGTATTAACATCGCCCTCTTCCATGGACGAGCCCGCCGGAAACCATCTGCCTTGCTCCACATAAGTTTTTAGTCTGGCGAAATCAGCGGGGTAATATTCCCTCATCAGGCGATATCGGTTCGCGCCGCTAAAATTAAAAATGTAGTGCGGATATTTATCGAACAGCTTGAAATTATCCTCCATGGTCTTGCGAATGTATTCGTCAATGACCTGCGGATACTCCCAACGCCATTCCGTATCCAGATGGGCGTAACCGACCGCGTAAAGCGTGGGTTGCCTGCTCAAATCAGGGTTTTCGTTGGTCTGCGCATTCCCGACGCTTGAAAACAGGATGATGAGACAGGCGACTTGAATCGTCGCCGCAATGATATGAAATCGCCACATCGCACCCTCCAGGCTTCTGCTTATGCAATAAGAGGTTTTACAATATCAGGTTTCGCAAGCGGGAAATCAGTTGGATAGTAAGACCTTGAAGATAGTAAAGGGCTCTCTTGACATGCTCGCATTTCTCTTATCGACCGAAGATCTGGTGTAGGTTAGAAAGATGCCGCGGAAATCCCGAGCACGCGCGCCACGCTGGTACACGATTCCGCCGCGCGTCTTGATTGTGACATTCATCGGCACTCTTCTCTCGTTTGCGGTCAGCTTGTTTCTCGGCATTGTGGGAACGGTAGCAGTATCGGCCGCGCGGCACGTTGATCCCAATATGACGCTCGCGTATCGACGCATTGCTTTGCCCGTGGCGGCGGTTGCGGGTAGCATCATTTTCGTGCTCGCGTTGACGATGGAAATCCGCCACTACCGCCAGACGAAAACACTCGCGTCGATCGAAAGGGCCAGCTAACGTGTCATCCAACCTATCACCGCGCATTGCCATCCCCATGCCGCACTCCTCCGATCGCGAATATGCGGAGCGGGCGATTCTGCAATACGAATACGCTGTCAAACTGGCTGGGGGCGAGCCCGTGCGCATTCCACTTGACCAGTCTCCAGCCGAGGTGATGAAAATGATCGAGCGCTGCGACGGCGCACTCCTGCCCGGCAGCAAGGCCGACGTTAGTCCTGCCAAGTTTGGCGCAAGCCGCTCCCCGCATACCGCGGACGCCGACCCTCGACGCGACTCTGTCGACCAACTCCTTTTGCAGGACGCCTACAAAATGCGCAAGCCGCTTCTCGGCATCTGCTACGGTCTGCAAAGCCTAAACGTTTACCGCCGAGGCTCGCTCATCCAGCACATTCCAGATTTTCTGCCGCAAGATTTGCGCACGCGCGTCAATCACGAAGCCGGAAAAACTGTTGCAGTTGCTCACAGTGTCGAAGTCGAAAACAACTCGAAGCTGATAGAAATCTTATGTAGTGACAGCCGCCCCCGGCTGTCCAGCCGAGCGCAGCTCGGCGACGCACCGCATCAGGATCACCAACTCGTTCTAGGAGTGAACTCTTCGCATCACCAATCCGCCGACTCAATCGGCGATGGCCTCCGCATCTCGGCCCGTTGCCTCGAAGACGGCATCATTGAAGCGCTAGAAGGAACCGCGGCCGATCATTTCGTGATCGCGGTACAGTGGCATCCCGAGCGCTCCGTGGATCAAGACGAGCCATCCCGGGCCATCTTTCGCTCTCTTGTAGAAGCCGCGCAAACGCGACACAGCCAACTCAAGGCTGCAGCATTCGGGCCCGCGAAATAGAACCTTATTTCCGCGCTCACGATTTCTTCGCGCGCCTCTTTTTCGGATTCTTGCGTGTCTCGAGCAACACCACTACGTGCGCTACGGCGGTATTCTCCAGATTGAGACCTTCCGGTGTTTTCGCTTTCAGTCCCACGCAATCCACGTCGATTCCCAATAAACGCGCCACATGCTCTCGAATCGCCTTCGCTTGGGGTCCAATCTTCGGAGAGGCCAGAATCAGACTGGCGTCCATATTTGCCACGCCGTATCCCGCATCCCGCACGCGTTTCAGCGCCTCGCGCAAGAAGACGACGGAGTCCGAGCCTTTCCACTGCGGGTCGGACGGAGGAAATAGCGCTCCTATATCCGGCGCAGCGACCGCCCCGAGCAACGCATCTGTAATGGCATGTAGCAAAACATCGCCGTCCGAATGCCCGCCCAGTCCCTTATCGTGCGCCAGCGAGATTCCGCCAATCTTCAGGGGAATGCCGGGACGAAATTCGTGCGAATCAAAGCCGTAGCCAATTCTCATGAAGGATGCATGGCTCATTTCCCTAAGTAGAACTCCGCCAATTCCATATCCGCCGGCGCCGTGATCTTGATATTCCTCGGGGAACCCATCACGACTGCTACGTCATGCCCTGATCGCTCAACCATGGCCGCTTCGTCCGTACCGAGAAATCCATCCGCCGCCGCTTCGTCGAACGCTTTCTTGATTACACCGTAACGAAATCCCTGTGGAGTTTGTGCCATGACGATGCCAGCGCGCGGAATGGTCGATTTGATCAGCGCGCCCTCCGCTGTGCGTTCAACTTGCTTCACGGTATCGACGGCCGGCAGCCCGGCAATGGCGGCACCGTACTTCTGAGCCGCGCGAATCACTTCCAGAATAATTTCGCCAGTCACGAACGGACGCACTGCATCATGCACCAGAACGATATCATCCCCCGCGGCCGCAACGGCTTTCAGCGCGCTCTCGACCGACTGCTGGCGGTGTTCCCCGCCAACAACCAGTTCGACCTTCTTCTTGAGAACATCCTTGGCTTCGCTCTCGAGGCGTGCCCGAAATCCTGCAATCTCGTTTTCGCGAAGCGCGATCCATATCTCGCTCACCGCCTCAACGGCGGCAAACTTACGCAGGGTGTGAATGAGAATTGGCGTTCCGCCCAATTCTGTAAATTGTTTCGAATGCTGTGCTTTCTTTGGCTCGCCCTTGGCTCCTACGGGTATGGGAGCCATGCGCGTTCCTAACCCCGCAGCCGGAATGATGACGATCACCTTCATCGCGGGCTGTAAGTATACGAGCGGGAAGCGGCGAGTTCAAATCGCCTGCCGCGGACCACGGATCAGGCGAAGATATTCGAAAAGCCTTACCTATAAGC
>JBAVZU010000306.1:0-11562 GCA_049588915.1 Candidatus Sulfotelmatobacter sp.
GGGGAGTTCTATCGGAGAATGAGGTGGCGGCTCGGCGCTCCCGCGGCGGTGACTGCAACGGCACACAAGCTTGCACGCATTGTCTATCACCTGCTGTCTACCAAGAAGCCCTATTCCGAGAGCGTCCTGGCTCATTGCGACCATCTGGCCAACAAGCGGGCTGAAATACGATTGCGCAAACAAGCCGCCAACCTCGGCTATCAACTGACACCCATACCAGAACCCAACACATAAAGGGTTGTTCTTCAGGAGTCGGATCGGGAGAAGTGTGGTGCCTCTGAATTCCGCTCGACTTATCTCCTGCCCGTTTCTATGAGCAGGTCGCCTGTGGTCAAGGTCTGTGATGTAATTATCTAGGGAAGGGCCCGCCGGAGATATCCTGCCACGTCGCTAACGAAGCGATGCACCGACACTTCCGCGATGCGGTGGCCGATGATCGCGTTCATGGTTTTTCCCACGGCGCCGAAAGGTGGTTCGTAAATCCCGGAGAAATCCAATTGCGTTTCGGTCGAGGTCAGCGGATACACGGAAAGCTCGCCCTTCATGAGCGGAAACAATCTCGGCATAATCGCTGCCTCCCACTCCAGCAGCAACCGCGTTGTAGGAGTTGAAGTGGTATCAAGAACCTTTTCCTCAATGTTTCTCACAGAAATATTGATGTCGGTCTTGACGCCAATACCGCCGAAGTCGACGTGAAGTTCTGCGGCGATCGATTGCGCCCGGGAAGCGGCCGCCTTCGTAGCCGACTGGAACACCGTGATTGCGTTCTGTCTCAACGCATCGCGGACGCGCTCGTAGGGACGGTTCACATAGTCGTAGCTGCGAATCTCACGCCCTGTACTCATTTCTTCCGTCCAGCCGGACCGCCAGTCTTCAAACTAGCAATCACGAAAACTGTACCATAGCGCGTTCGTACCGGAGTCCGACTGCGCCGTCCGAGCCTTTCGGGTTCATTTATGCTCCCACCCACCTGAGGCATCGTTTCCGAAAACAATGACAATGAATTTCGCTGTATCATAGCTACCGCCCATATTCAATCGCAATCAGGCTAGCGCTTGATATGCACGGACTCGCGAGGAAGCTCGATGTCTCAGATTGACGTCCCATTATCGCGCGCGGGTTTCGGACAGACGAAGCGAACCGACTTTTGGTGGATACAGCCGCTGGTTGTGTTTCTTGGTTTGTCGGCATTCATCGTTTACTCCACTTGGGCTGCGCTGCAGGGACAGCATTTCAGGTTCGGACCATATCTCTCACCGTTTTATTCGCCCGAATTGTTCGGCCCCGCCCATGAGGGTTGGTTTGGTCAAAACCCAAGCTGGATGCCTGCTTGGGTCACAGGAGCGATGTTCATTCTGTGGGCGCCGGGCGGCTTTCGAGTGACGTGCTACTACTATCGCGGGGCTTATTACAAGGCTTTTTGGGCGGATCCGCCTTCCTGCACCGTGGGCGAGCCGCGGAAGACATACCTCGGCGAACGATCGTTTCCTCTGATCCTGCAAAACGTCCACCGGTATTTTCTTTACCTGGCCCTGGTATTTCTCGTAATTCTGGGGCGGGACGTGTGGGAGGCTTTCTGGTTCGAAGGCCGGTTTGGCATCGGCGTCGGAACTCTTGTCTTGTTGACGAACCTCGTGCTGCTAGGCTCCTACACTCTGGGATGCCACTCCTTTCGTCATCTGGTCGGCGGCTTTCGCGATCGATTGGCGGGAGCACCTGCCCGCAAGCGAGTTTACGATTGCGCGAGTTGCCTGAACCGGCGCCACATGTTGTTTGCCTGGTGTAGCCTCTTCTCGGTAGCGTTTTCCGATTTGTACGTGCGGATGTGCTCGATGGGTATCTGGACGGATTGGAGGATCGTCTAGTGAGCGAGTACCTCACGCATGAGCACGACGTTCTGATCATCGGAGCCGGGGGCGCCGGTCTGCGGGCTGCCGTCGAGGTGTCGGCCGCGGGGGGAAAGGTCGCGGTCATTTCGAAGTCTCTTCTTGGCAAAGCACACACCGTCATGGCCGAGGGTGGCATAGCCGCGGCGATGGGAAATGTGGACGACCGGGACAGCTGGCGCGTGCACTTTGCCGACACGATGCGCGGCGGTCAATACCTGAGTAACTGGCGGATGGCGGAACTGCATGCCAAGGAAGCTCCGGCATGCGTGCGCGAACTGGAGGCCTGGGGCGCACTTTTTGATCGCACGGGCGACGGCCGAATTCTCCAGCGGAATTTCGGCGGCCATCGGTATCCCCGGCTTGCCCATGTGGGCGACCGTACCGGCCTGGAAATGATCCGCACTCTTCAAGACCATGGAATCCATCTGGGGCTCGACGTTTTCATGGAGCACACAGTCGTCACACTGTTGAAGGACAGCGGCCGCATCGCAGGCGCGTTTGGATACGACCGCGAACGCGGCCGATTTCACCTGTTCCGCGCCAAAGCCGTAGTGCTGGCGACGGGAGGAATTGGGAGGGCTTACAAAATTACCAGCAACAGTTGGGAATATACGGGCGATGGCCATTCGCTCGCCTACCATGCCGGTGCAGCACTGATGGACATGGAATTTGTGCAGTTCCACCCTACAGGAATGATTTGGCCACCCAGCGTGCGCGGCATTCTGGTCACGGAAGGAGTGCGCGGCGAGGGAGGGGTGCTGCGTAATCGAAATGGCGAGAGATTCATGTTCAAAGATATTCCGCCGTTGTACACCAACCAGACCGCCGATACGGAAGAAGAAGGCTGGCGGTACACGCAGGGAGACAAGAACGCCAAACGCCCGCCCGAACTGCTGACCCGCGACCACGTGGCCCGCTGCATTCGGCAGGAGGTTCGAGAAGGGCGGGGCAGTCCACACGGCGGTGTGTTCCTGGACATTGCGTGGATCAAGGAGAGAATTCCGAACGCGGCCGAGCAAATAAAGAAGAAGCTGCCCAGTATGTACCACCAGTTCAAGCAGCTTGCCGACATTGACATTACCCAGGAGCCGATGGAGGTTGGTCCCACGACCCACTACATGATGGGAGGTGTCAAGGTGGACGCTGATTCCCAAATGTCGGACGTGCCAGGCCTGTTTGCAGCGGGAGAGTGCGCGGCTGGTCTGCATGGCGCCAACCGGCTCGGCGGGAATTCACTTTCCGATTTATTAGTCTTCGGCAAGCGGGCCGGTGAGTACGCCGTGGCCTATGCAAAAGAGAACTCGCTGGGCGCGGTAAAAACCGATGAACTCGGATCAGCCGAAAAACGGGCGCTGCAGACCTTCGAGCGCAAGGGGTCCGACAATCCGTACGCCGTACAACATACATTGCAGGAGGTAATGCAGGAACTTGTGGGGATCGTGCGTCGGGAACAGGAGATGCTGCAAGCGCTCGAGCGCCTTCGAGAGTTGAAAGGCGCCAGCGAGCGGGTCAGCGTGGATGGAAACCGGGAATACAATACAGGCTGGCACACGGCGCTCGACTTGCACAGTCTGCTGACCGTCTCGGAAATTATTACTCGGGCGGCGCTGGAACGGAAAGAGAGCCGTGGGGCGCATTTCCGCGATGATTTTCCCACCAAGAACAAGCAGTACGACGGCTTCAACATTGTGGTGCGAAAAGGCGCCGGTGGGGAAATGCAGCTCACACGCGAGCCCATTCCCCCGATGCGAGAGGATCTGCAGCAAATCATCCAGGAGATGAGGTGATGGCGACAGCCACGTTTCGGATATGGCGTGGGGGAAAAGGCCAGGGGGAGTTCCAAGACTACACTACAGAAGTCTCAGCGGGCATGGTGGTCCTCGATGCCGTACATCAAATACAGGCGGAACAGGCCTGCGATCTAGCGGTTCGCTGGAACTGCAAGGCGGGGAAATGCGGCTCGTGCTCGGCCGAAATCAATGGTATGCCGAAATTGATGTGCATGACGCGGCTGAACATGCTCCCACTGGATAGGCCTGTGACCGTCGAACCCATGAAGGCATTTCCGCACATGAAGGATCTGGTCACGGACGTATCGTGGAATTACGAGGTAAAGAAGCGCATCCCGAAGTTCCAGCCGCGGCAGCCCGACGCGCCCGATGGCACCTGGCGCATTGCCCAGGAGGATGTCGAACGGGTGCAGGAGTTTCGAAAGTGCATCGAGTGCTATCTCTGTCAGGACGTCTGCCACGTCCTGCGCGACCATCACATGCACGAGCAATTCATCGGTCCGCGATTTCTGGTGTATGCGGCTGCGCTCGAAATGCATCCGTTGGACGTAGGAGATCGCGTGGAAGATCTGAGAGAGCAATTCGGCGTCGGTCTCTGCAACATCACCAAGTGCTGCACCAAAGTTTGTCCTGAAAGCATCACGATCACCGACAACGCCATCATCCCGCTCAAGGAACGCGTCGTGGACCGCTTCTTCGATCCGCTTTCGAAACTGTTCCGGGTATTCAGCAATTCGAAAAGATAGGAGACGTTATGCATTTCGAACTGAAATCCATTTCCCAGCAGAGTATTCCCGAAGCGCTAGCGAAGGTCGAGCGCTACAGACTATTGAATGAACCCAGCCTAGCGGAGAGTATTTGCCTCGATATCCTGGCCATCGCGGCCGATCACCAACAAGCGCTGATTTCGCTTCTGCTCGCGCGAACCGACCAATTCGATTCTGATGTGCATGTAAAAGCCGCACAAGAGGTTCTTGCACAGATCAAGGGCGACTACGAGCGGGCCTACTACCAGGGCATCATCTGGGAGCGTTTCGGAAATGCGCGCATTCGCTACGGCGGCACGGGAGCCGGCGCATCCGCATATCACGCGCTGCGGGAGGCAATGGATCACTATGAGAAGGCAATGAATTTTGCGATACCCGGGAACGACGATGCTATTCTGCGATGGAACACCTGTGCTCGCGTGATCATGCAGAATCCGGACGTCGGACCGGTTCCTGAGAGTGAGCCCGCAGAGACGTGGGAGCACGACGAAGCCGGGTCCAGAATCGCAGACGCTTAGCATCAGATGCGCTATGGCTGGTTGCGTCTGGCGCGAGATAGCCCTGTGGGTGTACGATTCTCGTGTCTTTCTAGACGGGCACTGAATAGACGGCCTTATCGTTAGCGAAAACTGTCAGGCAACCGAGAACCGTTTTGCAGACCTTTCTCGGGCGGTGGCGCAAATTCACAAGTACCTCGCCCCGCGTTAGTGACTCCCTGACCAGCGAGGGACGTGCGGTGCTATTCAATCGGGAAATCTCCATTCCACTAGGTAAAGCCGTCAACGCACTTTCCCTCAATCCCTTTGCTATCACTGGTTGTCTGCCCCTGGGTCTCACCGATTCAAACCTGACCATTGTTCCAGAGCTGCTGAGGAGTCAGGCACAGTCCTGTTCCGCGGTGCCAAAGACAACCGCTATCGGATCGTGAACTGGTAAGGAACTGGACGAGTGAGGAGATCTGATGAGACTTTCTGACACGATTGGAATGGTACTGAAGAGCAAAGACGAGAATCGAGTCTTGTCCATAGAGCCCGACCAGTCGGTCTACGAAGCGATTGAGAAAATGGCCGAGCACGGGGTGGGTGCCTTGCTGGTCATTTCCAACCATAGACTGGTCGGCATCCTATCGGAGCGCGACTACGCGCGAAAAGTAATTCTCAAGGGCCATTCCTCAAAGGAAACTCCGGTCAGCCAGATCATGACCGGCCCGGTCGTAATCGTGGGTCCGCAGCAGACCGTGGACGAATGCATGGCCACTATGACCAAGCATCATTTTCGCCATCTGCCGGTGGTACATGATGACACCGTAATCGGAGTGGTCTCAATTGGCGATTTGGTCAAATGGACGATCTCCGGTCAGGCGGAAACCATTCAGGAGTTGGAAGGCTACATTACGGGAGCGTATCCCCGCTAGGAGATTGTTATGAAGAGGACCTTTGCCGTTGGCATCGGAGGCGCCGCCGGTCAGGGCGTCGCTACGCCGGGCGACATCTTCGCGAAGATTTTCAGTCGCCGGGGCTTACACTTGAATGCGTACAACGCCTATCAGTCGATCATCCGCGGTGGGCACACATTCCTCACGATCCGCACGGGGCCGGAAAAAGTCACCAATATGGGCGACCGCGTGGATTTGTTGATCCCGTTGAACCAGGATGCGATGGATCGCCACTTCAACCTGCTCACCGACGGGGCCGCCTGTGTCTATAACTCTGACACGATCAAGCCGGGCGCGGCCGCGAAGGGCGTAGCGCTCTGCCCGCTTCCCGTCTCCAAACTGGCTGACATCACTCGGAACAAGGTGGCTCAGAACACGCTCGCAGTGGGCGCGGGTCTTCGCATGATGGGAATTGGATTCCAATCGCTGGAAGAAGTTCTGACGGAGCAGTTCAGGAAGAAAGGCGATGCCGTAATCGCTGATAACGTCGGAATTGCACGCGCGGGCTATGACTACGCAACGGCGAATTTCAAGCCGTTTGACTGGCCGCTTCCGATGACTGAAACCCGTTATGCCGTGCTCAGTGGGAACACCGCAATGGCGATGGGAGGCGCAGCAGCGGGGGTGAAATTCTATTGTGCGTACCCTATGAGCCCGTCGACCGGAGTTCTGCATTGGATGGCGGCTCACGCTCGCAAAGCCGGCATTATGGTCCGGCAGGTGGAGGACGAGATTGGCGTGGTGAATATGGCGATCGGGGCTGCGCATGCTGGCGTTCGATCGATGTGCGCCACATCTGGCGGCGGGTTTGCCTTGATGAGCGAAGGTCTCGGCCTGTCAGCCATGATGGAGACTCCTGTGGTAGTAATCGACTGCCAACGGGCCGGCCCATCCACAGGCGTTCCGACCAAGACAGAGCAGGGCGATCTCTGGCAAATGTTGGGTGCTGCCTTCGGCGATTACCCGCGTGCCATCGCTGCCCCGCTCGATATAGGAGACTGCTTCAAGATCATCCCTGAGATTTTCAATATCGCTGATCGGTTCCAATGCCCAGGCATCGTTCTGTGCGATCTCTTGCTGTCGGAAGGCAGACTTAGCGTCGATCCGAAGGACTTGGACTTTGAGCCCGTTGTTGATCGCGGGGAATTGATAACCATAGCCGCATCCGGAACAACTGGCGACGGCATCTACAAGCGGTACAAGATCACGGAAAGTGGAATTTCCCCGCGTGCCGTCCCGGGCGTTCCTGGCTACACTCACACGGCGGCAAGTGACGAGCACGATGAAGACGGCGTCCTGATCAGCGACGAATTCACGAACCCAACGAAGCGTCGTGCCATGATGGAAAAGCGCATGCGGAAAGTTGTCGGGATCGAAGCAGCGGTACTCCCGCCCGTGCTGTGGGGCCCGCGCGATGCCAAAGTCACGTTGATAGGCTGGGGATCCACGAACGGAGTGATCGAGGAGGCTTGCGAAATCCTCACTGAGCAAGGCATTTCAACCAATCAACTCCAGATTCGCTGGCTGGTGCCGCTGCACGGCGATGCGATTCTCGATATCCTCAACGGTACCCGGCATACGATCATCATCGAAAACAACTATAGCGGCCAGTTCGCCCGCTACTTGCGGAGCGAAACCAGCTTCGTGCCGGACGGGTATATCCGCAAGTACGATGGGGAACCGTTTATGCCCCACCACATCGTAGAAGCAGTGAAGGAACAGCTGAGCGGCAACGCCAAGCTCTCCGTGCCCGCACATGAAATCCTGGTTTGAGGAGAACAAATATGGCGACAGCTCTAGCGGCTACCAACCACGTAGCAATGGCCGACCTGAAAGGCAAAGTCGATCCCGACTGGTGTCCGGGATGCGGAGATTTTGGTGTCCTCGCCGCGGTCCAGAAGGCACTGGTCGATTTGCAGATACCAAACCACAACGTGGTCACCATCAGCGGTATCGGCTGCTCGTCAAACTTCCCTGGTTTCATCAACACCTACGGCATGCACACGCTGCACGGCCGTGCGTTAGCGGTGGCGACCGGGGTAAAGCTTGCCAATCACGATTTGACCGTGCTGGTGACGGGTGGCGACGGTGACGGCTTCGGCATTGGCGGCAATCATTTCATGCACAGCATGCGCCGCAACGTTGACTTGCTCTACATCGTGATGGATAACCAGATTTATGGCCTGACCACGGGCCAGACCTCGCCTACCAGTCGCCTCGGCATGAAGACGAAGAGCATGCCCTTTGGCAGCATCGAGGCACCGGTGAATCCCATTTCACTCGCTCTGGCCGCCGGAGCCACATTCGTCGCCCGCGGCTTCAGCGCCGAACAGAAACACTTGACCGAACTGATCATGCAAGGTATTCGGCACAAGGGCTTCTCGTTCTTGGATGTCTTCAGCCCGTGCGTCACCTACAACAATGACAACACCTACCAATGGTTCCGTCCTCGTGTGAAGAAGCTTGAAGACGATCCCTCTTACGATTCCGCGGACTGGATGGCCGCGATGAGGAAGTCTTTGCTTTGGGATGAAGAGATTCCCATCGGCAAGTTTTTCGAACGCACCGATGTGCCAACTCTGCATGGAGCAGAGCCAGTGCTGGATAAGGGTCCGCTCGTACATGGCGAAATGCGGATTGCTGTGGACGTGACGCGGGCTTTCATAGAGGAGTTAATGTAGAGGAAACAGCAAGACCTCCAGTGCGTTGCGCGAAGTGCTTTCGCAGAAGCTACAGATCGATTTTCACACCTGTGCGGGGGCGAGTATTAATAGTTTCAACAGGAAACCCCGAACCCAGCCGAAGACGCTAACTGGGGTAGGGAGACTAAGCTGCTCGTTTCTCTTTCGTAATCACGACGCAAATAGACGCGGCGTTCGGAGGCTCGCGCTAAAACGTGGAATTCCTCCTCCTTGAATTGGCAATTCAACAGATCAACTTCCCCGTCGCGAACGCCAGCATATTATTCCCTTGCTCAAATGGCCACTTGAATTCGATCAAAAAAAACGTCGGCATACATCCCAGACCTGGCCCACGATGAGCATCAGACAAGTGTGCCGCGACTGCTGGGGGCGGTCGTCGCCCATGAATTGGGCCATTGCTCCTCGGATTTCAGGGCCACTCCTTGAATGGCATCATGACGCCGCTGTGGGAATCGGAATGTTTGCGCTGCATGAGCATGGGGAACCTGTTGTTTACGCGCGAGAAGGCGGCGCGAATGCAATCCAGCGGCCAAAGCGAATCGCACAAATCCATCTCACAGAATCTCCTGTCACGCTTGCAACTTGATTCGTGAGTTTCGTGGCGCGACTGGGCCGTTCCAACTAAGAAGAATGCGCCTACAATTCCTTAGTCCGCTCGTTGTCCCTACATGAAGAGCGCGAAGAGGCCGGCGCCCACGAGAGCGGCTCCCCAGATCAGGTCGAAGTTAAACCAGGCTTTACGCAGGAGGGCGAGACCCAACCTACGATAGACCACCCACGCGAGAATGCCCATAGCCGCAAGATACGCAGCTGTATGGATAACAGTGGCAACCAGACCTACCAAGGGACTGGCTGCCATGTGATGACCCGTCATCTGGTTGGCGGCTTCGACCGTGTTGCTGCCGAGCAACACGGGCACTACCATCAAACCTGCGCCGTGCGCTGAGGCCATCAGAAACGACCAAAATGTCAGATCACGAAAGCCCACTTGCATGCGGACCCACCGCGGATGGTGACGCCCAACCAGCGAATAGAGCCCCAGACCGACGAGGAGTCCGGCGATGCTGTAACGGATAACGGCGAGCGGTAGAGCAAAGCCGAGTAGGGCGGCTGCTGAAACGGCCACGCCGATCGCCACTGCGTGACCGACCGCAATAGGCACGAGGGCTTTTGCTACTGCTTTGCCCTTTTGCTCCTGCATCCCCAGCGCCACCGCGAAGAGCCAACCCATACCGGGGTTGATTCCGTGATAGGCACCGAGCAGCAGCATCAGCCACAACATCGTCGAAGTGAGGGGCGTATGCATTATTACTTGTCCGAGTAGCAATAGGAATCCGAAGATGCGTCGCCATTTTCGAGCCGCACCTGGTGGGCGCGGAGCCCTTCGAACTCCACAAAGAATCTTTCATCCAGCTTCATTCCGCCGCTCGGATCCGCGTCGATCTTCACCATCCAACTCTTCACACCGTCAGGATAGAACTGCTCGTCCCACGGAGAGTAAAGCGAGTTAGTGAAATAGGTCCGCTTGCCATCGCGGCTGATCTCGACCATCTGCGGCCCGCCATTGAGCGCCTGCTTCGGCTTTTTCGGGTGAGCCGCGCGATGTACGATGCCGCCGAGGCGGACCGATCCTGTCTTCTTGGGCTTCACAGGATCAGAGACGTCATACTGAATGAACTCGCCCGTACCCCAGCACGATACATAAAGGAAGCGGTCGTCGAGCGAGAGATTGATGTCCGTGATGAGCGGCGGAACTGCCTTAAAGCCCTGAAGCAGCGGCGGGAGCTTTTCCGGGTCCGCTGGTTCGGCGGGAATTTCGATCACCTTCCGAACTGCCCATCCACCATTCTTGCCACCGTTTTCGCGGTGCCACATCCAGATCGAAGACGAAAGATCTTTCAGCGAAACGACAACGCCGACAAAGCCGTACGTCTTGTTTGGATCATGGGAGGGCCGCAGTTCGAGGACCATCTGTTGGTCCGCACCCAAGTCGAGTTCCTGCACGTGCCGGCGCTTGTCAAGGTTCCAAATATGCATCTTATGTCCGTACTTGCCGCCCAAGAGCAATTCGGGGTTGACGCCGCTTTTCACCATATTGGGTGTGCCCCATTCGGAGGTCACCATGGTGTCTTGCCCCAGGTGCCACCAGAAGTCGTAGGCCAGCTGCTGCGGGCCGCGATCCTGTTCCCACTGACCTTTCAATTCGAACGTATTCGCGTCCATCAGGAAAATTCCGCCGGGTCCGTCTCCGCTGGCTGATCCCAGCGCACTCCCATACACGCCATCTGGGCCGCAATGAATTGTGTGGGGTGAGGTGTAGCCCGTCTTATTAATGAACTCCTCGGGCTCGATCACCTTCACGATTTTTGGCTGCTTGGGGTTGGGTCTCGTATCCAGGATATGAATTCGTGATGAGGCGATACCCGGCACGATCAGGTAGCGACGTTCCATATGAGGGTGAGGAGCCTGTGGGCAAAGGCATGCGCTGCAAGCATTCCAACCAAAATGATGAAGCTCATTATCGCCCTGGGGAAGATCCACCTGCCCGACCAGCTGGCCATATGCGGAAGAGTTCGGGTCCAAATCAATAACGCCCATGGCGTCGCGATTTCCGTTCTTGCCGACGTTGAGTAGCGTGACGTAACCAAGGCGTTCTGGCGGCGCATGCATGGCCATCCGCGGGGATGGATAGAAGCTCGGATCCGGCATCAAGGACATAAAAACGTCTCCTTTGGCAGAGTAATCGGGATAGATTCCGAACCGTTGGATTTTGGCAGTTTAAAGCAGCCAAGTGCGGAAAGCCAGCGGGGAAGGTGCCTAACTTCGAGGACAGAGGACAAAACAATTGTGTGATGACCTCGTTCCCGCTCTGCCCTTCCGTCGAGCAGCGCGTGCTCAACCACTTAGTGAGTGACGCTAGTGCTTTTTCGGACGCGACGCCGGGATGAGTGCTCAAGGCTGAAAGAAAGTGTGAGGCGT
>JBAVZU010000307.1:0-10499 GCA_049588915.1 Candidatus Sulfotelmatobacter sp.
GGACTGCGTTGAAGTTCGCCGGGGAGAGAACGACCGGGTTCACCAGAATGAAGGTAACGAAGAGTACGAGGAAGAATCGTTTGTAGCTGAATCGCGATGGCTCTACCGTAAGTCCATTTCTGCCCGCAATAAGCCAGGTAAGCGCGTTGAGACCAAGAAGGTGAAGAATGTACTGCGAGGCCAAAGCCAGACCAAAGCCGATGGCACTCAGGTCGTACCATCGCCGCGCACTCGGGTCCGCATCTGCCTGTTGGGCGCGACAGTAGAAGTAACAGGCCAGCAAGGTGAAAAACGTGAGCGGCGTTTCCTCCTTCGTGAGTCGATTTAGCGCGATTGGCAGTGGCGCAACCGCCCAGAAGAAACTCGCCGCAAAGGATCCCAGGACCCCCATCATTCGGCGGCACAAGAGATAAAGGACTGCGGCGGCGGCAGCGCCGAACAGCACATTGGGCATGCGGAGCCAGCCCTCGGGCTTCAGCGATGGCCAGCCATGCGCCAAGGCGACCCGGGTCCAGCGTTCCCCCCCCGTCAAGCTCGCCCAAGCAAGCACTTTTGGCAACATCGGATGCTCGCTATTGATCCCGGCAAAGTGTCCGTGTCGATACTCTTGAACGGCCGCCCATTTCGCCGACTCGTCCTCCGACAGACTGTTGAAGTCAACCTGGTGGAGGCGGACTGCGAATGCCAGGACGGTCAGCAGGAGCACGATGCCGACCTCCCGGTAATGCCCAAAGCGACGATCTGGAATCTCGCTCAACACACGTGCTCCCGCGTACGGCGCGAACGCGATTGGATGATTCCGTTCTCGATGGATTGAGCTTTCACAACGATGTCGCTCAGTCTGGCACGGATTCCCAGTTCCGCTAAGGTCTGTTCGATCGCAAGCACAGTGATTCTTGAGTCCAATCTCGCGCGAGAATCCGGTCCAGCAGAGGTTCCGATTGAGTCAGCTCTTTTGGTGTTTCGCGCATCTCGTCGTGTACTCACGGATTCACCTCCGATGTGGTCGCAGCTTTCCGATTGGCATGCTGATCGAGCACCTCTGAGACGGCGTAGGGCCTACGCTCAGATCGATTGAAGTACTGCCATACCTCCAACTCACCCAGAAGTCCGAGCGCTATTAGCTGGAGCCCTACCAATATCAGAACGGCCGCAAAGACCAGCAATAACCCGTGTTGCTGCAAAACATCGATTCCCGTAACGACTTTCCAGATCAGGAGCCAAAATCCGATGGCCGAACCCAAACCCATGTTGATCACGCCCAGCCGGCCGAAGAAATGGAGCGGGCGCGACATGTAGCGCAGAAGAAATCGGATCGTCATGAGATCGAAAAATACCCGGAACGTACGAGAAATGTTGTAGTGCGATTCGCCGTGCTTCCGGTGGTTGTTTTGAATGGGTATTTCACAGATCGAGGCTCCGTAGAATGAAGCCAAAGCCGGGATGAACCGGTGCATTTCGCCATAGAGCGGCAATTGGCGCAACAGGTCGCCCCGGTACGCCTTGAAAGTCGTTCCAAAATCGTGGATGTTGACGCCGCTAAGCTTGGCCATCAACCAATTGGCACAGCGGGAAGGGATCTTCCGCAGCAGCAAATTGTCGATGCGGTGGCTGCGCCACCCGCTTACGACGTCGTAGCCCTCTTCGATTTTTTCGAGGAAGGCAGGGATCTCCGCCGGATCATGCTGAAGGTCGCCATCCATGGCAATCACGTAGTCGCCGGTACTGTGTGCAAATCCAGCAGCCAGCCCTCCGGTCTGGCCAAAATTCCGCCGCAGCTTGACAACGGTCACGTGCGGGTCAATCAGCGCGACTTCCTTCAGCAGCTTGTACGTAAGATCCGTGCTGCCATCATCGACAAAGACGAACTGGTAACTGCGACCGAGTTCCTCCATGACGCCTTGCAGGCGGCCATACAGTTCGATGACGTTGGGTTCTTCGTTGTGAAACGGCACGACAACAGAAACGCTCGGGGAAGTCTTGATATCAGGCATGCTGCACCTTCCTCCCGAAGGCGCTGTCCATCTCCTTGAGGCGTTTGCAATCTTGCTCGTTCAACTTAGGCGTGCCGCTGAGTTCGTTGAGTAACTGGCATAGCCAGTTTGCAAACTCCCAATCCTGACCCCAGACACTTAGGACACCTCGTCCATCACGTTGGATCGCGGGGAAACCGTTCACTGATTTTGTGGAGTACATGGCGGACTCCTTTGTCGCTAATTGAAATTGCGTGCTGCGGCAGCTCCAGCGGAATTGCGGCCATCGATGCAACGCAGCCTAGTTAAGGCATTTCGCTCGCCAAAGACGTAGCACGGTAAATCACTGAATTTCGGGGGCATGGACGAGCAGTGGGCGGGAGATCAGTGCCCTCATTGCGGCAGTGCCCTCGAAAGGTCATGACAGTCCGCGGGCAGAATGCGGGATCACAAGAAGAACCAAGAGCTTAGGCACGCGCTCGACGTGGCTGGTGACCTGCAGTGTCACGGTCGAATTGAGTTCCATGCTAAAGGAGCCGAGCTTGTTCCCTGATCTCACACATGGAGCGGGAAGTGACCCGTTAAACGCTCGCGACGGTTCATGCGGGCAAAGCCAGCCCCGCACAGGAGCCCTCATGTCGATCCTCGTAAGAATCCTCGATTTCCTCTTTGGATGTCACCACGCTCACCTCAGTCGTGTCTTCACGCTGCAAGGTGAGACGTACCGAGTCTGTTGCGATTGCGGAGCGAAGTATGCGTACTCGCTGGAAACCATGTCGATCGAGCGCCGCCTGCCACTCGCGCCCGTACAGACCAGGTTTCGAATTGTCTGAGAACAGAGATGGCTATGAACTCGCACCGGGCGAACGAGAATAAAAAGAAGGTCGAGACCACAATTATGTTGAATTCCCGGCTTCAGAGCTACTGCTGCGACCAGAAGGAAACGTGCACAGCTCGATAGACGCACCTGAGGACGAAGAGTAATGGATTCAAAGCCAAATTCAAGAGCAGTTCGAGTGGGCGGAGAAGTAATCGTACTTCACTGTTGGGCCTGCGGAACTGCCCACTGCGTGAACCAAGAGTTATGCATTCCTGGAGAACTAACCCATATGGTGTGCAGCAACAGCAAATGCCGGATGAGTATGTTCCTCGTGAATGAGCTGGCAGTCGACGACGAGACCAGAAAACAAATGACGAGAGTGGAGTTAAACCAACGCACTACTTATTCGAGGTTTTGGAAATGAAGAGAAATAAGCCAAGCATGCAGTTTTGGACCGTGCTAGGTACGGTTAACTTCCTGACGCTGATCTACCCCGTCATCCTTTTGCATCGTGCGAAGAGCGTGGAGGAAGACATCTTCGCGAATTTGGTCCTTCTTGGTTCTCTACTTCTGCTGGCAGTTGTCAATGCGGTCAGCATGGTAGTCGCGGGAGCAGTTGGCACGCGTAAACGCTGAGACGACTAGTCCGGACCTCGCACCTCCCGTGCCCACATGCGGACTTCGAGAGAGCATGACAATCAGCGAGGGTGCAGCACGCTTGGCAATTAACATGCTCTCACCGTGCATAATGGTCATCATTAGGTCTCATCTGACCAGTCCACCCCATGGCGGGCTCCGTGCCCGCCACCTTCCTCATCTGATGTGTGCTCTCGTAGCCAAGGCGTAGCTTCTGTAAGAAGGATCCGAACCTCCTTCGAGTAACATTCCGTCGGCTCTTCTTCCATAGGCTCCCTAAAGCCGAAGGCATTGAAGGAGGCGTCTGGGCAAATCTCAGGTCACGGCGGAGCGGCCGAACGCCTGGGTCTTAAGCGCACGACCTTGCAGAACAAGATGAGGCGGCTCGGGATCTGTAAAGGGGACTACCAGACGAAGCGTTGAAACTGTCTATTCCCATTTAACGAACGACCGCAACTCTGAACTTTCCTTGCCCGCTCACTTCGTGGACTATAGGCGGCAGGAAACACGGGATGTCGCTAGCGCGCGGCGGTGCTGATCGACGGTTCTGGACGAGGCCGAGGCGCGAATCCGTTGCGTACTCCGGGGGTGAAGGAGTGCTGGAACAAACTGCCTGCAATAAACTCCTCAGCCGCCTGCATCATGTGCTTCCACATCTCAAACGCCCGACCCTCCTGATTGAGAAATGCGAGAGCCTGCTGCCGGCTCACAGGACAGCCCTGCTCGTTCCCCAGCCGTATCAGATGCGAAAGTGTGATTTCAGCGATTACGCGTTCTATATCTTTCTTGTCGGTCATTGCCTTGCCCCCCAATGGTTCATTGCTGTTCAGCACACCTCTGAGGCCCCCCTCGGAACCCCAGCTTCCGCTAATTTGCTAGAGGCGAAGGCACTCCGGACCGATGGAATAAACCTACTGGCAATAATTCGCCTTGGAAATCCCCAGTCGGCGAATCTTGTTTTGTAGCGTCGTACGCTTCAATCCGAGACGTTCGGCGGCACCTCCCTTGCCTGCGATCCGTCCCGATGCGGCTCTCAATGCGCCGACGATTACAGAGGACTCTGCTTGCCGAAACGTAGAGGCCCTTGCGACAGCAACATTCGTCTCGGATGAGGCGGCAAGCTCGTTAAGCGGTACGTCTAACTGCTCACCACGTGTGAGGATGACAGCTCGTTCGATGAAGTTGGCCAATTCCCTAATGTTCCCCTTCCACGGGTAGTTCGTCAGCATCTCCATGGCGCGTTTGGGGATTGACTTTATCTGTCTCCGCATCCGCCCCGCTACCTTTGACACAAAGTGGTTCACCAGAAGTGGAATATCCTCGCGCCTTTCGCGCAGCGGCGGGATCTCGATCGGGAAGACGTTGAATCGATAGAAAAGATCCTCGCGAAACTTCTCGTCCCGAATCATGGCTCGCAGATCGCGGTGGGTCGCGGCAATCAGCCGCACGTTGACCTGCATCGTCCTTGAGCTTCCCAGCCGCTCGAACTCCTGCTCCTGGATTGCCCGCAACAGTTTCGGCTGGAGTTCCAGGCTGATGTCTCCGATCTCATCCAGAAAGAGCGACCCTCTATCGGCCAACTCGAATCTGCCCTTTCTTTGCATTAACGCTCCTGTGAAGGCGCCCTTTTCGTGCCCGAACAGTTCGCTTTCCAGCAGTCCCGAGGGAATGGCGGCGCAGTTCATGCGCACATAGGAGCGTTCGCGTCGAGAGCTAAGTTTGTGTATCGCCCGCGCAATCAGCTCCTTCCCCGTTCCTGTCTCTCCATGAAGCAGGACCGTGGAATCGGTGGCTGCGACGATCGCAACTTGTTCCAGCACCATCTGAATGGCTGGGCTCTTGCCGACGATGTCTTCGAAACAGTGCTCAGAGCTGATTTCTGTTTCCAGCTGCATTTGCTGGTCTTCGAGATCACTGATGTTGGGAAAACCTGCTCCTGCGAGATTTCCTAGGTCTGCGAAAGCGACGGCGGCGCTCATAGTTTCCTCCCGAATCTTTACACTTGCAGTGCTTTGCGAGCACTTATACGAACAAAAGTGACTAGCAGAGAGACATCCTCTCTTCGTTCAAGTATTCCTTGCTGCCCTGGGGAAATCGGTTCCAGCTGTGGCGCGGGATAGCGTGGTTCCAAACTTGGATACTTTGGGAAGATGGCTCGCAACAGTTTCTCGGAATCTTCCAGGCACATAAAGCCGCTTTGTGTGGGAATGAACGTCATATGTCCTCTCAATCCGCAAAAAGGCGGATAGCAGCTACGCTGATCTCTTCGTCTGTGGGCAAAACTCGATGATTTTTCCGAGTTGCGGCTGAGCCGCCGTCCTCAACGGTTTCCGAAAGTTCTTCGGTATGTAAAACTCAATCACCTTTGCCATCACAGTCTCCTGTAGCCTGTTGAATCTCGGTGCGCGGGGCTGTGGCAGTCGTTCGCTCGCTCTTATCGACCGCGATCAGGGCGGATGCAACATTCGTTGCGGCCATGATCAGGACTTCCTGTAGCGTGAAACCGCGAGTTGTGATCTTCCACATAAGCCACCAAAAAAGAGGAAATCGAGACTCAGGTGAGGCCTTGCTTACGGGATGAGTCTGCAACGACCTGCCTTTGGTTCACAACGGTTAATCGGGTGATTGTGGTCTGGGTATATGGTGGAGGTTCCAGGTTGTACTTCCAGGAGAGGAGAGCGTTAGTACTCTTGGGGGATTGAACGTTGGCTAGCGTCGCGGGTCTTCGAGGTGCTTTCTGCCGTAGAGTCGGGCATCGATGGACCACATGCCGGGCCCGATCATCGCCGCGGTGGCTCCAAGGACCGCCACTATGATTGCCGTCAGCGAATGCGCCGAGCACGCAAAGAATACCCAGACGCCGACGATGGCAATCGTGATTCCGGCGAGTGGCGTCCAAAGGCCGAGAAACAGAAATACGCCCGCGATAGCCGCAATCAGATAAGGCAGGCCCGTCGCCAATCTAGCGTTTTCCACGAGATGCGAGGCCCCGTAATACACCAGAATCGTGCTCGTCAACACGCGCTGAAGCAGAAGACCAGCGCCGGGCCAGCCTTCGGCGAATGTGGAAAACAGACGTTGCAGACACGTCCTCCGATGCTGGTCTCATGCTAGTGATCCTGGAAATAGATTGAAAGGGTCAAAAGTAGGATTTACGAATCCTACCGTCGGCGGACATCCAGCTCGATAATCCCGCGCTGGAGCGCAATGGTGACCGCGTGCGCCCGATCGTTTGCGCCTAGCTTGGAGAGAATGTTCGAGACGTGGTTCTTGACTGTTGTTTCTGCGATTGAAAGCTTGTCGGCGATTTGTTTATTGGCATTGCCTTCGCCGATCAAATGAAGCACATCAATTTCGCGCGAACTCAGCTGATCGTCGGCAGCGTGGTCGGCCAGTTCCGCCGCAATTTCGGGCGGTATTCGCTTGCGCCCGGCATGGACGGCGCGGATCGCCTCCAGCAGCTCTGTGCGGACGTTCCCTTTCAGCATGTATCCCCGCGCACCGGCCTTGATCGCCCGTAGGACTTGAACGTCACCCCCATAGGTCGACAAGACCAGGATCTTAGCGTCGGGGAATTCCTGTCTGATCCTGGTGATTGCTTCATTACCATTCATGTTCGGCATTTGCAGATCCATCAGGGTAACGTCCGGATGGTGCAATCGAAATTGTGCAATGGCCTCCTCCCCGTCACACGCCTCTGCGACCATTTGCGTATCTGGCTGAGTTTTGATAATGGCGGCGATGCCCTGACGCAAGAGAGGATGATCGTCAACCGTCATGATCCGAATCGAACCTTTAGTCGAACTAGGACCGGTGCTCATAAATCCTCGTTTTCCGGAACAACTTAAATCTACCGCTATCGCCGGATTTTTCATAGGCGATAGCGCCTGGAACCGTCAACCGTACTTCTGTTCCGGCGCCCACTTCGCTCCAGATATCCAATCGGGCTCCAATTCCTTCTGCCCGTTCATACATGCCCGGCAGGCCCCAATGGCCGACGCGACCATGATCTTTCAGTATCTTTGGATCGATTCCTTTTCCATCATCTCGCACGATTAAGAAAAAAGCATCGTCGTCGTAGCGTAGCTCGGCTTCAATGTTCCGGGCATGCGCATGGCGGTAAGCATTGCGCAGCAACTCCCGTGCAATTCGATAGATTTCTTCCCTGATTATCGCCCGCTTCGCTCGTTGGTTCCCCTCGACAATCACCCGCAGAGACGGGGCACTGTCGCCACCATTCTGTGAGGCTGCCAGTTCGCGCCCCGTTACCAGCAGCATCTGTTCAAGGTTGCTTTCCTGGGATGACCCCGAGCGCAGTTCCTGAATGGCGCTACGGCCCTCCGCGAGTGCCTGATCGGCAGAATTGAGGGCGCTATCCAAACTTTCAGATGCGTCTTCGGGACGATCGGGGAGCTGATACCGAGCCGCCTGAAAGCGGAAGACCAAACCTTGAAAACTTTGCAAGAGTGTGTCGTGCAAGTCCCGGGCAATCCGGGTGCGCTCGCTTACGCGCTCGTCCAGACGCATGTTGAACTCGTGCGCCAGTTGCCGGACACGCAGTTGATGTACTCCCCAGATCATCGCCAGAAATGCCGCAACGCACGCTACTCGAAACCAGATCGTCTGATAAAAGTGCGGCAGCAGCACGAAACCAACGCTGGCCTCGTGCTCGCTCCAAATGCCATAGTTGTTTACCGCCAGCACATGGAACGAGTAATCTCCCGGATTCATGTTCGTGTAGTGTGCCGTACGGCGCGTGCCGGCGTTCACCCAGTCCTTGTCAAACGGTTCGAGCCGGTACTTGAAATGCAGTTTTTCCGGAGCGGAGAAACTCAGGGCCGTAAAGCGAAAATCGAAGGTGCTGTTGCCGGGCGGTACGGGAGTGCGCGCGTTCCGAGCCAGCGTGAACTTGTTGGCCCATGCCTCCTCCAGCACCACGGGCGGAGGAAGGCTATTACCCTTAGTTGGGTCAATAGCCACCACGCCGCGCAGGGTAGGAAACCATATCCGCCCATCGCGAGTTTTCCAGCCTCCCGGGCTCCCACCATTGGATTCAGTGCTTCTCATGCCTTCCGCTGCTCCGTACGATACGGGCGAAAGGAAAGAGATTTTCCCATCGGCAAAGTCATTTAGCTCATTCAGACTGAGCCGAAATACACTCTGATTGGAGCTGAACCAGAGATTGCCCTCGCCGTCCTCCAACAGGCCCAGCAGCAAGTTATCGGGCAGACCGTCCTGGGTGGTGATTGCCTTAAACCGGCCGTCCCGGAAACGGTTCAATCCCCCGCCGTACGTCGCGACCCAGAGAGTCCCGGTCGAATCCTGGTGGATGTCATACACGGAGTTACTCGACAACCCTTGCTTCCGGTCGTGGGTCACAATTTTGCTGCCGTGCATGTGCCTGAGACCTGCGAGACCGCCCAGCCATAGGCCACCGTCTCGATCCTCGGCGATTGCGCGCACGTCGGAGATGCCAGGGACTTGCTCCAATTTTCCCTTGCGAAAGCGGTACAAGCCACCAGGACGATCCTCGGTCACCGCACCAATCCAGAGCGTGCCCTCCCGGTCCTGAAAAATGATTTTCACGGCAGGTGCGTCAACCTTGAAATGGGTCAGCACACCCGATCGCAGGCGATACAGGCCGCCGTACCCCCCGAACCACAGGTCGCCGTCGCGTGTCTGGGCAATGGCGAGAACGTCCGGCACGCCCGGGACCAGATGGAAGGGATGCCCATCGAAGCAGTAGAGTAAATCTCCGCCGAGCCAGATTCGGCCTTCCCGATCCTGAAACACGCTACTGAAGTTTGAGTCCGAGAGACCTTCGTCTTTTCCGTACGCTGTCAAGGGGGCTCTCCGGAGACGAATCAGCCCTCTTCCAATGGTTCCAATCCAGAGATTGCCTTCGCGACCTACGAAGAAGCTGCGCACCTTGAGCAATTCGCCGGCATTCGTTGGCAAGGGTAGTGCTTCGGGAAAACTGAGCGTGCCATTCACAATGCGGCTCAGGCCGGATGGCGTGCGCAGCAGCAATTCCCCATCTGCGCCCTCCGTCATGTCAAAGGAATACAAAAGAAGATCGCTCTTCAACTCGCGGCGCTTCACCGGCGGCAGCGGAACATCCGAGAATACGCCCTGGTAATAGCGCACTAGACGATACTGGTCACGAAAAGCAATCCAGACGCTTCCGTCGCGTGCTTCGTGTACGAGAAAAACACTCGGCTTGGCGGAGTGCAGGGTCGCAACCGAGCCATCGGCTGCGAAACGCATAACATCTTGTCCGCTACGGAACCACATGCTTCCGTCCCGCGCCTGCAGAAAGAATTCGCGGACCGCTTTTCCGCGGTGAATGGGATAAGCCTCCAGCTTTGTGCCGGCAAAATGCGCAACACCCCCCGCTGCAGTGTTGATCCAGACCTTCCCTTCGACATCGCCGCGGATCGAAGTGACCCACCGGTTTGGCAAGCCGTCGCGTTCCGTGTAAGTGGTGGCGGCACCATCCTGCAGCCGGATGAGACCGCCATCCACAGTGCCGATCCACAATGTGCCAGAGCGGCTTTCGCACAGTGAGGAAATCTGATCGCTTCCGAATCCTGGCGTATTCGCCGAATCGAAAAGTGTGAAGCGCTCGCCATCGAAGCGCGCAAGCCCTCCGAACGTGCCGATCCAGATATAGCCGCGGTGGTCCTGCAGCATCGCATTGACCGAGTTTTGCGGCAGACCCTCTTCCGTGTGCCAAACCCTGGTCACGTACTGCGGAGGTTGTGATTGTGCGTACGCAGGAGCGACCAAGAGATTCGCAAACAAAGGCACCGCGCTCGCCAGCAATAACACGCAATCGACACAAGAGCGCATCTGGGATCGCGCCATGGTGCATTGTCGATCAAAGCGAAGCAGAAGCGGTCGGCGAGAAGACATTTTTCCTATTCGCAGCAGAACGGCGTCAGACACTATCGTCCCATTCAGGAGCGTACTACTTCCGTTACCAGCGAATTTAGCACTGTCGTCGTTTTTTGTCAGTCTTCCAGAACCGATTGACCCATTTCATAAGCGATTTGTGTGAAGTACACCAC
>JBAVZU010000308.1:0-2051 GCA_049588915.1 Candidatus Sulfotelmatobacter sp.
CAACTGAGATGCAAGAAAAATCACCGGGCAACCGAAAGGTTGTGTTGAACAGGGGTGCAGAAGTGGAAAAAAATGAAGCACAGGAACAGTTCAAGAACGCGATATCACCCGTGAGCACGACTCAGCCGTAACCTTGCGGCGAGAACGCAGCCACGGCGGAGATTGCCTATGTGTTGTGCGGAGCCAATGATTCGAAGGGAGGAATCGAGAAGGACGCGGTCAAGGACTGTTCGGGCGGTTGGACTCCAACGTGAATTGCTCTTGCGAGAATCTCCATCGCCTGTCCCGTGAGCGGTGGAATGTGAATCGTCGCCATGAGCTTTTTCTCGCGCACCCAGGCCTGGCCCGTCGATGGCTGACCATCACATCCGATAAATGGTAAGCTCAGCCATCGCGACCGTTCCGCTTCGTTGGTAATCTCCTGAAAAGCTTTGCGAGCGCCCATGGCCATCGAGTCATCTTGCGCTCCGACCAGGTTTATGGACGCACTTTGTGAAGTAGCCATTTTCAGCCACGATCGCACCGCCCGCGCGGCACTTTCCTCTGTCCACGACGCCTTTAACATCCTCACTCGGATGTTTGACGGTTTTGTCTCGAGCATCCCGGACGTACGTTCTTGGGCCGATGAACTCTGCGAAGGTCCTTCGATGTAGAGGACAGAGCCGCCTTTGGGCAGTAACGCTGCGAGTTGTCTCCCTTGAATGCGTCCAATCTCGACGTTATCAGCGCTGATGGCGAAGATGGGTACATTTGAGGCCTTGCGCAGATCCGCCAAGTACTCCGGCCTCCGGTTCAGGACCGCCCATCCGATTCCGGCAGCGATGGCGGCCCGGGCCACATGAGGTAAGGCCGTCCCCCCGACAGGTTCCACCACAATCGCGTCAGGACGGGACTCAACTCCGCTTTGGATAGCGGTTAGAAGTTGGATGCTCTGATTCACCGCGTCGTTCTCAGCATAGACGATCTCCGCTTCGCTTCCCAGTTTGCGAGCAGTATCTTGTGCAGCTTGGGCTTGTGCCTCTTGGTAATCGTTATCGAGGGTTTGAAGAGATACCAAGAATCGGAGCTTTTTCATTCGCAAACCCGCCACCGAGTAACTGGACACCAACAAATCAGAAAAGGCGCATTCGCCGCTCGAGCGCACTACAAGAAGGTGCCGCGTGACGTGAAGGCGTGGCAAAGCTCAAAAGCTGCGCAGCGGCCTAAAGCTACGACTTTGGGACTTCAGTCGCTCGCCAGCCATTCCAAAGCTTCCTCGCGGGTTCCAAAAGAAGGAAATTCGCGCCGTGAGAATCCCTTCATTGTCTTAGAGAAGTCCGCAGGAAGGCTTTCTGATCCCACCCAAGCGGACTTTTTTACATAAGGCTTATCGAAGACAGCAGTTTCTTTCATGACCCGAATAGCTTCTTCGTCGAACGATGCTCGAGTGAAAACAGTGAGTACCAAGACCGAATCGCGCGCTCGGGTGGTGACAAGTTCAGGAAGTTTCCGAATGATCTTTTCAACCTCGGCAGCAGAACAATTCGATAAATCGACCACCAGTATCTGCTTACCATGATAAGTGATGAACCGAGTGCGATCGCTCACTGCGTGGTACTTCCTTCTGGGGGAGTCTGTCACTGACAACGGCTGATGTCAACCGAATGGTGCGTGCTTGTCATAACTTAGAAGCGGCGATTTTTCCGTAAAACCCCTCGTGACTCTTGCCGCCCCAACATAAAACCTCTCGATCCTAGCTGGGCGCAGCATACTCTCAACGGCGTTATTTTCATCGATCGCTTGGCGCTGCGCGCCATGCAGAACGCATCGCATCTGGTTCGGTAGGTCCGGTCGGTCAGCCCGAAACGTCTTCCTGCCACTCCGAAGGCCCACATCGTTCCGCATCAGCGGGCCCCCGTGGAGCAACCAAAACTAACTGCGTCAGATCGGAAAGAAGCCGAACAGGTTGATAACGGGGGCGGGAAAGTTACTTCCGGCCCGAGCATACTTGCCTAGGTTCGACTGAAATCCTCAGCCCGGATAGTTGGAAGGTTGGAAGCGGTGAAGAGGTA